>NZ_BCVK01000005.1 GCF_001591705.1 Lactococcus cremoris subsp. cremoris NBRC 100676 | reverse complement strand
GGCGGACAAAGCGAGAATATTCTAGGAAATTAGGAAATAAACTTTGAGCCAATTGGTGCTTAGCTTTAAGCGTTTCACTAAAATGCAGTACGCCCCATAGGTAACAAGCGATAACTAAGCAATCTGATGTTGCGAGATGGACGTTCTTTCGGTTTTGAACCTCAAGGGGAACCCTCGTTTGATAAAGCGTCTCAATGGTTGTCAGTAAATAAACAAAAACTTTTGGGAGTGTGCTATTATAAGTCATATAAGTCGTGCGCTTTCTAATGCTTAGTGGTTTAAGATTAGGATAGCACGACTTATTTATTTTCCAATGAACTTAACTAGCAATTCGGGTTTATAATCATATAATTTAAATTTAATACTTTTTCTTTCATCGTTTAATAAAAAATCATTATCGTTGTTTGGGATAGCGTACCTACTAAATAAAGATTTATGATGGATTTTAATGAGTGAGTCATAGTTCCTTTCAATTGTTGAGATAATATGCTGAAAAAAAGTTGTTATTGATTCGTTTTCAATGTTTTGGCTGAGATAGTCTAAAATTATAAAGTCAGACATATTTTTATCGGATGGTGTAGTTGATTTTTTTTTCAAGATTATTTAATATATCTCTATAAGAAGAATGGCTGTATTCATCATATTTTAGAGTTAGATTTTCTTGGTGTAACATATTGGTGATTATTTCTGGTTCATGGTTGGCGATTGTTCATGGATTTGCTCAAATGAAAACTTGGGAGGCTCAATTGAGTTTTGCACCATTTTTACCACAAGTATGGACAGGATATGCCTTCCACATTAACTATCGTGGACGTTTATTGAAAATTTCAGTCGGTCAAGAAGTAAAAATTGAATTATTGCGTGGACAATCTTTAAGTCTTAAGATTTATGATGAAACTGTAGAATTGAGTGATTCTTATATTACGAAAACAAGGTAATTTGATTGCTTTGGATGACTTTTTTATCAAAAATCTAAAAAATAGTTGAAAATTAGTCTAAAATTTGGCAAAATAAAATTTGAAAGATTCAAAAAAGAATAGAGAAAGGAGCGCTGAGTTGAGCTAGCTTCGGCTAGTTTTAAGTGAAAATATGGCAGTTACAATTAAAGATGTTGCAAAAAAAGCTGGTGTCAATGCTTCCACGGTAAGTCGAGTCATTAAAGACAGTTCAGAAATTTCGGATAAAACGAAAGTAAAAGTTCGCAAAGCCATGCATGAATTGGGTTATCGTCGTAATGCAGCGGCTCAGATTTTAGCTTCTGGGAAAACAAATACCATTGGAGTTGTCTTTCCCCCGGTCGCCGACAAAACAAGTCAACCTTTCTTTATGAAAATTTTGACCTCAATCAATGAAACCGCTCGGGATTATGATGTGTCGATTGCTATCGCGACGGGACATTCGGTCGGAGAATTAAAGAAGCAAGTTGAACTTCAATTATCCGAAAAACGGGTTGATGGATTCATTGTGCTTTATGCTGGAAAAAGTGATGAAGTTCGAGATTATCTTTTAGAAAATAAGGTTCCTTTTGTTCTAGTAGGGACGCCAACAGAAGGTAAAAACGAAATTACACATGTGGATAATGATAATATGCTCCTTGGACGTGAAGCTGTTCGGCTTTTAGCCCAATTAAATCATCAGAATATATCATTTGTAACAGATACGAAAGAAACAGAAGTTTTTGAAGAGCGTTATCAAGGCTTTAAAGATGAAGCAGAAAGATTAGGTCTCAGCCACGATTTATTATTCATGGATAGTAATTTTTCACTAAGAAATGAAACAGCATTAGTGGTTATGGATGATGTCCTATCTTTAAAAGTGGTGGAGCGTTTACGAAGTCAAGGACTAAATGTTCCAGAAGATGTAAGTCTCGTTACTTACAACAATTCCATTTTTGGGGCAATGATTCACCCTTATCTCACAACCTTTGATATTCATATTGAACAATTAGGGGCAAGTGCCATCAAGAAAATTTTAGATTTACGAGATAATAAAGAAAACTTACCAGAAAAAACAATCATTCCTTTTGAATTAATTGTTCGGGAATCAACAAAAGCTAGAATTTGAGTTCTAGCTTTTTTAGTTTTGTTTAAGATAGGGTTAAGCCTAGTACAAGACAAAAATATGATAATAGTGTAAAATAATAGAAAGGATTGGGCGCGGTTTTATTGACTTTTCGGCCAATTTAACCAAAAATAATTTATAAATTATTTGCCTTAAAAAATGTGAAAAGGGATGGATTCAATGATTAAAATTTTATTATTGGAGGACGATTTATCACTCTCTAAATCTGTTTACGATTTCTTAAAATCTTTTGCACAAGTGAAACAAGTTTATGATGGAGTTGAAGGACTCTACGAAGCAGAATTGGGAATTTATGATTTGATTTTGCTTGATTTGATGCTTCCAGAAAAAAATGGTTTTGAAGTCTTAAAAGAACTCCGTGAACAAAATGTGGATACACCTGTCTTAATTATGACTGCCAAAGAATCTTTGGATGATAAAATGCATGGTTTTGATATTGGGGCAGATGATTATTTAACAAAACCTTTCTATTTAGATGAACTTAAAGCACGAATTCAAGCACTTTTAAAACGGACAGGGAAATTGGAAGATTCCAATGGTTTGTCTTATGGAAATATTCGTTTGAATTTATCAAATAAATCAACTTTAGTTGATGACCAACCTGTTGATTTAATTGGTAAAGAGTTTGATTTAGTTGTTTATTTAATGCAAAACCAAAATGTTATTTTGCCAAAAGAGCAGATTTTTGACCGAATTTGGGGTTATGATAGTGACACAACTGTGACGGTTGTTGAGGTTTATATGAGTAAAATCCGGAAAAAATTGAAAGATACAGAATTTGTCAATAATCTTTCAACTTTGCGAAATGTTGGCTATATCTTGAGATAAAATTTTACTGACAGCTTATGGATTTATAAAAACTTTTCTATAAACTAAAAATGTGACTTCGGCCAGTTTATTGTGCCAAGCCGCAAGCTTAACGTAGATATGAACTCAGCTTGTCCAATAAGTCAGTGCTAACGAGATGGCTCCAATGCTAAAGGGAGTCAATAAATCGCTAGCTAAAAGAACTGTCAGTAAATCTATCTAGAAATGAGACCTCTTTGAAGAATATAATTAAAAAAGTTAAATCTTCAGCTATCGTAAAAAATGATGGGAAAAATTTCCTTCATTTTTTTCTAGCTTTTACAGTGATCTTTGTCGCCCTAGCCGTGATTATTATTCAAGTCATGCAATTGGGAATGTACAGGGCGACTGACCAAAATTTACATAATTTAGCTCAAAATCGAGTGTTTTTGGAAGAAGCTGCCAATAATCAATTTGGTACGAGTGATTCACAAGATAGTGGCTTTTATGGGCCAAATAATAGTGTTATTTTTTATGACTCAGAAGGAAAGAGTTTCATGCCCTCATCAGAATCAAACGGACGAATCAGTACCAACTTTGTGATGAGTCGTTTGCAAAAGGCTATGAAATTTAATGAAAAGCAAATTAATACCATTCAGACTGTTTCAGTAAAAAATCCCTATGGTGATAACTGGCATTATCGGTATTTGACCACTTCGCAATTTATTATTACAAATTCTGATGGGACAGTCACGCCAGTTTACGTGCAGATATTTTCAAATGTGGATCAAATTCAAGATGCAATGAGTCGGGCGATGTGGGTCATCGTGACCACAATGATTACTTTCTGGATTCTGTCAGTAATTATCAGTCTATATCTTGCAAATTGGACCTTAAAACCAATTTTAGCGGCTTATGAAAAACAAAAAGAGTTTGTTGAAAATGCGTCACATGAATTGAGAACGCCTTTAGCAATCTTGCAAAATCGCCTAGAATTACTTTTCCAAAAACCAACGGCAACAATTATAGACGAATCTGAAAATATCTCCGAAAGTTTATCCGAAGTTCGTAATATGCGGTTGTTGACCTCAAATCTGTTGAACTTGACAAGACGGGATTCTGGAATAAAGATTGAACCAGAGCCCACAACGGCAACCTACTTTGAAAATATTTTCAATAGTTATGAAATGCTTACCGAAAATGCAGGCAAAAAGTTTTCAGGAAACTTGAAATTAGAAGGCACAGTTAATTTGGACCAAGCGCTCATTAAGCAGCTGCTGACGATATTATTTGATAACGCCTTGAAATATACTGACAGTGAAGGTGAAATTTCGGTGGACGTGATAAAAAATGGTGGCTTCCTAACTTTTGCAGTTGCTGATAATGGTGAAGGAATTTCTGATGAAGATAAGAAAAAAATCTTTGACCGATTTTTCCGAGTAGATAAAGCACGAACTCGCCAAAAAGGTGGCTTAGGTTTGGGACTTTCTTTGGCCAAACAAATTGTTGAAGCCTATAATGGGAAAATAACAGTTGAAGATAATAAACCTAAAGGAACAAAATTCATTGTCAAGATTCGTGTGGACAGCACAATTTCAAATCCTGCAAAAATTTTCCAAAAGTTGTAAAATATGAGAGAAAAAAATTACTGACAAATTATGATAAGATAATAGTATCATCCAAATTATGACAATTTTGTCAGTCAATTTACTAGTTTTTTAAAGGCGAATACTGTCAGTAAAAACTAAGTAAATCTATAAAGGAGAAAAATCAAAAATGTCAGTTTTAGAAAAAATAGACAGCCCAGCAGATTTAAAAAATATTTCAAATGAAGAATTAGAAGAATTAGCTTCAGAAATTCGAGCAGCAGTCCTTCACAAAGTATCAAATGTCGGTGGTCACGTTGGTCCAAATTTGGGCGTGACTGAATTAACAATTGCCCTTCACAAAGTTTTCAATTCACCAGTTGATAAGTTTATTTGGGATGTTTCCCACCAAACTTATCCACACAAAATTTTGACTGGAAGTAAAAATGGATTTACTGATGGACATTTCCATGACATTACTCCTTATACCAGTCAAAGAGAGTCTGAGCACGACTTTTTCACGGTTGGACATACCTCAACATCCATTGCTAATGCCTTAGGTTATGCCAAACCGCGTGATTTGACAAAGGATAAAGGAAATATTATTGCGGTAATTGGCGATGGTTCAATTTCAGGTGGACTTGCTATGGAAGCTCTCAATAACGCTGGAGATTTCCAAGGAAACCTGATCATTTTATTCAATGATAATCAAATGTCAATTGCTGAAAACCATGGGGGACTTTACCGTAATCTAGCCGAACTTCGGGAGACAAATGGTCAAGCTGAAAATAACTTCTTTAAAACATTTGGTTTAGATTATAAATATTTAGAAAATGGAAATGATATTGAATCACTTGTCAACTTATTTGAAGAAGTAAAAGATATTGACCATCCAATCGTTCTTCATATTCATACTGAAAAAGGTCGCGGTTACCAACCAGCCCTTGAAAATAAAGGAAGCTTTCCACTGGCATATGCCCTTTGATCTTGAAACAGGTCAATCGAAAGTGACTGATTCTGGCAAATCTTATAGCTCTATCATGTTAGATTACATGGACAAAAAAGTTTCAGAAGGTTTGCCACTTGTAGCTATCAATGCAGCAATCCCTGGAATTTTTGGCTTGAAACAATTTGCAGCTAAATATCCAGACCGTTATATTGATGCTGGAATTGCCGAACAATTTACCATAACATTTGGTGGGGCAATGGCTGCAGCTGGTGCTCGTCCAATCATTTTCCACAATTCGACCTTTGTGCAACGAGCTTATGACCAATTTTGGCATGATTTAGCAATTAATGAAGAACCAGCGATTGTCATTGTTAAAGGTGGGGTTATTTCAGGTTCAGATGAAACGCACCAAGGCTCATCAGCCATGACTTGGATTTCAAACATTCCAAATATCAAATATCTTGCTCCAACATCTGAAGAAGAGTTCATTTCAATTCTCGATTGGGCACTTGACCAACATGAAGAACCAGTCGTTATTCAAATGCCAGAACATGGATTAGAATCACGTCCAACAGTTCTAACAGATTTTTCGACGAGTTCATATCAAATGACAAAAGCTGGTGAAAAAGTTGCCATTTTGGCTCTTGGTGGACTTTATTCACATGGTGAAAAAGTCGCTAAGATTTTAGCTGAAAATGGAGTTAATCCTACACTTGTTAATCCAATTTTCATCAATGATTTGGACCAAGCTTTCCTTGAAAACTTAGTTGAAAATCATCAAGTGATTGCCACTATCGAAGATGGAATTCTTGACGGAGGATTTGGTCAAAAAGTAGCCTCATTCCTCGGGAAATATGATGTGAAAGTTTTAAATTTTGGAGCGAAACGTGAATTTAATGATTCTGTTCCTGTTGCTGAACTTTATGACCGCTACCACCTTACCCCTGAATTGATGGTTGCTGATATTCTGAGCCTTTCAAAATAAAAACTTTTATTGACAAAGTTCTCAATCATTTCTGTCAGTAAAAAATAAATTACTGACTAGTCTGTCAGTAAAATTAAGGAGAATAAGTATAGATTCTTTCTTAATAATAAAGTGAAATAGATGAAAAAAGTATTAGTGAAAGCAGTACATGGCTATCAACGTTGGATTTCTCCAGTCTTTCCCCCAGCCTGTCGCTATTATCCTACCTGTTCCAATTACATGATTCAGGCAATAGAAAAACATGGACCAGCCAAAGGATTGGCGATGGGAACAGCACGGATTTTACGTTGTCACCCTTTTTGCCAACCAGGTTATGATTTAGTTCCAAAACATTTTAGTCTCCGTCGTAATTGGGCAGAGCCTGAAAAAAAAGAAGAAGAGGACTCAAAATAGTTTTGAGTCTTTTTTATTTATTGAAAAAATTCTAATAAAAAACAAGATGAAATCGATATCAAAAACAATTAAAAAATGGTAAAATGAAAAAAAGAATAAAAAAGGAGTGTCATCTATTATGCCATTTAGTAAAGATTTTCTCTGGGGCGGAGCTACCGCAGCTAATCAATGTGAAGGCGGATATAATCAAGGAGGACGTGGACTTGCTAACGTTGATCTTGTGCCTCACGGAAAAGACCGTTTTCCAATTATTACAGGGGAAATGAAGCACCTTGAATTTGACGAGGAACATTTCTATCCTGCAAAAGAAGCGATTGATATGTATCACCATTGGAAAGATGACCTCGCCCTTTTTGCTGAAATGGGCTTTAAGACCTATCGAATGTCAATTGCTTGGACACGAATTTTCCCCAAAGGAGATGAACAAGAACCAAACGAAGAAGGCTTGCAATTTTACGAAGATATTTTTAAAGAATGCAAACGTTTAGGAATTGAGCCGTTAGTTACCATTACTCACTTTGATTGTCCAGTTCATTTGATTAAAGAATATGGGGGCTGGCGTAACCGAAAAATGGTTGGCTTTTATGAAAATCTGGCGAGAACAATTTTTACTCGCTTTAAAGGATTGGTTCGCTATTGGCTGACATTTAATGAGATTAATATGCTACTCCATGCTCCATTCATGGGGGCAGGACTTGTCTTTGAAGAAGGGGAAAATAAAGAACAAGCCAAGTATTTGGCTGCTCATCATGAACTTTTGGCTTCAGCTTTGGCAACAAAAATAGCTCATGAAATTGATCCAGAAAATAAAATTGGCTGTATGTTGGCCGCTGGCGAATATTATCCATTTGATTGTAATCCAGAAAATGTGTTGGAAGCTCAAAAACAAAATCATGACAATCTCTTTTTCATTGATGTTCAATCGCGTGGGAAATATCCTAACTATCTTCTAAAAAGATTAGAACGTGAGGATGTTCAACTTCCAATTGAAGCGGGTGATTTAGAAATTTTAGCAGAAAATACTGTTGATTTTATTTCATTTAGCTATTATTCTAGTCGAGTGGCTAAGATAAAAGACAAGGACGCAGATAAGTCAGCTGGTAATATTTTTGAGTCTGTCACTAATCCCTATTTAAAGGCAAGTGAATGGGGCTGGCAAATTGACCCTATTGGACTCCGAATTACAATGAATTCTATTTATGATCGTTATCAAAAACCATTGTTTGTTGTTGAAAATGGTTTAGGAGCCCTAGATAAACCAGATGAAAATGGTTTTGTAGCAGATGACTATCGAATTGATTACGTGGCTGCTCACATCAAAGAAATGAAAAAAGCGGTTGAACTTGATGGTATTGAGCTACTCGGATATACTTCTTGGGGATGTATTGCCTTGGTTTCAGCAGGCACTGGTGAAATGAGTAAACGTTACGGATTCATCTATGTTGACCGAGATGATTTCGGTAAAGGAACTTTGAAACGAACACCTAAGAAGTCATTTGATTGGTATAAAAAAATGATTGCAAGTAATGGTGAAGATTTAACAAATGAATGATTGATAAAAGGGGGATTTTCCCTCTTTTTTTATCAAATAAACATTTCTTTGAATTTGAGTTTTTTATCAATCAAGAAAAATTTACAATAGTTAGGCAAGTGTCCATTAAAAGGAAGCAGTGCTAGAACTTTTTTATGAAATATGATAAAATCGTGTATTGCGTAATTTTTAAATCCGCAGTCATGAAGTATGAAAAAGCCTCGATGATATTTAAGAAATTTAAAAAGTTACAAGTGAGATAAGAATGATGAGGATAAGAAGTGAAAAGTATAAAAAATACCTGGAAGTTGTTTGCCCTAGACTGGAAACGAATTTTTAAAAATCCTGTGGCGACCTTTTTAATCGTTGCCTTAATGATAATTCCCTCTTTATATGCTTGGTTTAACATTAAAGCCTTGTGGGACCCTTATGCCAATACCTCGCAATTGCCAATTGCAGTCTACAGTGCAGATAAACCTGCTAGTTTTCAAGATAAAACCATAAACATTGGTGATGAAGTTCTGAAGAATTTAAAGAAAAATCATCAATTAGGTTGGAAATTTGTAGATTCTAAAGCAGAATTGGACAAAGGAGTTAAATCCGGAAAATACTATGCTGGAATTTACTTACCAAAGGATTTTTCAAAAGACCTTTTAAGTTTTACAACCGGTGATATTAAAAAGCCACAAATAGTTTATTCTATTAATGAAAAGATAAATGCTATTGCTCCCAAAATAACCTCTAAGGGTGCTTCATCTCTTCAATCACAGATTTCTGAAGAGTTTATTAATACGGCAAGTAGTACACTCTTAAAAACCTTTAATACGATTGGTTACGATATTGATAAAAATATGGTCAGCATTCAAAAGGTTAAGTCAGCAATTTTATCAACAAACGATAATCTAGGAACCATTGACAAATACACCCAACAAGTGGTTGACCTTCATGGTAAAATGCCAGAAATCAAAGAAAAACTGGCTAAGGCTAACGAATTTATTACTTATTTACCCGAAGTTGATTCTTTAGGTCAAAAAGTAATTAGTTTGAATGATAAAATGCCTGAAATTGATAAAAGTTTGTCACTTGTTTTGACTCTTCAAGAAAAAATTCCTGAAATTCAAAACGCTGGTAAACAAATTTCGATGATTGATGAAGACTTTGCGTCAGTTGAAAGTACTATGACCCAAGGAATTCAAGAAGCAAAAGACGGCTTGCAAATCATCAATCAAGTTCAAAAATCAATGCCAGACATTCAAAAATTAGGACAAGATGCAGATAGTTTAGGGACAATAACCCTTGATGCTGCAACAAAAATGCAACAGGCACTTCCGTCAATTACAAGTAGTGTTAAAGTGGCATTGGAATCTATTAAAGATTTTTCTAGTGATACGTCAACAATTATTTCAACAATTGAAAAAGCGATAGATGATAATCAACTTACGTCAGAAGAAAAGCAACAAATTAATAGCCTTATCACTGACTTTGTTACCAATATTAATCAACAAAGACAGTCAATTAAAACAACAGTTGATTACCTTAAGCAAATTCAAGAAAGTAACGGAAGTCATGATTTAGATTCAGTTATTGAAAAACTAACTAACTTAGATTCCTTACTTTCAAGCCTTAGTGACAGAATGAATCATCTTAACGATTTGATTCAAACTGGTAATGTCTCTGATGTTAAAAACTATTTGGACGAAATTAATAGTTTAGTTACTAATATAGCTAATATCGCAAATCAAATCAATCCAGATGAAATTAACTCAATTATCAGTAACGCTTTGACAACACTGACTAAAACAATCACTGATGCCAAAGGTTTATTAAATCAGGCTCAACAAATTGACTTTGAAGCTTTACTAAATTCAACAAGTCAAACAGTTTCTAATGCTATTACCATTTTAGAAAAATATCAAGGTGAAATGCCAGCCATCAAACAAGAAATTCATGATGCAAACTTGATGTTAAATGGAAATATGACGACAATTGTCAATGCAATTAATGAAGGGGCTAGTCTTTATAAAAATGAGTTCCCTATCCTTAAAAGTAAGTTGGGCACAGCTTCTGATTTCTTTAAAAATGATTATGCTGGTGTTCGTAAAGATTTAACAGATACCTTAACAATGGCAAATGAGAAAATGCCTGACGTCGAGTCTACTTTGAATCAAGCCAATAGTTTAATCCAAAATGACTGGCCTGAAATCAAATCGGGCATTCAAAAAGCAGCAACAGCCATTCAAAAAGGTGAAAAAGAAGTTGATTTAGGAGAGATTGTTAAACTTCTAAAACTTGATGCTACTAAAGAGAGTGACTTTTTGACCCAACCAGTAGAAGTGCAAGAAAATCAAGTTTATCCTATTGCCAACAATGGTTCGGCAAGTACACCTTTTTACACAGCGCTTTGTCTGTGGGTCGGTGCAGTCTTACTTTCAAGTTTGGCAACAACAGAGGTTCATCTATCAGATAAAGATAAAAAACGTTATTCTAAACGTGAACAATTCTTTGCTCGAATGGGAAGTTTCGTAGCCATTGGACTTGCTCAAGCCTTGATTGTAACCTTAGGAAACTACTTTGGTTTAGGGGTAGATGTACGAGACCCATTCTACAGCGTCCTCTTTGCCTTACTGATATCCATCGCCTTTATGATTATGGTTTATGTCCTAGTCGCGCTATTTGGTAATGTTGGTAAAGGAATAGCGATTATTATCCTTGTACTTTCCATTTCTGGTGGTGGTGGGAACTATCCAATCCAAGTTTCTGGAAAATTCTTCCAAGCCATTAATCCTTATTTACCATTTACCCACGCTGTTAATCTTTTACGAGAATCGGCTGGAGGGATTTATTGGCCAAACGCTTGGTTTGCAATAATTATCCTTGTGGCAGTATCAATTGTATTTGTTGCAATTGGGGCCTTTCTCTTCCCACACTTTGAAGATAAAACGAAGAAAATTTCTGAAATCGGAAGTAAGAGTCATTTCTTCCATTAAAATATAAAAAATTGCTGACCTTGTGGCCAGTAATTTTTTTATATTTTATCAATCATAATCAGTAAATAGTAGCATAGAAGTTGTGCTATAATAAGTCTATGACTAAAGTAAACGAAGAACGTGTGCAAGAAATCTTTAATAGTATTTCATCAGATTATGATAAAATGAACGCCATTATCAGTTTTAAACAGCATGATTTATGGCGGGCTAAAACAATGAAAAGAATGGGAGATTTAACTGGTCTGTCTATTCTTGATTTGTGTTGTGGAACTGGAGACTGGACTTTTGATTTATCTGAAAGTGTTGGCCCTTCTGGTAAAGTAATTGGTCTTGATTTTTCAGAAAATATGCTCGAAATTGCTAAGGCTAAACTTAAAGAAGAAGCGAAGAAAAACATTGAATTTCTACAAGGAAATGCGATGGCTTTACCTTTTGAAAAAGGAAGCTTTGATGTAGTTACGATTGGTTATGGGCTAAGAAACACACCTGACTATCTTACTGTATTAAAAGAAATTTTTCGTGTCTTAAAACCAGGGGGCAGAGTGGTTTGTATCGAAACATCACACCCAACCTTACCAATTTATAAACAAGCTTTTGAACTTTATTTTAAAAATGTCATGCCCTTTTTTGGTAAAGTTTTTGCCAAATCTTTAAAAGAATATCAATGGCTTCAAAAATCAGCAGAAGATTTTCCAGATGCCAAGACGCTTGAAGAACTTTTTAGAAAAGCTGGCTTTGTTGCCGTAGAATATCAAAAACATGGTGGTGGAGCAATCGCAAGCCATTTTGCCACTAAATCCAAAAAACCTAAATCAAATATTCGTATTGGTAAAAAGTAATCGGTCAATAAAAAAGAAAAATTTCGAGGAAAAAATATGCCTTATAAACGTTATGGGGAAATTTTTAAAAAACTACGAGAACAAAAGAATTTTTCGCTTTCTCATTTTTCAGAAATAGGTATTTCAAAAGCGAGTTTATCAAGATTTGAATTAGGTCAAACCATGATAAGTTTTGAACGCTTGGATAGTGCTTTGCAAGAGATGAATGTGACTTTAGCTGAGTATGAACATTTTATCAATAATTTTTCAATGGATTATAAAGAAGAATTTTTAGAAGATATAATTCTTGCGGATATTGCAGATGACGTCGATAAACTTCACAATCTCTATCTAGAAGCTATGGAATATGATTCAAAAATGCTTGCTTATTGTGCTAAAAGTCGTTATGATATACTGACACAAAGGGAAGCTGATGATGTGGTTGAATATCTCTATGATGTTGGAGAATGGGGATATTTTGAACTTTCGATTTTTTATCTGACTTTGGGCAGTTTCAGTGAACGAGAAATTATGTATTTGATGAAAGAACTCTGGGGGAAGAGTAAACATTTATATGGTGTTTTTAAATATCGCAGAAGAGTTCTTCAATCTTCGTATCGAGCGGTCGTTTTGCTTTCCTCAAAAGGAGCTCGTGACTCAGCTAGAAGTATCTTGCAAAAAAGTTACCCCAAAGAGGATTTCTACGACCTCTATGTTGAAAATCTAAGAAATTTGGCGCATGGTTTTTATAGCTATTGTTTCAAAGATAAGATAATAGCCGAAAAGCAAATCAAAAAGGCCATTGAAGTTTTTCGGCAAGTTGGTTATGAAGATTTAGCAGATTATTATCAAAAACGATATCAAAAGCTTTTAGGAAAATTATTAACATAAAAAAGTCTCCAGATTACTTCGTTGCATTTCTGCAATGATTTAAAAAGGAGACTTTTTTTCTGATAAAATGAAGTTGAAGATAAAAGAAAGCGCGCTTGAAAATTAATGGAAAGAGAAATATATTAAAAAAATTTAATAGGATGAACAAAATTGTACAAAAATATAATAGAAAGAAGGAAATTCTTATGAAACCAAAACAAATTTATGTAATCCTAATAGCTTTAGCAGTTTTTTCAGAATTTTACTCAATATCAGTGTCTGCCGATTCAGTTGTTTCGAATTCTCAAGATGTAACAACTCCTTTAAGAATACTACCACGGATGAATATGGAATTTGAAGGTGGTAGTTCAGATAGTGGATATTGGACCAATACTTCTAATCTAACATTTATTCAAAACACTGCTTCTGGAGTACTTTATTATGACCAAGTAAATCATAAGTATGTTTTTGCTCAAACGAGAGGTCCAATGGGAGCCGCAATTTACGTATTTAATGCTCAAGGAGTAAACTGGTAGAAAGGAGAAAATATAACATGTTTAAAAAGGAAAAAGAAAATAAAGAAAAAATCCTAAAACGAATTGATGAACTTCTGAAAAATGAGTCAGAACTTAAATCATCTGAGAAAGAAATATTATTGGACTATCGCGAACGAATTGAAAAAAGTAAAAACTTTGAATTTGAATTAGTACATTTCAGAAATGCTTTACTTCCCTTGGTTATTAGTTCTCAACTTTCTCAAGAAGTCTTGAGCTTTTATAAGGAACTTCGAGCTGAAAGAAAAGTAGCTTGGGGAGAAGGAAGTTCTTTGTTGACAGGAATTTCTCAATTTCCACCAAAAAGAAAGTGATGTAGATTATTAGAGTAAAACTCAGATGAATAATTTTATTTACACTGCATAATCTGATTACTTTAGAAAAGAGGCTTTAAATGTTGCTGAGTATCGTTATGCTCTTGACAATCTGGGGGGCTTATTTAATAGGAAAAAAATATAAAGATTCTTTTTTTATCAGCTATGGCCGAAGCAAAAGAGGATTGATTATCATTGCTTCGTCGGTAATACTTCTTAGTTTCTTTGTTTTTGTAAAAAAAGGTAGTTTGTTTCCAGTAGTTTTATTCTCTATTCTATTAATTGGTTTAGGTATCTATTAGTTAATACATGATAGTAAACGAGATTCTGATGAAAAAATAGAGAATTAAACTTAACAAGGAGGTAGAGTGATGTTTTTAGTTTTATGGCTGGCGATTGTCGTCATCGCATTTCTTCTACAAATCTATGTTTGGCCACGAATTCCAAAATCAATTTTTAAGTATAGAGGTTTAGTCTTATCTATTTCTCTCATTATTCTTATTTTTGTTGTGAGAATACCATTAGAAATTACTGCATTGACACTTCCATTTTATTTGATGATGCTCTTTGGTTTATTCCTTTTTTGGAAAGATAGAAAACTTTAAGTAAATCTGTAGTTAAAAAATTAAAGGTACTCGATTGAGTACCTTTTTGAGTAAATTTATACAGGGGTGTGTATATTATTAAAAGTACAAAACATAAGGAATCTATTTTATGGTATAATAATCTTGCTTAAAAATTTATTAAAATAAGCGTTAGTAGGGAAGTAGTAATGAAATTAAAAGATATAGAAAAATCAACAAATAAAAATCTTTATCTGCTTTTTCTAAGTGTACTCGTGGGCTTGACTGCGGGTTTTTTGACCAGTCTTTATCGGTTGGCCTTGGAAAAAGCTGAAAATTTAGGCTTGGGTATTTATAGTTTTACCAGTTCACATCTTATTTTTATTCCCCTTCTTATTTTGGGTCTTGTTCTTTTGGCTTTGCTTATTAGTTTTTTAATGACAAGATATCCAATGAGTTCAGGTTCAGGAATTCCACAAGTCAAAGGTCAGTTGCAGGGTTATTTTAAAAACAATTGGTTTACGACTGCTTTTGCTAAATTTATCGCGGGAACTTTGGCAATGTTTGCGGGACTTTCTCTTGGTCGTGAAGGACCTTCGGTTCAACTTGGAGCTTCAATGGGTCAAATGGTTTCTAGTCGATTGGCCGAAACCGAACGCCATAAAAGGATTCTAATTGCCTCTGGGGCATCTGCTGGTTTGTCTGCGGCTTTCAATGCGCCATTGTCAGGTGTGATGTTCACTCTGGAAGAAGTCTTTAAATATTTCTCTCCTTTGATTTTACTCACTTGTATGACCTCAGCAATGGTTGCTGATATGGTTGCACGATTAATGTTTGGGAGCGGACCAGTTTTTCATTTTCAAATTGTTGGTTCTATTGACCTGTCAAATTATTGGTTGCTTATTATTTTAGGAATTATTTTAGGGTTCTTTGGTGCTTTTTATAATTGGACCCTTTTAACAAGCCAAAGTTTGATGAAGAAAATTAAAAGTCCTTTCTTACGCGTTTTAATTACGCTTTTAATCGTCGGAGTGACAGGCTTGGTTTTTCCAAGTATAATTGGAAGTGGCCATCACTTAATGGATTCTTTTAGTTTGGGCATGGGGCTTGGTTTTCTTTGTCTAGTCCTCATTGGAAAGTATCTTATTTCAATGATTTCTTATGCTTCAGGTGTTCCTGGCGGAATTTTCTTCCCATTATTAGTTTTAGGAGCAAGTCTGGGTGCTGTCTTTGCTACAATTGTGATTTCAGTTTTTCATCTACCAAGTCATTTATTTGCCAATCTAGTGATTTTGGCAATGGCAGGAACCTTTACTGCTATCGTGCGAGCGCCAATGACTGGCATTTTGCTCTTAGTGGAAATGACAGGGTCATTTGACCATTTGCTTCCTTTGGCATTTGTTTCATTGATTGCATACGTTGTAGCAGATTTATTAAAAGCAGAACCAATTTATGATTCATTGCTAGAAAAAATGTTGAAAGAAAAAGAAATAGAGATTGATGATTCTGATAAACAGATGATGTTTGAAACAATTGTTCAATTTGATTCAATTGCTGACCGCAAGAAATTATCAGAGATAAATTTACCAGATGGTTGTTTACTTGTGTCAGTGCATCGTTCTGGAAAAGATATTATTCCACATGGAGATACCGAGTTACAGGCTGGAGATTATCTCACATTTTTGATTAAAAGGGAAGATGAAGTGCTTGCTCGTGAGCAGCTTCGTCTGGTTCTGAATGAAAAATAAAAAAAGTGATATCTATCACTTTTTTTATTTTGTTAAATATTGCCAAATGATTGAGAGAAGTAGACTAAAGGCATAGGCGCTATTAAATAAGACCATGTTTCTTAAGGAGTAAACAAAACTTCGCGGACTTGGTACTTGATGCTCGTGTGCTTTCAGATTTTTTCTAATGATAGGGAAGGTAAGCAAGCTAAGCAAAGTTGGCCACTCAAAAATTCTAAATAAAAATCCATGGATAATAGCAAGATAAGAAGCATACATCAAAATTTGGAAAAGTTTAATGCCATAAGGGCGACCAATATAATAAACCAATGTATAACGGTGATTCTTAATATCTGTATCTAAATCACGTAAATTGTTGGCGAGCATGATGTTAGCAATGGTAAAAATAAGAGGTAAGCTGGCAATAATCATAGCAATAGCAGCAAAAATACTGCCGTTTAAGCTAAAAGTATTATTTGTAAAATCAAGATTGAGACTAAAAATTGGGTCTTGAGAAGTATTAATTAAAATGACCATTGCAAAAATTCCAAAGCCCATTGTACCACCGGAAAATATTTCTCCTAGTGGCATTCGAGAAAGCGGAATGGGCCCATAGGTATAAAAAACACCAATGAAGAAGACAATTCCACCAAGTAAAAAGAAGAGCCAACCCACAAAATAAGCGAGGGAGAATCCAAGAATCAGACTCAGAGCTAACATCAAAAGGATTATAAAGGCAACAAGGTTAGTTGAAAGGTTAGCTTGACCGATGATGTTTTCTTGTTTTTTATAATTTTCATCTTTGGCCTTTTTGTAATCCTGATAATTGTTAATAGCAGTTACGGTCATATCAAAAAGCAGCATAGCCACCAAAAATAAGAGCGAAAGTCCTAGATCTAGAATTTTAAAATAGCTTATACTAAAAAGAATACCGATGAGATAAGGAAAAATACTCGCAATTTTTGTTTTAATTTCGACGAGCTCTAAAAAAGATTTGAGAGACATAAAAACTCCTGAAAATATATTTTTAATAAAAACAGCCGTTATTTTACGGCTTTTATTTATTTGTTTTTTGAGAAAAAAAGTTTCTGCATTTTAATAATATTAAAAAAGTTTAAGTATCATTGTGGGCAGAAGTTTGCGATTTGACTGGAGTGCTTTCATTTCTATTGTAATTATAACTGATTATAGGCTAAGAATCAATGAAGAAAAGCAAAGTCGCTTTGAAAGGGTTTATGTGGAAATGCCCAAAATATGATTATTCGAAGGGAAGTGGGAGCGTTTTAGAAAGATTTCAAAACGTAGTATGGATAATACAATATTAGAATTAAATTTGAAAGAAAAGGCTTTATAGTCGGATTTGTGAGGATTTTTTAGCAGTTTTTTTAAGGTTCGGTTAAGTAATGGATAATATAATTGTGCCTCATGAGTGGTAGATAAACTCTACTGCTGATATTAAATAGTTTTTTAACTTACAAATTAAATTGATCAATTAGTTTGCAAGAAATGAATCTCGAAACGTCCATAGCGTGCAATGACGTTAAACTGCTTACGGTAATCCTACACAAGCGTTCGGACTTTATGATGTGTATGGGAAGTAACCATGATGATAGAAGATAGACTGGGCTGATCAAGTCCTATGGAATGTTCTTAGTGGCGAAATCGAAAGGTCTAAATGAAATTAAGTAAAGTTGCTATTTCAACTGGATTAGTTGCATCATTCATGTTTATTGGGGGCGGAATCGCTCATGCGGATACACCTAAATCAACTCATGAAGTTGCTATAGAAGTTATTAACGGAAATTACGGTAATGGAGACGCTCGTGTCACTAACCTTAAAACAAAAGGTTTTGATGTAAAAGCAATCCAAACAGAAGTTAATAATATTCTGACAGGAACAACAACACAAGTTTCTGCTACTGCTAAGACTACTGAAGAACAACCTACTAAAGTTACATCAGCTGCACCTGCTCAAGCAGCAGAAAGTGTTTCTGGTGGGCTTAATACGAGCCAAACTTCTGGACAAATTGACATCCAAGCTCTTGCTAATTATATGGCATCGAATACAGCTAATGCAGCGGGCTATTCTGCTAGTGAATGGGCTTATATCATCACTCATGAATCAAATGGGATGGCTGATAGTGTGAATTCAAGTTCAGGTGCTTACGGTGCCTTCCAATTATTGGGTCATGGTGAATACGCAGGTATGACTCTGGCTGAACAAATTGCAATGGCAAGCAAACTTCCAGCAGGTAGTTGGGTAGTTTATAACTAAGCATTGATAAAATTCGTCTTTTAATATTTGAACAATAAATCAAACTTAGCGGCTCATAACAATCATTGTCAAGTTAATTGGTAATCGATTGAGTATAAAAAAGAACACCAGATTTGGTGTTCTTTTTTATTTAGATGGCCCCTGCCAGAATCGAACTGGCAATCACCGCTTAGGAGGCGGTAGTTATATCCAATTTAACTAAGAGACCAGAGATAAGTTACTGACAGACTTAAAAAATATTTCTGTCAGTAACTTTTAAAGGAATTTATTTATTGTCAGCATCAAAAACGATGCCAGCACTTTGACGCATTTGATATGAGGTTTCAGAAACTTCATTGGCAAATTGATGCAGTTCATAGCTTGCAGTAAAATCTTTGTTTTCTAAAATATGGGCAAAATCTAGAGCTTCATCATAAAGAGAATGTTTTGGGGCTTCAATGTCAATTGTAGATTCTGAACCATCCATAGCAATGAATTTGGCTGAAGTAATCGCATTAACGCCATCCAAAATCAAAGTTCCATCAGTTGTATAGATTTCACTAGGAAGATAGCTATTTACGTTTCCAGCACATTTGATGGAAACTTTGTAATCTTCATAGTCAAGAATACCGACACCTGCTAAGTCTACTCCAGAAGGAAGTATAACGGCGTCATAAGTTACTTTTTGGGGTTTTCCAAACCAGAAAATTGCAGCGTACAAGAGATAAACACCAAGGTCAGCTAAAAGTCCACCTGAAAATTTAGGATTGAATTTATTTGGAAGTTCACCTTTTAAGAGGGGAGCCATTTTTGACGAATATTTTGAATAAGTAAAATCGGCCCCTTTGATTGTTTTGTCAGCAAGAAAATTTTTGATGATGGAAAATGAATGTTAGTGAATATTACGAGCAGCTTCAAAGAAGAAGACATTATTTGCTTTTGCAAGCCCAATAATTTCTGTCAATTCAGTAGGATTTGAGAAAGCTGGTTTTTCAACAATAACATTATGGCCAGCTAGAATTGCGGATTTTGCTTGTTCAAAGTGAAGAGCGTTTGGACTAGCAATGTAGATGACATCAAGTGGAGCTTTGAAAAAATCAGCAAGATTATCGAATTTCTCAATTGCTTCAAAATCGGCAGAAAACTGCTCAGCGGATTCAAGACGACGTGAATAAACAGCAGAAAACTGAAATTTTTCAGTCATATGTGCGGCATCAATAAATGAGCGAGCAATCCAGCTCGTTCCAATTACTCCAAGTTTTAGCATCAAATTCTCCTTTATAGGTGGACAGAAATCTTCGTTAGAAGATTCTAAATTTCTGTTAAAATCTTGTTCTATTATATCAAATTTTTTCTTAAAGGTCATTGCTCTACTATTGAATTTTAAGTAAATAAATTATAAAAATAAGAATTCAAAAGATTCTATGTCACTTATTAAGAGCTTTTGTCAGTAAAATTAAGAGTTTTTGATGTGAACGCTTAAAAAATAAAAAATTGTCAGTTGATGACAAAAAGCCCAAAAATTGTGGTAGAATATATAGAAGAAAATTTGGAGATTTGATTTTGAAGAAAACGTTGATTATTGGTGTCACTGGCGGTTCGGCAAGTGGAAAGACAAGTGTTTCACATGCTATTTTAGAAACTTTTTCAAATGAAAGAATTGCGATGATTGAGCATGATAGCTACTATAAAGACCAATCGCATTTGACTTTTGAAGAACGAACAAAAACGAACTATGATCATCCCTTAGCCTTTGATACAGATTATTTAATTGCTCAATTAAAAGAGCTTCAATACGGACGTGCGGTTGACATCCCGATTTATGATTATGCTAAGCATACTCGCTCTCAAGAAACTTACCGTCAAGAGCCTGTTGATGTTTTGATTGTTGAAGGAATTTTGGTTTTAGAAGATGAGCGTTTGCGTGACTTAATGGATATCAAAATTTTTGTGGATACTGATGATGATGTGCGTATCATTCGTCGAATTCGCCGAGATATTGAGGAAAGAGGAAGAACTCTAGACTCAGTAATTACACAATATCTAGAAGCTGTCAAGCCAATGTACCATCAGTTTATTGAACCTACTAAGAGATATGCTGACGTCATTATACCTGAAGGTGTTTCTAATACAGTTGGTGTCGATATTATAACGACAAAAATTGCTAGTATTCTAAATGACTAAAAAAACTGTCTGCTGACAGTTTTTAATTTTTATTTAGTGAATATCGTGAAAAATTACTGAAATAAAAGCGCTTCTTGTCCTTAAATAGCAATAATGGTAATGCTTACTTTTTTTGTGAAAGTATGGTATACTTAATTCGTAACAATTGCAGAAAGGAAATCCGCAACTTAAAGCGGTGGGTTATAGGAAACTTGTAACCGAGGGATATTGTTAAAATGGAACTTTTTGAATCACTGAAACAAAAGATTAGTGGAAAAGACTTAAAAATTGTCTTTCCTGAAGGAACTGATGCACGTATTTTAGGTGCTGCAAATCGTCTTAATGCCGATGGATTGATTACACCTGTCTTTATTGGAAATGTCAAAGAAGTCACTGAAACATTGATTTCACGTGGAATTAACCCAGAAGGCTTTGAGATTTACGACCCAGAAAATTGTGGACGTTTTGAAACAATGACAGAAACATTTGTTGAACGTCGCAAGGGTAAAGTTACAGAAGAACAAGCAAAAGAAATTTTGAAAGACCCAAATTGCTTTGGAACAATGCTTGTTTATATGGGAATTGCTGACGGAATGGTTTCTGGTGCAATTCATTCAACTGCTGATACTGTTCGTCCGGCTCTCCAAATCATTAAAACAAAACCAGGAGTAAAATCAGTTTCTGGTGCCTTTATTATGGTTCGTGGTCGTGATGACAATGAAAAATATATTTTTGGTGACTGTGCAATTAACATCAAACCTGATGCTCCAACACTTGCTGATATTGCCGTAGCCTCAGCCGAAACTGCAAGACTCTTTGATATTGACCCTAAAATTGCGATGCTTTCATTCTCAACTAAAGGTTCTGGTAAATCAGAAGATGTGGATAAAGTGGTTGAAGCAACAACACTAGTTAAAGAAGGTCACCCTGAAGTTGAAATTGATGGGGAACTTCAATTTGATGCTGCCTTTGTCCCAGCTGTTGCACGTCAAAAAGCACCTGATTCAGAAGTTGCTGGTCGTGCAAACGTCTTTATCTTCCCAGACATTCAATCAGGGAATATTGGATACAAAATTGCGCAACGTCTAGGTAATTTTGAAGCCATTGGCCCAATCTTACAAGGATTGAATGCGCCTGTTTCTGACCTTTCACGCGGTTGTAACGAAGAAGATGTTTATAAACTTGCAATCATCACAGCTGCTCAAGCTTTAAAATAATAGATTGAAATTCTGTCAGTAAATTTAAAAATTAAATCATTACTGACAAGATTTTTAGGAATCCGCTCTTTGAGGCGGATTTTTTTTGTTGGCTTAAAAATGTTATAATTAAAAAATAAAAAAGGAAATGAGAAAAAATGACTAAATCAAAAATATTTGCTCTTATTGGGTCAATCATTTTTACAATTCTTGTTCTGCTGGGACTCCTTAGTTTTTGGATGATTATTTCCATGCAAACTGGTTCAGAAATTATGACAGAACTTCAAGATGCTGGATTTGATAAAAACTTATTATCTACAGCAGCAATGATTGCGGGACTAATTTTAATCGCTTTGCTTGTACTTAATTGGATAGCTTTTGCTAGGTTGAATAAAGAAAAAGGTTGGGGAATTTATTTCTTAGTCGTTGGAATTTTTTACGGACTCGCCTCAGTTTTTAACGGAGCAGGTTTAATTTTAACTTTACCAGTTGCCATTTGTTTCATTCTAGCTTTTGTCTATCGAAGACGAGAAGTACTCGAAAATAAATAAAAAAGTTACTGACAGATATTTTGTCAGTAACTTTTTTTATTATAAGATTCCCCAATGGTTGAATGCATTGATGATTCCATGATTTGTATTCTCAGTAGAGATGAAATCAGCTAGTTCTTTTAGTTCTGGCACTGCATTTCCCGTTGCCGTTTTGTGGTCAGCAGCTTTGAATAAATCAAGGTCATTACGCCCATCGCCAAAAGCAAAGGTTTGACCAGTGAAATTCAAAACTTCTTTGACATGATTAATTCCCGTGCCTTTATTAGTTGTGCTATTTGTCACATCAATTGAACTAGGAGAATTCATGAAAAAGTTGAGTTCAGGCACTTGTTCTTTATAATACTCAACCTGACTGAGATGATTCGTTAAAACCAAAAGCATGTTGACTTCTTGGGAAAGATAACGTCTAGCATCTACTTGAGGCATTGGCATGTGAGTGTAAGAATAGGCTCTTTTAGCTAAATCAGTGAGTTCGCTCACCCAATAACCTTGGCTATCGTAAAAAGAAAGGGCTTCTGAATGGGGTTGTGCGGCATCTAGTAATTTTTCAACACTTGCCGTTGGAATTTCTTCCTTATAGATTGTTTCACCTTCTAAAACAATGTACTGACCGTTCATAGCAATAGCTCCAGTAATCCCTGTTGTAGCCATAATTTCATCCAGTTCAAAGTGACCACGACCAGTGGCAATAAAAGGCAAGACACCATTTTCACGAATGCGGTGAATTCCTTCAATGACTTCTTGTTCAAGTTTACTTTGACTGTTAAGCAAAGTTCCGTCTAAATCGAAGAAGGCCAAAGCCTTATAATCATTGATATTTTCCATAAAATTATTGTATCAAATTTATGATATAATTGTAAGTGGAATTATCCATCATTTTAATTAAATGATTCAAAATACTGACAAGACTGTCATTAGTATTTGCACAAAACGAATATTCAAAATAAACCATTTAAAAATAATAATTTGACTGACAAGTCTGTCAGTAATCTCAAACTCTTAGTGAAAGTAAAAAAATGCCTGCAAAGAAAAAAACAACTAGAAGAAATACCAAAAAAGAACTACAGAAAAAAGCCGCAACAAGGAAAATGATTGCTTTTTTTGTTGGGCTTCTTTTAATCTTATTTGCCCTTGCTCGCTTAGGGATTGTTGGAATCTTACTTTATAATATTGTTCGCCTGTTTATTGGTTCACTTGCCATTATTTTTCTTCTCTTAGTGGCAGCAATAATGATTCTATCAGTTTTTCGTAAGCAATTTTTGAAAGAAAATAAAAGAATTATTCCAGCTATTATTTTAACTTTTATTGGATTAATGTTTGTCTTTCAAATTCGACTTCATCAGGGACTTAATGAAACTTTCCATCTTATTTGGTCTGATTTAACAGCCGGTCGAGTGATTCATTTTGTTGGTTCAGGACTTATCGGAGCAATCATTACTGAACCCGCCAAATCCTTGTTTTCAGTAATAGGGGTTTATATTATTGCTGCTGTTCTCTGGCTTGTTGCTATTTATCTCATGATTCCAGGGCTCTTTCCTAAAATGCGTGAAGATTTGCATCAGCGTTTAGCAAAATGGAAAGAAAAACGTGCAGAAAAAGTAGAAGCTAAAAAAGCCGTCAAAGCTCTTAAAAAACTGGAAGAAGAAAAAGAAATACCGGAGCCACAAACTATTTTGCCTGAAGCCGAAAACTCATTATTTACCTCAGCACCTGTGGAAATTCCAATCAATATTCCAGAAGCGCCTTTTGAAGAAAATGAAAATCCAGTTTTAGAAGAAAATCCAGTCGATGATGAACCAGTGAATTTCATGAATACTAATAATTACAATGGAAATTATAAACTACCAACCATTGATTTATTAGCCGAAGTCCCTGTCAAAAATCAATCAGGTGAACGGGAAAATGTCCGCAAGAATATTGGGATTTTAGAAGAAACATTCAAATCTTTTGGAATAGGTGCCAATGTTGAATCAGCAGTTGTTGGTCCATCAATTACCAAATATGAAATCAAATTAGCAACCGGTACAAAAGTTTCTCGTGTGGTTAATTTGTCAGATGACTTAGCCCTTGCTTTAGCAGCAAAAGATATTCGGATTGAAGCGCCAATTCCTGGTAAATCTTTAGTTGGTGTCGAAATTCCAAATGCTGAAGTTGCAATGGTTGGTTTTCGTGAGATGTGGGAAGCAGGTAAAACTAATCCTAGTAAACTCCTTGAAATTCCGCTTGGTAAGTCTTTAGATGGTGGAATTCGAACTTTTGATTTAACTAGAATGCCCCATTTATTGGTTGCAGGATCGACCGGTTCTGGTAAATCAGTTGCAGTTAATGGAATTATTACTTCAATTTTGATGAAGGCTTTGCCTAGCCAAGTCAAATTCTTGATGGTTGACCCTAAAATGGTTGAATTATCTGTTTATAATGATATACCTCATCTATTGATTCCAGTGGTAACCAATCCTCGCAAAGCTTCCAGAGCGCTTCAAAAAGTTGTTGACCAAATGGAAGAACGTTATGAACTTTTCAGCCGTTATGGTGTCAGAAATATTGCTGGTTACAATGAGAAAGTTCAAAAATACAATGCGGAATCAGATGAAAAAATGCTTGAATTTCCTTTGATTGTCGTTATTGTTGATGAGTTGGCCGATTTGATGATGGTTGCAAGTAAAGAAGTGGAAGATGCCATCATTCGACTCGGTCAAAAAGCACGGGCGGCAGGGATTCATATGATTTTGGCTACCCAACGTCCATCTGTTGACGTTATTTCCGGATTAATTAAAGCAAATGTTCCTTCACGTATCACTTTTGCGGTTTCCTCTGGAACAGATTCACGAACAATTTTAGATACAAATGGTGCGGAAAAATTACTTGGTCGCGGAGATATGCTTTTTAAACCAATTGACGAAAACCACCCAGTTCGTTTGCAAGGAGCTTTCTTGTCAGATGATGATGTGGAAGCTGTTGTGACCTTTATTAAAGATCAATCAGAGGCACAATATGATGAAAGCTTTGACCCTGGAGAAGTGGATGAGAACCAAGTGGGAACTGGGGCTTCAAATACAGGCTCAGGAGACCCGTTGTTTGAAGAGGCAAGAAACATGGTTATTATTGCTCAAAAAGCTTCAACGGCTCAATTGCAACGAGCTTTAAAAGTTGGATTCAATCGCGCATCTGATTTGATGAATGAGCTAGAAGCGCAGGGAATTGTTGGTCCTGCTAAAGGAACAACTCCTCGTAAAGTCCTTGTTAGTCCGGATGGAGAATTTATTGGAGGAGTAGAAGAATGAGTGAAGAACTATATTATCGTCACTATTTTCTACAAATCTATGAAATTTTACGAGAAGATGAGCAAAATAAAGAACTTTCAAGCAAGGAAAAAAATGTTTTAGCGGATGCTTTGGTTTTAAATGAGCGCAAAGAACCTGTTTTACAAATTTTAGGTCAGCTATATATGCGCTTAGAATTTTGGAATCGACCTGCTGATGATGAAATCTTAAAGGGTGGAATGAAAGCCCCAGTTAAAGCACTTTATGAAGAATTAAAAGTAGATAAAAATATCACTTCCTCTCAAACATTTATTCCGGGAGTGGAGTCATATCGGCCAATTACATGGAATGATGCCTTGCACGGAAATCAAATGACGGAAGATGAGGGATTTATTGGTGGAGCTTATGCCACTTTCGACCCCAACGAAAAATATAAATCTATCGAAGAAAGAGTTGCCGTACCTGATAATGAGATTGTCAGAAATGCAAAATCGAGTTTTGCTAAGCTATTTAAGTTTGGCTGCATAGGTTTTGCTTTGCTTATTCTAGTGATAGTTTTAGTGGGACTTGCTTTAATAATGTTGTTGAGGAATTAATATGACTGTATTTGATGAATTTAACGAAGTCAAAAGAAAAGGGCTCTCTCAAATTTTAGTAATTTTTGGTGAGTCAAAAGAAATGGTTCAAGAATTAAAAAGCCAGTTATTGACTTTTGTAAATTTTGAACCGACAGATTTAAGTCAATCCTACTATGACTTAACGCCTAATAATAGCGATTTAGCCTTGGAAGACTTGGAATCCCTTCCCTTCTTTTCTGATTCTCGTCTAGTTATTTTGGAAAACTTGGTCAATTTAACAACGGCTAAAAAAACTATTTTAGATGAAAAACAGCTTAAGCGTTTTGAAAATTTTTTAGATAATCCTTCGGAAACCACCCAGCTTGTGTTGGTACTCTATGGAAAATTGGACAGTCGTCTAAAAGTTGTCAAAAAACTAAAAGCCAAAGCAACTTTGCTTGAAGCACAGGAATTAAAAACACAAGAACTCATTCAATATTTTAGTCATGAAACTTCACTGCCACGACCTGT
The DNA here is from genome assembly GCF_001591705.1 of Lactococcus cremoris subsp. cremoris NBRC 100676. Lineage (GTDB taxonomy): Bacteria > Bacillota > Bacilli > Lactobacillales > Streptococcaceae > Lactococcus > Lactococcus cremoris. Next base: position 34,967 of record NZ_BCVK01000005.1, on the reverse strand, counting down.
ATTAAGTCTAATTGCAGCCAAATCTAATGACAGTTTTTCAGTAGTGAAGCAAAATATTGATTTAGTCCAAACTTATGCTTTAGGGCGTGAAGTCACGGTAGATGATGTAGAAAAAGTAGTTCCAAAATCACTACAAGATAATATCTTTGCCTTGACTGACTTAATTTTTAAAGGAAAAATTGATGAAGCGCGTGATTTAGTTCATGATTTAACTTTACAAGGAGAAGATTTAATTAAAATTTTAGCGATTTTGACTAATTCTTATCGATTGTATTTGCAAGTCAAACTTTTTCAAGAAAAGGGTTGGCAAGAAAATCAACAGGTTTCATATCTGAAAATGCACCCTTATCCAGTGAAATTGGCTAATCAATTGGTCCGAAGATTGCAAGTGAGTTCTTTAAAAAAAGGACTTGCTGATTTAATTCAACTCGATTTTGCGATAAAAACGAGTGCAGCTGATAAAGCTTATCTTTTTGATATCCTATTAATCAAGTTGACCTTGAAAAAAAACTGAAAATCTGTTATCATAAATAATGGACATTTTATAATGATGATGAAGAGGTAAAAATGCCGACATTTAAATTTACGCCTAAAGATATCTATGAAGCAGACTTCTCTACAAAGATGCGTGGTTACGATAAAGAAGAAGTCGATGAACTCCTTGATGACGTTATTGCTGATTATGAAACTTATCAGACAGAAACATTGCGTCTCCAAGAAGAAAATGAGTTTTTGAAGAAAAAGATTGCTGAATTGGAAATGCAAGTTTCTAAACCAAATCAAGCAAATCTTGATGATACACAACGCTTTGATCCAAGCCAAGTTCTTCAAGCACGTTCAAGTAAACCAAAAGTGGAAATGCGTAATCCAAGTAATTTTGATTTACTCAAACGAATCAATCGTTTAGAACAAGCTGTTTTTGTCCCTAATGGCATCGCTAGTGAAAACAACTAAAAAATATAAAATTTAAAGTGTTTTATGTTTTGCTGTGGACTTAGAAATAAGGGAAATAGCAAGCTTCACAGATTTGTGAAGTCAAGGATTTTGGAAAAGAGCTTTATAGTTCTGCTTAATTTTTGAAAAAACAGTTTTCGGATAATCGCGCGATTCTTTGTGAATCGTGAGGAAAGTCCATGCTCGCGCGTTGCTGAGATGCACGCAGTGATTGTGCTAGGTCAAACAATAAACCTAGGTAGGAGCGTCATGCCTAACGGCTGGCCAAAACGCTAAGTCTTTTGATATGCGTGAATAGCCTGTAAAAGTGCCATAGAGACGAGTCTTAGTGGAAACGCTAAGAATGGAACGTGGTAAACCCCTCAAGCGAGCAACCCAAACTTATGGTCGGGGCACTTGACTAGCCCAAATGAAGGCGTGGTTGAGGCTGAAATTAAGAATTTTGGCAGACAGATGATTATCGAAGGGGAGATTCATTGATATGGATTGAACTGGAACAAAACATGGCTTATAGAAAACTGTATGACACAGGCTGGGGCTTTTAGCCTCGGCTTTTTTTGATAAATAATTGGTAACGTGAAATAGAATAGTATCTCAGTCTGTAAGAATAATACAGAGATTGGAAAGATTAAAAAATGCAAAAGAAATTCAAATTATTGGCCACGTCTTCAAGTGGTTTGGAGAGTCTAGTTGCTCGCGAACTTCGTAATCTTGAAATTGAAAATGTTTCAATTGATGACCGTTCACGAGTTTTCTTTGAAGGAGATTTGGCGGAAATTGCTAAAGCTAACCTGTGGTTAAGAACTGCTGACCGTGTTAAAATCGTTGTGGGTGAATTTAAAGCTAGAACATTTGAGGAATTGTTTGAAAATGTTTATGACTTACCTTGGGATGAGCTCATTCCATTTGGCTGTCAATTTCCTGTCAGTAAAGCAAAATCAGTGAAGTCAACTTTACATAATGAACCGTCAATTCAAAGTATTACAAAAAAAGCTATTGTAAAAAAATTACAAACGACATATCATCGTCCTGAAGGAGTACCCATTCCGGAAAATGGGGCAAAATTTTCTATCGAAATTGCCTTGCACAAGGATATGGCAACTGTACTGATTGATACGACTGGTGACTCGCTTTTCAAACGCGGTTACCGTTCAGAAAAAGGAGAAGCCCCTTTAAAAGAAAACATGGCTGCTTCAATTATTTTACTAACTAATTGGTTAGCAAATCCAAGTCGTGCCTTTGTTGACCCAACTTGTGGGTCCGGAACATTTACAATTGAAGCTGCAATGTTGGCTTTGAACATGGCTCCAGGAATGAATCGTCCTTTTGCTTTTACGGCATGGCCTTGGTTTGATGAAGAAATTTTGAAACAAGAAAAAGCTTTGGCTCAAAAACAAGTTCTGACAGATTTAGAATTAGATATTCAAGGTTTTGATATTGATGGAAAAATGATTGAAATCGCGAAGCACAATGCACTTGCGGCAGGCCTTTCAGATGTGATAAAATATAAGCAAATGCGACTTCAAGATTTTAGAACAGATAAGCTTGATGGTGTCTTAGTTTCTAACCCACCTTACGGGGTGCGTTTGGAAGATGAAGAGGCTGTAGCGGCTCTTTATGGTGAAATGGGTAAAACCTTTGCACCACTTGAAACTTGGAGTAAATACATTTTGACGAGTGATGTCGCTTTTGAAAAATACTATGGTGCAAAAGCAACTAAAAAACGCAAACTTTATAACGGAATACTAAGAACAGATTTGTATATGTATTTCGGAAAACGGATGAAATAATTTTTTACTGACAGATATTATCGTGTGAACTAGCATCTTGCTATTTTGTTTATGATAACTGTCAGTGAAATTAATTTACTGACAGAAGTTTGTCAATAAATTGATTCAGACGAGTTTGAGCAACTCTCGTTGTCTGATTCACCATTTTATTGGAATAGTGGGAATCTTATTCGGAGGAAAAATGTCAAACAAAAATAAAAAAAACAAAAATAAAAACAAAAATAACAATACTAATAAGAATAAAAACAACCAAAAATCTGAGCAACAAATTGGCGAAAAAACTTTGAAACTTCAAGATTTACAAAATTTTACTGTGGGTGAAATTGTCGAAGAATCAAAACGAGTTGACAAAGAAAATGAAGAAAATGAATCTGTTTTAGATAAATATATTCGTCAGCATCGCGGTGAAATTGAAGATGCTAAAAATAAAAATTTAGATGAATTTATTCAGTCTGAGCGAGAACATATCGAGCCATCAGCAGATAAAGCAGAAGTTCAGGAGAAAGTTCTTGAACAAGAAGCAGAAGACGCTTCAAAAGACAAAGCAGTAATTGAAAAAAATACTGACTCAGAAAGCACTTCAGCAGTAGAAAATAAAAGTGAGACTGATGAAGTGAAGATTGAGTCAAAATCAAACTTACCAGAAGAAAAAGCGACTGAGAAAGTTACTGACAAAAAGTCAGAAGAAGCAAAAGCTGGAAAAAATGACCTTGTCTTAGACCCCGTTGTGATGGTTGATGCTCCTGTCAGTACATTGCCAGAGCAAAAAGAAAGTCCATCAGTTGAGAAAATAGAAGAAATTGATGAACCAGTAGAAGAGCTTCCTTTAGAAGAAGAAAAAGTTACTGTCCCAATCATGATGTCAGCAAATGAAGTTCCTATGGAGGAAGTGAAGGATGATGAAAGTCCAGAAACTTCAAAAGTGGAAAAATCAGAAGCTGAACCAAAAGAACCAGAAGAAGAGAAAAATTCTGATTTAAATGAAGAAGCCAAGGAGACACCTGAAGCGTCTAAAATAGAGGAAGCTCCTACAGACTTAGTTCAAGAACCTAAGGAGAATACAGCTGATATTCCTGATAAAGTGATTACAGCTGATAAGGTAGCTCCCGTTTTGACGTCAGAAAAAATTGCTCCTAAATCCGAAAGCCAAGAAGAACCTCAAGAATCAGCTGAGGAAAAAACAACTGATGGAAAAGCTAAAAATCGAAAAACACCGATTATCATTGGTTTATGTGCTATTGTTTTAATTGCAGCTGGTGCGGTTGGATTTGCACAGTATAATAATCATCAAAAACCTAAAACTGTTCAAACAATGAAAAGTAGTCAGACTGACTTAGATAAATTTGAAAAACAATATGATTCATTCTTTACTGATAAATCACATAATGTTTTGAAAAATAGTCAATTTGAAAACTTAGCTGCGCTCGAAACTTTAGTTAATAGTCACAAAAATTCAATGGCTTGGTCAAATGCAGTATCAGAAACAGAAAGTCTTACAGACCAAATTAATGCCATTAAGAAAGTAAACGCCCTGTTTACAAGTGCCGCAATTACTGATGGAAAACTTGATTCAGCTGCCAAAATAGTGACTAATGTCAAAATTCCAGAAACTCCTAAAACGAGTAATGAAACTTTGAATAAATTGTTAACTCAGGCTATCGATTTAGCAAAAAGTCAAGTGGCTAAAGAAAGCTCGGCCCAAGCCTCTGCAAGTTCGGCAGAAGCCAAAGCGAATCAAGGAGCAGGAACTCAAACCTCTTCATCAAGTACAACAAGTCAAAGCAGTTCTACAACGAATGCTTCGTCTTCTACAAATTCAAATGCCAATGCCAGCACAAACGGCAATGGTTTGAGCTCTAATGGAGTGAATTTAGAAGTTTCAGCGGCACGGGTTCAACCACAAGCTGGTATTAATCCAAATGATCCTGCCTTTACATGGGGGGCTGGAATTAAAGAAATGGTGCTTAATAAAGCACGCGAACGCGGCTATATTACAGGTGATAATTACATTTTAGTTCCGACTGCCATTCATACAACCAATGGTAGTCAAGGTTTTCCTGCAGGAATTGTTAGTGGATATTATAATCTTTATGCACCAGATGGACGTTACTTAGTCTCAATCAATGCAAAAACAGGATTCTTTGTTGGTAATGGCTCTGGTCATGCTGATAATTTAGATTATAGTGAATAAAATAAAAATAATCATCTTTGCGATGATTATTTTTTCTATTGAAAAATTATTTGTCAGTAAAAAACTTTCGCCAAATTTGGCGAAAGTTTTTAATTTTATTTTATTAGAAGATTAATAAATCATGGTCAGTATGAGTGAAACTTTCACAACCATTATCAGTTACATAAAGGCAATCTTCAATACGAACGCCCACTTTACCAGGAATATAAATTCCAGGCTCATTAGAGAAACACATTCCTTCTTGAATGACGAGGTCATTTCCGGCCACAATTGATGGATACTCATGAACATCCATTCCAATACCATGCCCAAGACGATGGTTGAAGTATTCACCATAACCTGCTTTAGTAATCAAATCACGAGCAACCGCATCAACTTCTTGAGCAGTCACACCTGGTTTGATGAAGTCCATTGCCGCTTGTTGTGCCTCTTTAACAATCTTATAGATTTCAGCATCAAAATCATTAGGTTGACCAATAGCAATGGTACGTGTTGCATCAGATGCATAGCCGCCACTCATCACTCCTAAGTCAAAGAGCAGAAGCTTATTTTCTTGAATTTCGACATTTTCAGGTCCTCCATGAGGATTTGCTGCGCGAGCACCTGATAGTACTAACGTATCAAATGACATTTGAGGAACGCCCATACGTTTCATTTCGTATTCAATCTTTGCGACAATGTCAGATTCAGAGACGCCATTACGTTCGGCAGCAGTAGCAAAACCAATTTCAAAACACTTATCAGCAAAATCCCCAGCAATTTTCATTTTTTCAATTTCATCTGCTGATTTAATCAAACGCATCCGTTCAATTAATGGAGTCAAGTTCACAAAATTAATATCACTAAATTGTGCTTTCAAACCTTCTGTTTTAGCTAAAGGAATATCTGAGAACTCAACAGCAATTGATTTGACTTCTGATTTTACATGGTTTTTAACAACTTCCCAAGGGTTTTGAGAATCGTCATAACCAAAAATATCTAGGCCACTTGTATGTTCTTTAGCTTTTTCAACTTCCAAGGCAGGGGTGAATAACATAGGGTTAGAATCTCTAAAAATCATCAAACCAGCAATTCGTTCATGGGGATCAATTGCTAGCCCTGTTAGATAATTTAGAGTTGTCGGATTAGTGATGAAAGTCATATCGACTTCTTTATCATTCAGAAAGGCTGAAATACGTTCAATTTTGCTCAAAATGGTTCCTCCAATATTAATGTAAATAAGTTTTCTAAATTCTCCTGAAAATAAAAAACATTATATACCCATTCTACGCTATTTTTATTGAAAAATCACGTAAAAAAACACACTTGAAGGTTGAAAAGGTTTACAGTTCATGATATAATTTGTAAATGAAAATGGTTTTCATAAATACTATGAATAAAAAGAAAAGAAAGAGGATAGCCAAATATGGTAGAATCAACAACAATTTATGATGTGGCACGTGTCGCCGGAGTCTCAATGGCAACCGTTAGTCGCGTTGTGAATGGAAATGCAAATGTGAAGGAAAAGACGCGCCAGAAGGTTTTAGAAGCTATTGCTGAGCTTGACTATCGTCCTAACGCTGTGGCACGTGGACTTGCAAGTAAACGGACAACAACAGTCGGTGTTATCTTGCCAACAATCACCTCAACATACTTCGCAGCTATTACCCGCGGAGTTGATGATATCGCTTCCATGTATAAATACAACATGATTTTAGCTAATAGTGATAATGATGTTGAAAAAGAAGAAAAAGTTTTAGAAACTTTCTTGTCAAAACAAGTAGACGGAATTGTTTATATGGGTTCATCATTAGATGAAAAAATTAGAACTTCCCTTAAAAATTCAAGAACACCTGTTGTTTTAGTAGGAACAATTGATGGGGATAAAGAAATTCCATCAGTTAATATTGATTACCATTTGGCTGCTTACCAATCAACAACTAAATTAATCGAAAATGGAAATAAGAAAATTGCTTACATCATGGGTTCATTGAAAGATGTTGAAAACACTGAACGTATGGTTGGTTATCAAGAAGCTTTACTTGAAGCAAATATTGAGTTTGATGAAAATCTTGTTTTTGAAGGTAATTATAGCTACGAACAAGGCAAATCACTTGCTGAACGCTTACTTGAAAGAGGAGCAACCTCTGCAGCTGTTTCACATGATACGGTAGCCGTTGGTCTCTTGTCTGCGATGATGGATAAAGGAGTTAAAGTTCCTGAAGAATTTGAAATCATTTCTGGTGCAAACTCACCAATTACTCAATATACTTATCCAACATTAACTTCTGTTAATCAACCGCTTTATGATTTAGGGGCTGTAGCAATGCGTCTTTTGACAAAATTAATGCTTAAAGAAGATGTTGAGCAAAACCAATTAGTCTTGGACCATGAAATCATTTCTCGTCGTTCAACTAAATAAAAATTAAGCCCAATTAGGGGCTTTTTTTATTTAAAGTAAAAAGTATTTGACATTTACAAGAAAAGTCGCAATAATAGATAGACAATAGAAAATGACTTTATCTTAAAATCGATAAGGTTTCAAGGAGTTTGATATGCAAGAGTTAGATTTAATTATTGTTGGAGCTGGTCCTGTTGGTCTTTATGCGGCTTTTTATGCAGGAATGCGTGGTTTATCGGTTGCAATAATTGAATCAGCGCAAGTTGCAGGCGGTCAGCCACAAAATCTCTACCCTGAAAAATTAATCTATGATATCGCTGGTTTACCCGCTGTAACTGGAGCTGATTTAACGAAAAATCTTTTAGAACAATTGGCACAAATTTCTCATCGCCTTTTTCTTGGAGAGAGCGTTCAAAAAATTGAAAAAGAAGATGGAATTTTTTCTGTAATTACCGATAAATCAAATAGAAAAGCCAAAGCAGTATTACTAACAACCGGAGCAGGACTTTTAAAGCCTCGAAAATTAGGAATTGATAATGAAGAAAACTTAGCAAATGAAGGAAAAATTTCTTACTTTATCACTTCACTAAAAGAATTTGAAGGGAAAAATGTTGCTGTCTTTGGTGGGGGAGATTCAGCTTTAGACTGGTCATTAATGCTAGAAAAAGTGGCTAAAGAAGTTCATTTGGTTCACAGAAGAACGGCCTTTCGTGGTCATGAAATGACAGTTGATCGAGTGATGAACTCTGGTATTCAAGTTCACACCCCTTATACTTTTTCAAATTTTAATGAGAATGATTTAGAACTAAAAAAAGTGAAGGCTGAAGAAAATTTGAATTTTTCCATTGATAAAATCTTAGTTAATTATGGCTTTTTAACGAATCAGGTGAGCCTAGCTGAAAACTTAGAGGTCAGTCGTAATGGTCGTGTTAAGGCCGATTCAATGATGCAATCTAATATTGAAGGGCTTTATGTTGCGGGAGATGCAAGTGATTATGCTGGGAAAATGCCTTTAATGTCTGTCGGTTTTGGTGAGGCGGTACATGCAATTAATGCCATGACGAAAAAACTTGAATTTGACCACCCACTCAGAGGGGGACATTCGTCATCTATTTTTTAATTTTTAATATAAAAAACGTATTCCAAGGGATACGTTTTTATGATATTCAGTATAATACTCGGTTGTCCGTGGTTATTTGGAAGTTCTTATGCGAACTTCCTTGTTACCTCATTAGTCTCTCAATAAGAGACTAAGATTCTCGTTTTGCTGGCATAATCTATGGAGTACGATACAAGATTGTTTCGTCTTACAGGCTATGGTATAATAGAGAAAGAAAATTTGACTAAAGCTTAGTTTTATTTGTATAAATTAGTTTGGTCTGCTCGCTCACCTTGATAAGGGTAAGAAAAAATAAATTAGGAATTTTTATGATATTAAATTTGATTATTTTAGTGGCCTTGATTTGGGCTTTTATGGTTGGTTATTCACGAGGCTTGATATTACAAGTCATTTATAGTTTGGGAACCTTACTTGCAGCCTTTATTGCCGCAAATAATTATAAAGAATTAGCTCAACAACTCAGTGTTTGGGTCCTTTTCTCTAATGCGACGCAAAATTCACATCTCTTGCTTTTTAGTGATAAACTTCTTTTCCAATTAGATGAAGCCTTTTATGCGAGTATAGCTTTTTTAGCAATTTTTGTAGTCATTTATCTTATTGTTCGTCTTATTGGTCTGTTTTTGCATTTTGCACTCAGTCCTTTAGGAAAAAACGGGAAGATTATTGCTGGAGTTTTAGGCTTTGCAGCAACTTATTTCGGATTACAAATGCTACTTACGGCACTTAGTTTAGTTCCAATTGCCACTGTACAAAGTCAGCTGGATGCTAGCTTTCTAGCACGTTTTGTGGTTTTACACACACCGATTTCATCAGGAATCTTGCAAAACCTGTTTATTGAAAATATTGTCCATATTAATCCACTCGAATAATTTTAGGGACAAATCTACAAAAATAAATTGAAATATAACTATAATGAATAAAAAAATTCTCCAAATATTGGAATATGATAAAGTTAAAGAGCAGTTTATGAATGCTTTGACGACAGCGCAGGGTCAGAAAGAATTATCTGACTTAGTCCCCTTGACCGATAAAGATAAGATTCAGCTCCTTTTTGATGAGGTTGCTGATTTTCGCTTATTGACTCAAGAAAATGGTTTGTTAAATTTAGGGAAAACAAATGATTTAACTGAGATTCTGCGACGCTTGGAGCTTGAAGCGAGTCTTTCAGGAAAAGAATTTGTTGAAATAAAAAAAGTGATTCAACTTGGAATCAATATTCAACGTTTTTTTGACGAAGCTGAAAATGTTGAAACACCATCACTAAATATTACTTTAGAAAAATTGGTTGATTTATCAGGGCTGATTAAGAAATTAGAAATCTTTGATAATGCCGGTAGTCTTTACGATAATGCAAGTCTGGAATTGATGCACATTCGTGCCTCTATCAAGAGTCATCAGTCAGAAATTCGTAAAATTATGCAAGAAATGCTGACAAAAAATCTCTCATCTTTGAGTGAAAATGTCATCACTATTCGAAATGACCGTCAAGTTCTTCCTGTAAAAGCAGAAAATAAAAATAAAATTGCCGGAGTCGTTCATGATATGTCCGCTTCTGGTCAAACGCTTTATATTGAACCGAATGCGGTAGTTTCACTTAATAATAAGCTTAATCAAAAACGAATTGAAGAACGACAAGAAATTATAAGAATTTATCGGGAACTTTCTGAAGAATTAAAGCCTTATAGTTTTGATATTCGGCAAAATGCTTGGCTGATTGGACATATTGACTTTGTTCGGGCGAAATATCTTTATCTGGCAGCTAATAAGGCAAGCTTGCCCGCTTTAACAAATGATAAAGATATTATCTTGTTTGCCGCTCGTCATCCTTTGATTGATGCAAAAATGGTTGTGGCAAATGATATTAAATTTGACAGAACACTCAATACAATTGTCATTACGGGGCCGAATACAGGTGGTAAAACTATTACCCTGAAAACAGTTGGTTTACTTACTATTTTAGCTCAATCAGGTTTGCCAATTTTAGCGGATGATGGCAGCCGTATTCATCTTTTTGATGACATTTTTGCTGATATTGGTGATGAACAATCAATTGAACAAAGTTTGTCAACTTTCTCAAGTCATATGACGAATATTGTACAAATTTTAGCTCAGGCTGATGAAAATAGTTTGGTCTTGTTTGATGAACTTGGAGCAGGGACTGACCCGAAAGAAGGGGCAGCACTTGCGATTGCCATTCTTGAAAATTTACGAAAACGAAATGTTAAAACAATGGCAAGTACCCACTATCCAGAGCTGAAAGCTTATGGTGTGAAAACTCAGCAAGTGATCAATGCCAGTATGGAATTTAACATTGATAAAATGCAGCCAACTTATCATTTGCAACTTGGTGTGCCAGGACGTTCAAATGCTTTAGAGATTTCTAGACGTTTGGGCTTACCGGAAACGATTATTTCTGAGGCTGGTCAGCAAATCTCTGGGAGCGAACATGATGTCAATCAAATGATTGAAAAGTTGGAAGAAAAAACGCGTGAAGTCATTGAAAGTTCAAGAAATATCAAAAAAATTGAACGAGAAAATCAAAGTTTACATAAAGATTTGACGAAAGTTTATAATCAGATTAACCGCGAACGTGACTTTGAATTAGAAAAAGCCCAAAAAGAAGCTCAAGAAGTAGTTAAAAAAGCGAGTCTTGAGGCTCAAGAAATCTTGAAAAATCTTAATGATAAAGCGGCATTGAAGCCCCATGAAATCATCGCTGCTAGAAAAGAACTTGAGGGCTTAGCGCCAACCATTGATTTTTCTAAAAACAAGGTTTTGAAAAAAGCCAAGGCACAAAGAGGACTTAAGCAAGGGGCTGAGGTCAATGTTACTTCTTATGGTCAGCGCGGAAAATTGATTCGTTTAGAAAAAGATGGCCGTTGGACAGTCCAAATGGGTTCAATTACTACTCGTTTAAGTGAAGAAGAGTTTGAAGTCATTGATACTCCTGAACAAATTCAAGCAAAAACTAAAAATGTCAGCAAAAAAGTAACTTCTAAGGTTAAAGCACAGCTAGATTTACGTGGGATGCGTTATGAAGAAGCAGAACTGGAATTGGACAATTATATTGATCAGGCTTTACTTGCAAATCTAATTCAAATTACGATTGTTCATGGGATTGGAACAGGTGTCATTCGAGAAATGGTTCAGAAAAAACTTCAAAAACATCGTCATATCAAATCTTATGAATATGCGCCAATCAATGCTGGAGGCTCTGGAGCAACCATTGCCATTTTGAAATAAAAAATAAAGTATCTGAAAATCTATTTCCTTGAAATTTTAAGTGATTTACACTAGAATAGTCTTACTGAAGAAAATTATTTCAATGAAGGAGATATAATGGAATATAATATTACTGATGCAACGTTTGATGAAGAAACAAAAGAAGGGCTTGTTTTGATTGACTTTTGGGCAACTTGGTGTGGTCCATGTCGTATGCAAGCGCCTATTTTGGAACAACTTTCAGAAGAACTTGATGAATCAGAACTTAAGATTTGCAAAATGGATGTTGATGAAAATCCAGCAACAGCTCAAGGATTTGGAATTATGTCTATTCCAACATTGATGTTCAAAAAAGATGGTGAAGAAGTAAAACGTATTGTTGGGGTTCAAACGAAAGCTCAACTTAAAGCCGTGGTTGCTGAATTATCATAATAAAATTTACTGACAGAATTTTTCTTATTGAAATAAAGGCTGTCAGTATTTTTTTTATCTTCTATTATTGTGAAAATTCTGATAGCAAAACTGTGCTATAGTCCTACTTTTGCTGGGAAGTCTGTCAGTAATATGAACGTGACAAATTGGTTGAAAAATGCTATGATTGAGGAAGAAAATTTTCAAAAATCAAAGATTAAGCACTTAGAAATAGAGCTTAAAAAACGATAAGGAGTTTGAGATGTCAAAGAAAAAAGATACAGAACTTGAAATCATTGATACAGCTGATGGAGCTGTTATCAAAAGTGGGAAAAAAACAATTGCTGAAATTAAAGAAAAATCAGGAAATTTTGTGGTCAGTCTTTCTGGAAAAGAAATTGCGACAGTGTCTTCATTTGAGGCTGCTTTAGAAGAAGCAATCAAGGAATATAATCTATCTATTTAAAGAGATTATAAAAAATTATTGATATTTCTTTGAAATAAATAAGTTAAAACTTGAAATTTATGAGGGTTTTTGGTAAAATATTTCTTGTCGTCATCCAGCGATCTTGGGGTATAGCCAAGCGGTAAGGCAAGGGACTTTGACTCCCTCATGCGTTGGTTCGAATCCAGCTACCCCAGTAAAAAAAATTTAAAGGAAACGTTGTTTCCTTTTTTCTTTTTACTAAAATATGCTAGAATAGGGGAAAGCATTTATGAAAATGTAAGGAGAAGTTTATGAGAAGAACAAAAATTGTTGTTCCAATAATGCTGACAGAGTTAACAGAGCTTGAGAAAGTTTCTGTCAGTGATTATCTTTCAGCAGATATTGTTGAATGGCGTGCCGATTTTTTGTCAGCAGATGATATTTTTGAGATGGCCCCTAAATTCTTTGAAAAATTTAAAGAGAGCAAGATTTTATTTACTTTAAGAACGGTAAGAGAAGGTGGAAATATTCAGGTTTCTGAGAAAAAATATTTACAGATTTTACAAGAAATTTTAAAGTTTGAACCAGATTATATTGATGTTGAATATTTCAGTCATGGGCCTTCATTTGCTGCTTTAAAGAATTATCGTGAAAAAATTGTCCTTTCATATCATAACTTTGATGAAGTTCCGACCGATTTGACCAGTCGTTTGATTAAAATGCATGAAGAAGGAACGGCTTTTGTGAAAGTGGCTGTGATGCCTGAACGTGAATGTGATGTGCTTGATTTATTGCAGATTACTCGCGATATGACTTTAGAATATGGAAATCATTTTATCAGTATGGCAATGGGTGATTTGGGACGTCTTTCAAGAATTTCAGGTTATTTGACTGGCTCTTGTTGGACTTTTGCAGGTCTGGAAAACTTAAGCGCTCCTGGACAAATTTCATTAAAGGAAACAGTAGAGATTTTGGATCTTTTAGAAAATGAGTTGGCTTAAGGATTGAATGCTTATTGTTCGGTTTTGACAGATAATATTTTTACTTTTATTAATATTGACAGAAATCTCCAAATGCATTAGACTTGAAAATGATATAATAGTTAGTGAAAAAGGACGTTTCGTTCATTAGAAGATTAAAAATATAGGAATAATTTACTGACAGCTCTAAGGGCTAGCACCGAGGGAATTCTGTCAGTAACAAAAGGAGTAAAAAGTGGTTATTAGTCGTTATTCACGTCCAGAAATGGCAGAAATTTGGTCAGAAGAAAACAAGTATAAAGCATGGCTTGAAGTCGAAATTCTTGCAGATGAAGCTTGGGCAGAGCTTGGAGAAATCCCAGTAGCTGATGTGAAAAAAATTCGTGAAAAGGCAACTTTTAATGTTGAACGCATTCTTGAAATTGAAAAAGAAACTCGTCATGATGTGGTAGCTTTCACACGTTCTGTCAGTGAATCATTGGGTGAAGAACGTAAATGGGTCCATTACGGTCTAACATCAACAGACGTTGTGGATACAGCTTATGGCTATCTTTACAAACAAGCCAATGATATTTTACGCAAAGACTTGCAAAATTTCACAGAAATTGTGAAGACTAAGGCTTTGGAACATAAGTATACGGTCATGATGGGGCGTACACACGGGGTTCATGCAGAACCAACAACTTTTGGTTTGAAATTAGCCACTTGGTACAGCGAAATGAAACGGAACATTGAACGCTTTGAACATGCGGCTAAAGCTGTTGAAGCTGGGAAAATTTCTGGTGCTGTGGGAACTTTTGCCAATATTCCTCCATTTGTTGAAGCTTATGTTTGTGAAAAATTAGGAACACGTCCACAAGAAATTTCAACACAAGTCTTGCCACGTGATTTGCACGCAGAATACTTCCAAACATTGGCGCTAATTGCGACTTCTATTGAACGCATGGCGACTGAAATCCGTGGATTACAAAAATCTGAACAACGTGAAGTTGAAGAATTCTTTGCTAAAGGTCAAAAAGGCTCGTCAGCAATGCCACACAAACGTAACCCAATTGGCTCTGAAAATATGACAGGACTTGCTCGTGTTATTCGTGGTCATGCGATTACAGCCCTTGAAGATGTTAGCCTTTGGCATGAGCGGGACATTTCTCACAGTTCTGCTGAACGGATTATTGCACCAGATACAACAGAATTATTAGATTATATGCTCAATCGTTTTGGCAATATTGTTAAAAATTTGACGGTCTTTCCAGAAAATATGAAACGAAATATGGATGCCACTTTTGGTTTGATTTACAGTCAACATGTCATGTTAATGTTGATTGAAAAAGGAATGACTCGTGAAGCTGCTTATGATTTAGTTCAACCATTGACTGCAAAATCATGGGATGAGCAAGTCATGTTTAGACCATTGCTTGAAGAAAATGAACAAATTCGTCATTATTTGAATGATGAAGATATTGATAAAGCTTTTGATTATAACTATCATTTGACTCGTGTAGATGAAATTTTTAACCGTGTCTTTGATTGATTTAAAAGGCCTACTGAAAAGTAGGTTTTTTTGTTATTAAAACGAAATATAAAAAGGATTGACAAAATAAATGAAAACGGATACAATCATACATGTAAATGTGAGAACGTTCCCACAGTTGAAAGGAGGAATCCATGGCCACAATTAAACAAGTTGCACTTGAAGCAGGTCTTTCAAAGTCTACAGTTTCGCGTTTCATTGCTCAAAATGGGTATGTCAGTGATGAAGCCAGAAAGAAAATAGAAGAAGCGATAAAAAAATTAAATTTTACCCCTAACCTCTCTGCTCAGTCTTTAAAAACGAAGAAGAATCAACTCGTTGGTTTGCTTTTGCCAGATATTTCCAATCCCTTCTTTCCCATGCTTGCAAAGGGGGCAGAAGAATTTTTAAAAGAAAAAGGCTATCGAGTGATGCTTGGTAATATTGGTGAAAATCATCAATCAGAACATGATTACTTGAAAGTTCTCTTACAAAGTAATGCGGCAGGTATTATTTCAACTCATGATTTTAAAGAAGAATTTCCTGATTTGGATATTCCATCAGTCATTGTGGACCGAGTTGGACATAAAAGTAACTATGGTGTTTTTTCGGATAATGAATCAGGCGGACGCTTAGCAGCAAAAGTTATTGTAGAGGCTGGAGCCAAAAATGTTGCTGTGGTTAGTGGCTCTTTGAATGCCACAAATATTAATAATCGTTTTAAAGCAAGTATTGCTTATTTAAAAGAAAAGAAAGTTGATTTTAAAGCCTTTTACAGTCAAAGTTATGATTTTGAAGAAATCCAGAAAGAGGCGCGAGAAGTTCTTGCTAATAAGGAAAATTTTGATAGTATCATTGCACCGTCAGATATTCACGCCATGGCTTATATTCATGAAATCCATCGATTAGATAAGAAGATTCCTGAGGAAATTCAAATTATTGGTTATGATGATATACAAATGAGCCAATTTATTTATCCAGCCCTTTCAACTATTCATCAATCCGCTTACCAAATGGGACTTGAAGCGGCTCAACTTATTTATAAAATAGCAACTGATCAGCCTATTGAGAAATCAAAGATTGAGCTGCCTGTTCATTATGTAGCGCGTGAAACAATTCGACAAAAAAGAAAAGAATGAGGAAAAATTAATGACAAAAGTAAGTGTTGTAGGAAGTATTTCCATGGATTTAGTGACAAGCACAAAAAGAGTTCCACAAGCAGGTGAAACAGTTTTTGGAGAAAATTTTGCGATGGTTCCTGGTGGCAAGGGAGCAAATCAAGCCGTTGCTTTTGCTAGATTAGCTCCCCATGATGTAAATATGATTGGAGCAGTTGGAAATGATGCTTTTGGAGAAACTATTCTAAAAAACTTCAAAGAAAATGCTGTTCTTTTTGATGGTGTAGGAACGGTACCACAAACGACAGGGATTGCCCAAATTACTTTATTTGATGACGATAATCGAATTATCATTATTCCTGGGGCCAATAATGAAGTCCTCCCTGATTATTTAGAGAATTTCTGGGAGAAAATTAAAGACAGTTAACTTGTGGTTTTACAAAATGAAATACCTCATGAAACTAACCTTGCAGTCGCTAAATTTTGTAAAGAAAATGCGATAAAAGTCCTTTATAATCCAGCTCCAGCAAGAAAAACGGATTTAGAAATGATTGAATTTGTAGATTACATCACGCCTAATGAACACGAATGTAAGGAGCTTTTTCCGAATGAGCCTCTGGAGGAAATTCTTGCTAAATATGCGAATCGCCTGATTGTCACTTTAGGAAGTGAAGGAGTGATTTTCCATAATGGTAATGGGGTTCAAAAAATTCCAGCAATTAAAGCTAAAGTGGTAGATACGACGGGAGCAGGGGATACATTCAATGGAGCTTTTGCTTTTGGACTGACAGAAAATCTATCAATCGTTGATTCTATCCAATTGGCAGTGGTTGCTTCCCATTTATCTATTCATAAATTTGGTGCTCAAGGTGGAATGCCAATTCTAGCAGAAGTTGAAGATAAATTAAAAGAGCTTAATCTTAATTTTTATAAGGAAAAGAAAGGACTTTGAATTTATGAAAAAAGAAGGAATATTGAATAGTGAGCTTGCAAAAATCGCTGATGATCTGGGACATACTGACCAAGTTTGTATTGGAGATTTAGGCTTACCGGTACCATCAGGTGTCAAAAAAATTGATTTAGCACTGACACGTGGGAAACCTACTTTTCAAGAAGTTTTGGATATTTATTTAGAAAATATTCTAGTTGAAAAGATTTATCTTGCTGACGAGATAAAAGAAAATAATCCTGAGCAGCTAAAAATTTTACTGACAAAACTGTCAGCAGATGTTGAAGTTGTTTTTGTCAGTCATGAGACCTTAAAATTAATGAATCATGATGTCAAAGCAGTTGTAAGAACAGGAGAAAATACACCTTATTCTAATATTATTTTACAATCAGGTGTTGCTTTGTGAAAAAGGAGGAAGTCAATTTTGAAAATAGAAATGAAGAACATTTCTAAATCATTTGGAACCAACAAAGTTCTCGAAGCAATTGATTTAACTATCAATTCTGGAGAAGTTCATGCCTTAATGGGGGAAAATGGTGCTGGAAAATCCACGCTAATGAATATTCTGACTGGACTTTTCCCAGCTTCTGGTGGAGAAATTGAGATTGATAAGGAGGATAAAACTTTCAAGAATCCTCAAGAGGCCTCAAGAGGCAGAAGGATTTGGCATTAGCTTTATTCATCAGGAAATGAATACATGGCCTGATTTAACAGTCTTAGAGAACCTTTTTCTTGGTCGAGAAATAAAAAATAAATTTGGTGTTTTAGATACAAAAGCTATGCGTAAAAAAGCTACTTTTGCTTTTGAACAATTGGGAGTAACTATTGATTTAGATAAAGAAATCGGGAACTTGTCAGTTGGTCAGCAACAAATGGTTGAAATTGCTAAAAGTTTTTTATCTGATTTGAAAATTTTGATTATGGATGAACCGACAGCCGCATTGACAGAAAGAGAAACAGAACGTTTATTTTCTGTTATCGCAGGCCTTAAAGCACAAGGCGTTGGTATTATTTATATTTCTCACCGAATGGAAGAAATTTTTAAGATTACCGATTGTGTGACAGTTATGCGTGATGGTTTGGTCATTGATACTAAAAAAACAAAAGAGACAAATGTTGATGAGTTAGTTCGGAAAATGGTTGGTCGCTCAATTACAGATTATTATCCCCAAAAAAATGCTGAAATTCGAGAAATTGTATTCGAAGCAGAAAATTTATCCACAGCTGACTTTAAAAATATTTCCTTTTCAGTTCGTTCAGGTGAAATCCTTGGTTTTGCAGGACTCATGGGAGCTGGTAGAACCGAGGTCATGCGAGCAATTTTTGGAATTGACAAGCTAAAATCAGGCACAATAAAAATTAATGGAAAGAGCCTAACTATCAATAACCCAGCACAAGCGATTAAAGCAGGAATTGGCTTTTTAACCGAAGACCGAAAAGATGAAGGGCTTGTTCTTGATTTTTCAATAAAAGATAATATTACTCTGCCAAGTACAAAGGACTTTATTCATCACGGACTCTTCGATGATAAAACTGCAACAACTTTCGTTAAACAACTTTCTGAGCGACTCAATGTTAAAGCAACAGATGAAGAACAAATGGTTGGCTCATTATCGGGAGGGAATCAACAAAAAGTTGTACTTGCTAAATGGATTGGAATTGCACCTAAAGTATTAATTTTAGATGAACCAACACGTGGAGTCGATGTAGGAGCCAAACGAGAGATTTATCAATTGATGAATGAACTCGCAGAACGTGGGGTTCCAATCATTATGATTTCCAGTGATTTACCTGAAATACTTGGTGTCGCTGACCGAATTGCAGTCATGCATGAAGGTAAAATAGCCGGGTTTTTAAATAAAAAAGAAGCAACACAAGAAAATGTGATGCAGCTCGCAACAGGAGGAAAATGAGTGTGAAAGTTTTAGCTCAAAAATTCAGTTCTTTAACGACAATGATTGCTCTAATTGTCTTGATGATTATCATTACATGTATCAATCCCAACTTTATGACGGCAAATAATTTACTCAATTTGCTTTTACAAGTAACGGCCAATGGTTTTATTGCTTTCGGGATGACATTTGTAATTCTGACTTCTGGCATTGACTTGTCAGTTGGTGCAATTTTAGCCCTCTCAAGTGCAGTTTCTGTAGGTTTTATTGCCCAAGGAATGCCATTACCACTTGCCGTACTTTGTGCCTTAATTATTGGAGCCTTTCTCGGGGCGATTAATGGGGCACTTATTGCCTATGGGAAACTGGCACCTTTCATTGTAACTTTAGCCACTCAAATGGTTTATCGCGGAGCAACACTTGTTTTTACTGATGGTAATCCAATTACTAAACACATGGATGGCTATTTCTTAGCCTATATTGGACAAGGTTATCTACTAGGAATTCCTTTCCCTGTTATTTTAATGATTCTTGTTTTCATTATTTTATGGATTTTACTTCATAAAACAGACTTTGGTAAATCAGTCTATGCTCTTGGTGGAAATGAAAAAGCAGCTTATATTTCAGGGATCAAGCTCAATAAAGTAAAAATCGCAATTTATACTTTATCTGGAGCGATGTCGGCAATTTCTGGTTTAATCATCAGTTCTCGTTTATCATCAGCGACGCCACAAGAGCAGGTTCTGGTTATGAAATGTACGCGATTGCTGCGGTTGTCCTCGGTGGAACGTCTTTAATGGGTGGGAAAGGTCGGATGTTTGGAACTATGATTGGGGTACTAATCATTGGTGTTCTAAATAACGGCTTAAATATTATCGGTGTATCAGCCTTTTGGCAACAAGTTATCCAAGGATTAGTTATTCTCGTTGCGGTTCTTATAGATGTCATTCGTAGCAAACGGAAATAGGAGAGTTGAATATGAAATTAGTAAAAAAATTAACTTTTGCCCTTGTAGCTACTTTAGCAGTCTCAACTTTGACCGCATGTAGTCTTTATACCGGAATTCCCGGTCGTGATGGAAAAGAAAAAGTAGAAGAGGTCGCACACAAGAAAGCAAATGAATTAAATATTGGTGTTTCTATTTCAACAATGAACAATCCCTACTTTGTTTCGATGAACAATGCCATAAAATCAATGGCCAAAGAAAAAAATACAAAATTGACTGTCTCTGATGCTCAAAATGATTCGGCAACTCAACTCAATAATGTCCAAAATTTCATCAGTCAAAATGTAGATGCGATTTTAATTAATCCTGTTGATTATGATGCTATTGTTTCAGCGATTAAAGCTGCCAATAATGCTCATATTCCAGTAATTGCTATGGATAGAGGAGCAAATGGTGGAACTGTTTTAACAACGGTGGCTTCTGATAATGTTGCAGCAGGTAAAATGGCTGCTC
The DNA here is from genome assembly GCF_001591705.1 of Lactococcus cremoris subsp. cremoris NBRC 100676. Classification (GTDB taxonomy): domain Bacteria; phylum Bacillota; class Bacilli; order Lactobacillales; family Streptococcaceae; genus Lactococcus; species Lactococcus cremoris. Next base: position 14,564 of record NZ_BCVK01000005.1, on the reverse strand, counting down.
AAGCGGTTGAAAAATTGGTTGGGAAAAATGTAAAAGTTCTCGAACTTTCAGGAACACCAGGTGCTTCAGCAACTATAGATCGTGGAAAAGGATTTAATAGTGAAGCTAAGACCTTAGGATTAAATATATTATCAAGTCAATCTGCAAATTTTGACCGGACTACTGGTTTGAATACCACTCAAAATATGCTGCAATCTCATAAAGATGGTCAAGCAATCTTTGCACAAAATGATGAAATGGCGCTTGGCGCAGCTAAGGCTGTTCAAGCAAGTGGGCAAAAAATTGCTATTTTTGGAATTGATGGTGAATCTGAGACTCATGATGCCATAAAAGCAGGAACTATGACCGCGACAATTGCTCAACAACCAGCTAAGATTGGTGAAATGGCTTTGCAAGCTACTTATGATTATTATCAAGGTAAAAAAATAGATCATATCATTAATTCGCCAATTTATCTTGTGGATAAAGATAATGTTGATGAACACAAATGGTAAAAAGAAAAAACTCTGTCGCTAGGGTAGTTTGATATAGATTATCATAGAATAGCTTTTGTTATGAAAAGTTATCAAAAGCTAGGTAAATAAAGGTGTTTAGTAGTTATGGTGTTTTTAAAAGTTATCAAAGATAATTAAATATTATCAAATTTCTGCCCCTTTTTCTGCCCCTTTTTTAAAAAATAGACCTCTAATTTAAGAGGTCTATTTCATTTAGTTTTTCTATTATATTTTTGCTCATTTCTTCAGTTACATGAGAATATATAGAAAGAGTTGTTTGAGGGTTATTATGACCCACTCTTTCCATGATAGACTTCAAAGGTATTCCAAGCTCAGTTAATAAAGCAATATGAGTATGCCTGAAAATATGTGTACTTAAATTTTTAGCTGAATTTATTTTTTTTAGTCTGCTATTCACAACAGAAATGTTATATGGTTTATTGTTTTTATAAATAAATATATAATTATCTTTGCTTATTTTATCCTTTGGATATTTTAAAGGATATTCTTCGATTATTTGAAGACATCTTTTGGGTAGCGTGATTTTTCTATCTGAATAAATATTTTTAGTTGTTGTTTTAGAGTTAGAAACGCTGTCCCAAGTTCCATTTATATGTAAAACATTATTCTCAATATTCTTTATTTGAATAGCTACACATTCTCCAAATCTTAGACCTGTAAGTGACATAAATTCAATTAATAATGAGGTTGATTTATCAATTACTGCCATATCTTTTATGACCTGTTTTAATTCGCTACGTTCAAGATATTTTTCTTTTTTCTTTTCCCTTTGTTCTAAGGTTAAGACTTTCTTTTTGATTTTAACATTAGAAATAGGATTAACTGCTAGATATTCTTTTGATATAGCATAATCTAAAACCATGTTAAAAGAAGCTTTAAGTGTCTTGATATAAGAATAAGAATAATTTTCTTTGTAATATAGTTTTTCCAATATCTCTAAAATAAAAACAGAGTTAACATCCGATAATAAGGTTTCTTCACTAACTAAACTTCTAATTTTTTTCTTTGCTGTATCTCTTAGTGAGGCAGTTTTAGCTTTTACTGTTTCTTCATAAATTGAAAAATACTCATCTTGGACTTCCCAAAAAGTGATAGAAGCTATTTTATTTTGCTCATCTTCAATTTTTTGTTTTTCTTTTTCAAGCTTTGCATCTATTTTATTATACAATAGCCTAGAAGCTTCATTTTGCGCCCTAGAGCTATTTTTATCTAGTGTTACTGATACTTTTCCTTATCTTGCCTTTTGTATCTGTATAGCGCTCACAATACTTATATTTACCATTAGCTAAATCTTCTACCCACATAATTTTATCCTTTCTAAAAATGCCCACCTAATCAAAGGTTGGGCTTTTTTTAATAATCTTGTTCTACTTTGACTAATCTACCTTCTATTACAGCTGGATTGTACTCATCAGCATATTGAATCGGATAATCAGGGTTTAATGGTTCAAGTCTTAAACAGAGAGGATAGCCATTTTCATCATATTCATAGAAGACGCATTTTAGAGTTGCTTCGTTATCGTCTATGAAGCGAACAGCTCCGATAGAACCTTCTGAAAGGTCAGGGTCTTGCAGTATTAAAGCGAAAGAACCGTCATGTATTTCTGTTTCCATGCTTTCGCCTTTAACTCTAAGCCAAAATATATCATCACGGCCAGCGTATTTACCATAAACAGGGCGCATACCTTCAAAATTTTGTTCGGACAGAATTGGAGTTCCTGCTGCGATTTCTCCTATAACAGGGGCGTACCCTTCTTTATTAGGGTCATAAGGAACAATATTGCTGATTTTATCGAAATCAACTTTATTAGAGAAGAAAGATAAACGTTTCTTTTTGATTTGCTCATCTAACTGATGATTTGCAGTCTCTAAAACTATTTTTTGTCTTGTTTCTTCGAGTTGTGAACTGATTTTATTTATTTCGGATAGAGTAGAAGATGTTTCTTCACTTTGTATAGGAAAAAATTCGTCTATTGAAACGCCCAAGGCATTTGCAACCCTGAATAAGAAATCTCTTTTAGGAATCCTAATTCCTTGTTCATAATTAGAGATTGCGCTGTTTTTCACTCCGACCAAATCAGCTAAGTCTTGCTGGGTCAACTTTTTATTTTTGCGAAACTCTTTTATTTTCATTCCGACAAATTTATTTATTTCTCTATCGTCCATATCGAACCTTTCGAAGTTTTATATATGTATTATAAAAGAAAATTACACGTTTTGCAAACTTTTTTTAGTAATTACTGTTTTTTTGTTGACTTTACACAAATTGTGTAGTATAATTAACTCATAAAGTCAAACAAGCGAACAAACATGGAGCATTCAGTACGGCAGACGGAACAGGCTCAAATGACGGTACACGACGTATCCACCGCGACGTAAGTAGCAAGTTTGGCAAATAAAAAGCCCTCGCAGGCAAATGGAGGTTCTAATGGAACAAGTAGTTACGCATTACAGAGAAACTATTCAGCAGCATAGTGTTGAGTGGTACAAAAAACAACTGTTAAAAGATTTTTCTGTTCAATTTATCAAAGACTCTTTATTGCCTCAGTTATTTAAATGGTCAAACGCTTATAAAGCAGCAGTTGAACTGACAAAACAAAAAGCCCCCAGAGGGGCGGAAAGAGTCGTATAATGTATGTCAGAAAATTTCTTTTTAGAAATGATATGTTTATATCTATTACAACGCATGGCTTTAGAGCGACTTGCTAAAGATTCAACTATTCATGAATATATTAATAGATTAGCGCTTGTGCTTATACTATTCATTTTGATTAATATTTGCGTCATATTTCTTAGCCACATCTCTTATTTTATCATTGACAGTTTCAAAATCTTTTTTTAGTTTAGTCACTTACATTATAGCACGGAGTTATGATATCGCTCACAATGAGCAGGGAAGACTGGCGAACAGGTTCGATTCCTGAACTTCCCTTACTGCGTATGCAGAAATTTTTTAAAAGAAAGGAGCCAGTATGGCAGTAGAAAAAGAATTAATTGCTCTGCGAAAAGATTATAAAATCTCGCAAAAACAAATCTCCAAAGCTATTGGTTTGAGCGAAGAACAGTATAGACGTAAAGAATTAGGTCAGTATGATTGGAGAGCGACAGAAATGTTTGCGATCCGCAACTACCTGAAACCATTCATTGGTCCAAGATCATTGAATGATATTTTTTACGACAAAACTACACAAAATGTGTATAAAGCTAGTTAAAAAGGATTCAAAAATGAATCAATTAATTACAATCACACAAAACGAAAACAACGACCAAGTAGTAAGCGGTCGTGAACTACATGAATTTTTAGGAGTAAAAACACCATACACGCAATGGTTCAAAGATATGTGCAAGTATGGATTCATTGAAAACATTGACTTTGTATTGGTTTCAGAAAAAAGTGAAACCAATAATCCTAGAAATCCATTTACAACTATTATCAATCACGCTCTTAAACTTGACGTGGCAAAAGAAATTTCCATGATTCAACGTAACGAAAAAGGGAAACAAGCCCGTCAATATTTCATTGAAGTTGAAAAAGAACTCAAACAACAGCTTTTACCGCAAACTCCTGAACAACAAATTGCATTACTCGCTCAAGGAAACGTGAACTTGAATAAAAAAGTCGAACAAATCGAAAATTCAGTTCTTGATTTGACTGACCGATTCGGACTTCCTTCAAATAAAGCTAAAGTTTTGCAAAAGAAAGTAGCAAGCAAAGTTTATATGTTTACTGGCGGTAAGTATTCAAATGCTCATAAGAAATTAGGAGCTAAGGTATTCAGAGAGTTTTATAAAGATTTGAACAATCGCTTCGATGTTGTTAAATATAGCGATATTCCATTAAGCCGTTATGACGAAGCAACAGAATATCTTGATATGTGGCAACCATCATTCAATACAACGCTTGAAATTCGTGGATTGAACTCACAAACTAGCTTTGACTTTGAAGAATAGAGAGGAAATCAGATGGAATATAAAGATGATGATTACTTGACTACTCAGCAAGTAGCGGAAAAGTTTTCCATCCATGATCAAACAGTTTATCGACGTAGAAAAGCAATGGAGCTATTTCCACAATTTAAGTCTGGTATTTTCATGAATGGACGGAGATTTCGATACAAAGAAATCAGAGACTTCATGCAGTTTGTAAATACTCCTGAGTATAAGCAAGAACTTAAAAAGCGCCAATCAGTTATCAAATAAGAAGAGGTTCTCATGACCTACACATACATAGTCAACCCAGAAACGGGCGAAATCCTGTTTGATCTGGTACACGACTTAATCACACAAAACATTAGAGCAATAAAGCTCATTGCTAAGAAATTAAATGCGGTACTCCGCTAGAAAAGAGAGATTTTGAATAAAGAAATAGAAAAGTTAGCTAACAACTATAAAGAAATAATTAACAAAACATCAGATCTTGCTTTGAAGCAAAATGATGGTGATATAAGAAAAGCTCGCAAATGGCTAAAAGAGCAACTGTTTTATACAGCTGATAGGGCCACAAACGAGCTTATCAAATTATCAATAGATAATATTTTAGATTACCACGGTGTTTCTTCTAACGAAACAATTGCTGAAGTTTTATAAGTAGTTTTAAAATCTAGTCCGATAGCAAACCAGTCAGTACTACCAAAAAGTCCCATCAGCCCAATATGTTGATATGATGTTCCTAAATCTGGAGAGTCTATGTTAGAACCTGAAAAAACTCCTTCGGCATAATATCCATCAGGATCTTTATCTAATGAATTCCAAGCGCTTATTCTGGTTTCTTCAGAAATAACGATTGACTCACCATTAGAAAAATGTACTTTAACAGACATCAACTTTCCTCCTTTCCATAAAACTAAGCAAATACCGCAAATATCTGCTCACAGTAATTATAGCACTCGGAGGATTAAAACACATACATAGAAAGGAAATTAATGGAAACAGCAATCATAAACGGTCGTAAAGTTCGACTAATTCCAACACCAGTTGGACAAATCTATCATGATTTAATCAAACGAGAAAATCGTGGAGTAGTGGTCTTTGAAACTTGGGAACGACCAGACGGAAGTCTTTATATGACTTCACGCAAAAAGAATAAGCAAGAGCTTGCTAATGATAAAGCTGCAATGCTTAACGAATGTATTTCAGACTGGAAAAAAGTTTGGAACTAAAAAAGCCCTGCATGGCACGCAGAGCAAGTAGGAAATTCGCCAAAACTTCTACTTAAATTATACCACGAATGCCTAGAAATTTGAAACGGAGAACATTATGGAATTACAATTAGTCCCTTTGGACAATGAAACAGGAGAAGTTCTTCAACTTAATCCTGAAATGCTTAAAAAGTTTGATAATAGTACCTTAACTAATCTTCTTTCAGCAACAAAAGGAATAGATAAATTAAAAAAAGAAGCCGAAAAAGAAGTCAAGAAACGCCTTGATGAAGGTCAACTATTTTCACGACTCTCTTATTCAAAACAACAATACACAAGAGTACTTGCAATGGATAACGCTGCTAAAATGGCTTTAATTAGAAAGTATGGGCTTGATAGTGTTGTTCCGTTGACTATTAATCAGTTAGAGAAAAAGTATGGAGAATCTGTTTATGAGGATATCCAGCCTTATATTGTTGAAAATCCAAAAGCCCAGTCAATTAAATGGGATGCGTGAGGTAAATTATGGCAGATTATGAAGAACAAATGCTTGCCTTACAAAAACCTTTGCAACCAGACCGAGTAGTTTGGAGAGTTCAACAATCAGGATTTTCTAAACAAGGTAAACCTTGGGCTATGGTTCTTGCTTATATGGATAATCGGGCAGTTCAAGAACGTTTTGATGAAGTTTTTGGAATTTCCGGATGGAAGAACGAATTCAAAACAGCTCCTGATGGTGGGACATTATGTGGTATATCTGTTAAGTTTGGAGACGAATGGGTCACCAAATGGGATGGCGCAGAAAATACTCAGGTTGAAGCAGTTAAAGGTGGATTATCTGGATCAATGAAGAGAGCAGCTGTCCAATGGGGAGTAGGTAGATATTTATATGACTTACCTACCAGTTTTGCTCAAACATCACTTGAAAAGACTGATGGTTGGAACAAAGTTTTTGATAAAAATTCAAAAAAGAACTTTTGGTGGAAGAATCCACAGCTTCCAAGTTGGGCTTTACCTCAGAATTCAAAGGTTCAAAATACAAAAGCTGACTTTACTGAAGAAGAGGTACCAACTCCACCTAAATTATATGTTGTTGGTAAAGATAAAAAAGAATTTGATGAGAAAAAGCTTCAAGCTGTAGTTAATAAAATGGCTATTATTGCCGGGAAAAACTATGGGGCAAGTATTGATGAACAAAATGATTGGCTAAAAATGCCACTTGATGAAGCATACAATGATATCGAAAAATTCGTAGATATAAAAAAGGAAGAACAAAATGATTAACAATGTCATTCTAGTAGGGCGAATCACTAAAGAACCTGAACTTAGATATACACCACAAAATAAAGCAGTTGCCGCTTTTACTCTTGCAGTTAATCGAGCATTTAAAAACGCTAATGGAGAAAGAGAAGCTGACTTTATCAATTGTGTTATTTGGGGTAAATCAGCCGAAAACTTGGCCAATTGGACTCATAAAGGTCAATTAATTGGAGTTACTGGTAGTATTCAAACTCGCAACTATGAGAATCAACAAGGGCAACGGGTTTATATTACGGAGGTTGTCGCAAGTAATTTCCAAGTACTAGAAAAAAAGTAATCAAGCAAATGGTGAACGAGTTAGTAATCCAGCTGCAAAACCACAAAATAACGATTCTTTTGGAAGTGATCCAATGGAAATTTCAGATGATGACCTACCATTCTAACAAGTGCTGGAGGGTGGCGTAACGACCGTAAAGTCCATGAGTATTCAGTGCCTGCACATAAACACTCATTGCCAGCTTTTAATTTGAAAAATAAAACTTGAAATAAATATAGATGAAAGGATATCGAATGGTTGAAATTAGTTGGATTAAATTGAGCGTTAATATTTTCGATGATGAAAAAATGAAGTTGATTGATGAAATGCCAGAAAATGATGCGATCTTTAGAATATGGGTTTACTTGCTTAGCTTGGCGGGAAAAACAAATGATTCTGGGCTTGTCTATTTAAGTAATCATATTCCATATACTGATGAAATGATTTCTGCTTTGTGTAATAGGCCTGTTTCTACTGTAAGATTGGCTCTTAAAACATTCAGAGACTTTGGGTTGATTGAGATATATGATAACAACATGATTGGTATCAGTAATTGGGAAAAGCACCAAAACATTGATGGAATGGAGAAAATCAGAAAATTAAATGCTGAGCGTAATAAGAAGTATCGAGAGCGTAAGAAGCTTATAGAAAATAGTGACGTTAGCGTGACGTCACGTGACGCAACAGAAGAAGATAAGAATAAGAGTAAGAATAAGAAAAAGAATAATAATACTATGTCAGATAAATCTGACGATGTTATTCCATATTCTGAAATTATTTCTTACTTGAATGAAAAAATAGGGCGAAGTTTTAGAACTACTGAAGCTCACAAACGTTTTATCAAAGCGAGGTGGAATGAGGATTATAAACTAGATGACTTTAAGAAGGTCGTTGATAATAAAGTTGCTGACTGGACAGGCAAAACAATAAATGGTCAACCAGCAGAAAAATATTTACAACCGTCAACTTTATTCGGAACGAAGTTTGATAATTACCTTAACCAGACACCAATGCGCCAAGAACAAGCACAGCCTTATGATGATCTTGGATTGCCATTTTAGGAGGAAGAAATGGAAAGTATCGGAGATGTTATTGGAAAATTTGTTGATATGAATAAATTTAATGCAATGACTGATAAAGTTATCGCTTGTCCAGAAATAGAAAAATTCATTTCGGATAATAAGATGACTAGCGATGCAGTTTCAAAAAGTTATTCTAAATTCTACGAATATCTTAAAGAGAAAAATAAATTTGATAATAACGAAAAAACAGCATTGAGTGGACATGAACCTTTTTTGATTATGAACTGTGGTTATGCCGATGTTGTCTATCGTGAGACTGAAGAAGTGATTAAACGTAGGAAAAAAGCTGAGTTTGTCAAAAGGCTTAATCGCAATAGCATTGTGAGAGATATGACAATAAAAAAAGCAAGTTTTGAAAATTTTAATGCAGTAACTGACGAAGAAAAGAGAGCTTTGGCGTTCGCAAAAGAAGTATCTGAATATTATTATACTGGCGGTGAGGGAAATACTGTAGTAAGCGGGCCAGCAGGAACAGGGAAAAGTCACCTAGCCATGAGCATCTTAAAAGATTGTTTGCAGCATACTGATTTAACCGTTATTTTTGCAAGTTGGTCAGAGGTTCTTCACTTAATCAAAGATAGTTTTGATAATAAAGACAGCTTTTATTCAACTGAATACTTCATGGAAGTTTTTAGAAATACTGACTTATTAGTTATTGATGATATTGGAAGCGAGAAAATAACAGAATGGTCGATGTCTTTACTGACAGAAGTTTTGGATGCAAGGACTAAGACTATTATTACCACTAATCTAAAAAGTGATGAAATAAGAAAAAAATATCATAACAGGACATATAGCCGTTTGTTCAGAGGTATTGGAAAAAAAGCATTCAATTTTGAAAATATTAAAGATAAGCGTGTTAGTCAGTTGCCATTCTAGGAGAAGCAATGAAAACAATAATCATTGAGCAGTGGGAAAACGAACATTACCCACTCGGAAGAATTAAAAAGCAGAAGCTGGCAGAGAAATCTGAGCATGAGATTATTTTTATTCTTAATCGCATGGCTCAGATGCCTGAAATTGTTAGATTTGGAGAAGCGAGTGAAGTTTGAATTTGAATTATATCGGGCTATCAGTAAATCAAAAGATGTTCCAAAAAGTAAAAAATTGATTTTGAATTCTAATGACAGGATGCATTTCCACCAAAAAGCGAAAATAATTCAAGAATTAAAGAGAATTACTTTTAATCAAGTGCGAAATCCATTAAACAGCTTAAAGAAATTGCCGTTATTTGATAGCACACGGACTTGTAGCGTTACGCTGACAGTCTTTACACCAACCAAACGAAGAAGTGACCCAGACAACTTACAACCGACCTTAAAAGCGATTATGGACGGCTTTACAGAATCAGGGCTTTGGTCAGATGATAATCACGAAGTAGTTAAATTTACAAAATATCAATATGGCGGACTTTCTGGAACAAAAGCTTATCGTCTTGAAGTTGATATCGAGGAGGTTTGAATGACAGCATTCAGAATCATACCAACTGTTAAATTGTTTAACTTAGCTAAGAAAGCAAGATATGACGGTTATGGAAGTAATTCGGTTTATATCACAGTTAGAACTAAAGGAAGTCATGAGCTGGTTGAAATTTATCGAGATATTAAATCTGTTTTCAACAACGGAAAAGATATGACTTGAATCAACTGTTTAATTTTATGGATAAGCAACTGACAGAATCATTAGTTGTGTTTGGATAGCTATAATTCATGAAAATTACGGTTACATTGAGCGCTTAAACTGTTTCATGGATAAAATTTATCACGAACTAGGCAAAAGCGCTTAGAAGCTAAAATATGAGGTAGTAATATGTTCAGCAAAAATGAAATAAGGCGTGGAGATAAAATATGCTTCCGCGACACAAAATTCTTAAAAGTTATCGAAGTTACTGACAAATACATAACGGTTGAAAAAGACCAGTTCACTAAAAAATCAGTTAAGCGTGATGATTTTAGAATTGTAAAAATAAATGGAAGATACCATGCATGTGAACTCTTTGACAGAGTTGTGAAGTGAGGGATGAGATGAAGTGTAAAAATTGCAACAAAGAAATTGAATATGTAAATTGCCATTACTTTACTCAACAACTTCACCCAGTAAGTTTAGGTGCTTATGAAAGTGAAGAATATTATCAAGCTGAAATAAAAGGCGGTGGAGAAGAAGCATATTATATCAACGCTCCAACTTTTATTACTGCACTTGAATTCACTGACTCAATTCCTGATTTAGTAGATAGTATCTCTTGTCCTGAATGTGATGAATTTCCATTCAATAGCCCTGGAGTCGATCTTTACAACGAAACCGTTGATATGGTTTTTATGGGAGAGGAGCAGCTAGATGATACCAAAATTAAGAGCTTGGGATAAACAAGATGAGCGTATGAGTTATGGAGAGGTTGAATATTTCGACGATAGCATTAATTATCGTTTTGACCATTTCTGTACTGGCGCTGATGAAGACGTTGAATTTATGCAGTCAACAGGATTAAAAGATAAAAATGGCGTTGAAATTTATGAAGGTGACATTTTAAAACTGAATGCTATATTCTTAGCTCCTGATGACAAAATCGGTTATCTTGAATATTCTCCAAAATATGGATATTCAATTATTTTTGAAGGAAATAGGTTATATCGGCAAGAATTCTGGGCGAGTACAAATAAATTGAATTATGAAGTCATCGGAAATATCTATGAGAACCCTGAATTATTGGAAGGAGATAAGAAATGACAGTTGAAAGTTTACTAAAAACAATTTCAGAAGGAATGACAGTTAATGTAAAAGATTGCTATGGAAATATGATTATCCGTTTTAAATTTGGAGATGATATCGAAGTATTTTCTGCAAGTTTCCTTTTCCATAAAATCAAAAAAACTGAAATTAAAAATCAATTCGATTTAAATATTTATTTGGAGGACACGAAAAATGACTAAGTTTGAAGAAGAAGTAAAAAGACCAAAAAAAGCATATATTGACCCATTTTCTAAAAGAGATGTAGATTTCACTGAATTAGCTAAAAAATTTACAGAAGGTGCTCAAACATTAAAAGAATGGAAAGAATATGCATTCCTTCTTGAAGATAAGCTGAAACTCCAACAGCAAGCCCTGCCAGTCGTGCCTGAGTGTGTGGCAGACGCAATTGCATGGGATGAACAAATTGATAACAGCATAGCAGAAACTTTGAAGGATATATTCACTGCTAATGATAAAGATTTAAAAGAAGCCGGATTGTGGGTTAAAAATAATCCAGAAAAATATATTATTGCTCGAAATATCGGCTACACAGTCGAAAAACCGCAGCTGTTCTATATTGATTTACCAAAAGTTTTTGGATTAAGCGATTCAACCAGCGATTCAACCTTCGTATCAAAAGCGGAAAGTGGAATAATCTCAGAATTTACAAAAGGAAAAGATTATGCATTAAAATTAACAGAACAAGAAATCAAGTCAATTGATGAGCGTTACTGGCAGTTTGCTGTGCCTGTGGAGGTAGAAAAATGAGCGAAGTTTATAAAAATATTGTTATAGCAAATGCAGCTATTTCAAATGATATTTATTTAACAACAATAAATAAAGACGGGATGATGAGCCTTAAACGGAAAGTTATAACAGAAGATGTTCTTCGAGCGACTGTCCAAAACATGCAAAAAGATGCTGAAAGAAACGGTAGTGCTGTTTATTCTTGGTCTGCTAGTGATAAAGTTGTCACCCTTGCTTTTATTCCAGATGAGCTAAGAGTTCAATTCTTAAAATGGTGTGATGAAGTAGGATACTTGAGAACTGATGTGCCTGTGGAGGACGGAGAATGACAAGAGGATTTAAAAAACTAGACGGAAATGCGACTATTCCAGAACGAGCGACAAAACATAGCGCAGGATATGACATTTCAGCAAGTGAAACAGTTACGATTCAACCTGATGAAATTAAAATGGTAAGCACTGGGCTAGCTGTTCAACTTGGAGATGATGAAGTATTGAAATTATACGACCGTTCAAGTAATCCAGTTAAGCGTGGCATTGCATTGATTAATTCAGTAGGAATTATCGATTCAGATTACTATCCGCAAGAATTTAAAGGCTTATTTATGAACATCTCAAAAGAGCCTGTAACCATTTCTAAAGGTCAAAGAATAATGCAAGGGGTGTTTGTCAAATACCTTACAATAGACGATGACAACGCAAATGGAAAGCGTACAGGCGGATTTGGTAGCACTGGGGAGGTTTGAGAATGACCGACAAACTAATATCGCTGGTCAATGACTGGTGGGGAGGGATTGAATGAAAAAAAGCCCAAGCTGACCTAGCTTGAGCGAAATACTGAAGATTACTTCGATTTTTATTTTTGGTCATCACCATTATAGCACACAGACCAATAATTTATTCCAAAATAAAAATGCCCGAATTGACCAAATTCGAGCGGGTGTGATAAAAAATATTTTCTATATTTTTTTGTGGTCAGTTATATTATATCATACTGAGCTAGGAACTCGCTAAACTCAACTGGAGGAGAAATATGCCACAAGAAATTACTGTTGATTTTTCAGAACAAATCGCTAAAACACAAACTAAAATTGATAGGCTTCAAAAATTGATTCATCATGTTAGAAATCAAAAGATTGTTTTAGATGATTTTAAAAATAATCATATATCTACGGATACAAAATTTGAATTAAACTTGGGAGGAGTTTTAAAATGTTCCGTTAAGATTAATGTTGGAACGCTCATCCCTTTGTTGGAGCAAAATATTGAAGATAATACGGTTCTTATCAATGAGTTGGCTAAAGAACTTGGAATTGATATTAAGTAAACAAAAAAGCCCGAATTGACCAGGTTCGAGCTTCGCATGTAAAAAATAATACTTTTTCATTTTATTTTTGGTCATACGTATTATATCATACTGAGCTAGGAACTCGCTAAACTCAACTGGAGGGAAAATGAAATGTTTTATATCACACCAACACCAACGTCATGGATTATCTGGACAATTATTTGGGTAATCGGAGTATTACTAGGTTTAGGATTGTTTATTCTAGGTTCAGTATTACGAGAAAACAGAAAAAATAATGTCGCTTATGGAGTTTTTGTTTTAGTAGCTTTAGTAGCGTTAACTTTAGTTGGACTATCCGGTTCATCATATTATCATAATTATACTAATTCATCGTCATATAACATGGCCAAGAAGAATCTCAAAATTGAATATGATATGAATCAACAGCGTACTATCATTATTAAAGATTATAAGGGAGATGTATTTTATGAATATACAGGTTCATTTTCTTATAAAATGTCTGGTCGTAAAGTTGATTTAACCGATAATAAAACTGGAAATAAGATTTCAGTCTATATGGGAGATAACGATACATTTATTGTTACTGACGCAGGGATTAAAGGAGAAAAGAAATGATTGCAAATATAATTATCATAGCCTACGTGTTACTAATGATTATTGGCCTGTTCATTACACCTTACGCAATTGGAAAGCCAAGAAGTCCAATAAGTATTGGAACTGCAACCTTTAATATATTATTTGGGATTGCGTTTCTAATATCATTATATTTTAAATTAATTAATTAAACAAAAAAGCCCACGGCAATGGGCTTCGGCAAGAAGTTTTCTAACTTAATTATACCACAAAAGGAGAATTTGATGAATGGCAGATAAGTTAGATAGAATTATTGGAGATTACGTTAATGGCAGACTTGAAGCCAGAATAAAATCAATTGAAAGCAGATATCTTTATAAGCAAAAAGTTGATAACTTAGGCATTCGTACAGCTTATTCTGGTGGTTCGGAACAGTTGAGTCATGTTATAAATCAAGAAAAGCTTGAGAGTGACGAAGAATACCTTAAACTTAAGGAGCAACTAGAGATATTAGACTTCTGGTTTAAGCCTTTGATTCCTGATGAAAAAAGAGTTATTGAGCTAAAATATAGTGGATATGCTGGCTTGTACTGGTACCAAGTAATGCAATATTTAGATATCGAAGGAATTGAAGATATTGGCTTGAAAAAAGCTAAGACAATATTCTATAAGTTTAGAAATGATATCTACCGACAAATGCAACACTGTTTTTAGGGCATATTTTTGGACAAAAATTAGCACGAAATTGCCTAAAAACGGAACCTCGACCCTTGTTTTTGCTGATATACTTGTATTATGAAGTAATGTAAAAAGTAAAAACGTTAGAAATGGTGATTTATTTTTCTTTTAATTAATGATATTATTAGTTAATAAAATTAATTAGGAGATTTAAGTT
>NZ_BCVK01000004.1 GCF_001591705.1 Lactococcus cremoris subsp. cremoris NBRC 100676 | reverse complement strand
AATTCGGGTTAATTTTGTATTTTTTTAAAATCATGGCTGTTCTCTTATAAAAATTTTTAGTGAGTGTTGCAGGTTCATCACTATAAATTTTTGAAGTTCATTTAAATTCTTCTTCATATGCATCTCCTTTGTTATAAAAAACTATATATTCAAACTATTTTGAATATATAGCATAATATTAGCACTTGATCAATAACATGTCAAAGAAGTTTGAACATTTTTAATATAACTGCTATTATTTAATCAAACGTAGTATGTATAATAAGTTTCATCTACTAAAAAAATAGATAAACTGACCTATTATAAATAGGTCAGTTTTATTTTATAGTAAGGGTTTATTCAAAATCCAGACCTGTTATATATTTTGAAATCTGCCAAAGTCTATCTGCGTCATTGTGGTCTACTGCATGCGGACGTAAGCCTCCAGAAAAATTATTAGCTTCTTCTGATGTCATAAGTCTGGCAATATTAAGGTCTTCACAATAAAGCCCACCCTTACCTTCTAAATCAGGGCTTGTTGAGGCCCAAAGAGGTGTTGCGGCACCTTGAGCTATTGTTTTTAAATAGCGATATTTACTTCGGTCAAAGCCGGATTTAAGTGCATTAAAAAATACGGGGATATGAATTAATTTAAAATAGTCGGCTAGGTAGCGGAGCCAAGGGATAATAGGTGAATTTTGACGACCAATATTTGTCATTGGAATCATGCCAGGGTGGACGGCAAAACTTCTAATTCCATATTTTTTTCCTAGTTCATCTAGTTTTATTGAAAATAAAACGTTGGCAGTTTTAGATTGTTGATAGCCTATTTGGGGACTGTAGTTTTCTATTTTTTCAAAATTCCAATCTTCTAGTAATGGTGTCATTTGTTGAGCACGACTGGATAAATTTATAACTCTTGAGTTTTTTGCATTTTTTAAAGCGGGTAAAAGTTCCATTGTTAATTGATAGTGGCCTAGATGGTTTGTGGCAAAGTGATATTCTATTCCTCGAGAATCTCTTTTTAAAGGAAGGTACATTAATCCAGCTGAATTAATAAGAATATCTAGTTTTGAATTATTTTGCAAAAAACTTTCGGCAAATTGATGAATACTTTTTGGATTGGTGAGCTCAAGGGGAAGAATGTCAATATTTTTTATTTTAGATAAATTTTTCTTGGCTACCTCCATTCTTCGGGCGGGGATAATAATTTTTGCTCCAGCACGTGAAAGTTGTTTGGTCATCTCTAAACCAATACCAGAATACCCACCAGTGATGATGATTGTTTTTCCTGAAAGATTAATATTTTTCATAACTTTATTTGCTGTTGTTTTATAATTAAATTTGTAGTTTGCTATTGGTTCTTGATTTGACATAATAAAATTTTCCTTTGTGTTATAATATTTATGTGATACAAGTGTAACAGCAAAAAAGAACTTTTACAATTAACTTTGGACGGTTTGTCTTTAAAAGTGACAACAAAATGAAAGTGTAACAGAAATGAAGCGAAAAGAGCAATATCAAGATTTTCATGACTTTATTATTGAAGGAACGATGTTGTGTTTAGAGAAATATACAATCAATGAATTGCCATTGACAGAAGTTTGCAAAAAAGCCGGGGTGAGTCGGATGACTTTCTATCGGCACTTCAAAAATAAGGAAGAAGTCGTATTAGAGTATTTTGAGCTAATCTATGATAAATTTCTTAAAGAACTTTTGGAGCTAGAAAGTATTAACTCACTTATTTTAAGTGAGAAGTTGGTGGGACTATTTGTTGAGCAAGAAGAAGAAATAGAAAAAGCTGTCAAGGGGAATTATTATTCGCTGGTTTTTCAGGTATTTGCCCAAAAGATGACTATTTTTTATAATGAAACAACGACTTGGGCTGATTATCTAGGGACAAATCAAAAATTTTGGAACGATTTTATGGCTGCTGGTTTATTTTATGTTTTAGGAAATTGGGTGAAAAATGGCTGTCAAGACTCTTATGATAAAGTGGTGAAGATGGTTGTAGAATTCCATGAATAAGTGAACAGATAAAAAGGCTCAAATTATTTTGAGCCTTTCTTTTAGCCAATAAATTTTTTCCCTTGTTTATTAAGAATCACTTTTGTAATTTCAATGACAAGAGTTGGGATTAAAGCTAAGATGATAGCTATTAGCCAGTGTGTCATTGATAATGGAGCAACTTCTAAGATATTCATCAAAATAGGAACATTTGTAAAGAGAACGGTTATTCCTAGTGACAATAATGTGGTACCAAAAATCATTTTATTAGTTGTAATTCCTCTTGTGAAGAGAGATTCATTACTTCTAGCGTTATAGACATTAATCGTAGAAGCAAGGGTTAGTATCACAAAGGCCATTGTTTGCCCGAGTTGATGGTTGGGTGTCAATCCAGCGATTTCAATAAACCTACCGAGATAAAAACCAATTAGAGCAGTAATGATGAATGCAGTGGAACAAATGGCGATGCGCCAGCTGACTCCTCTTGAGAAGATACTTTCTTTGACTCCAACAGGTGGCTGTTCCATGATATGACTGTCGGCTTTTTCACGTGAAAGTCCAAATCCGGGAATTCCATCAGCAAGGACATTGATGTAAAGGAGTTGAATTCCTGTAAAAGGCATTCCCCAACCGACAATTGCTCCAATGAGCATTGTTAGAATTTTAGCTACGTTTGCTGAGAGAAGGTAATAAATTGTTTTTTTGATATTGGTGTAAACACGACGTCCTTCACGAATAGCGGCGACAATGGTTGCAAAATTGTCGTCAGCAAGAATGATATCAGATGCAGACTTGGCAACTTCTGTGCCGGCTATTCCCATTGCAGTTCCGACATCGGCAGCTCTTAAGCTGGGTGCGTCATTGACCCCGTCTCCTGTCATGGCGACGATTTGTTCTTTTTCTTGCCAGATTTTTACAATACGAAGTTTGTCTTCAGGACTTACTCGGGCATAGACCGAAATTTGTTCAATCATTTGGCTAAGTTCATCATCGGTCATTGATTTAAGCGTCAGTCCATCAACAACTTTATCTCCGTCACGATAGATGTCAATTTGTTGAGCGATTGCTTTTGCTGTAAGCGCGTGGTCCCCTGTAATCATGATTGGTTTAATACCAGCTGCTCTAGCTTCTTGAACGGCAGCTTTTGATTCTAAGCGTGGAGGGTCAATCATGCCAACGATTCCAAGAAAGGTAAGGTTATTTTCTAATTCAGTTAAATCTTCTGGGATTTTATCGATGATTTTGTAAGAAAGAGCAAGAACACGTAGGGCTTGGTCAGCAAAAATATCATGTATTTTTTGTGCTTGATTTAATAGGTCATTTGAAGAACTCAGCTGTTCTGAAGGGTTTTCAGTAGTAAAGAGTGAAGGGTGCTGACTTTGATGTTGACTGCTTGGTGCAAGTCTATCAAAAGCGCCTTTGGTCAGTACGAGATATTTTTCGTTATTTTTAGGGTGAGGAATGACAACGGTCATTTTCTTACGTGAACTATCAAAAGGGAGTTCAGCGAGGCGTTTGGGTGCCTTTTCTGGCTGATAGAGTTTGTGAGTGATTAAGAAGCGAATAATTGCTGCTTCGGTTGGATCACCGTGGACTTCCCAATCACCATCAATGAGTTGAGCACTAGCATTTGAGGCATAAGCAAAGTTTTGGATAAGAGTGATTTCTGAGTTTGATAGTTGGCCTCCAGGCCAACTATCTTGTCCAGACAACCAGAGTTTTTGTATGGTCATCTGATTTTGGGTTAAGGTTCCCGTTTTATCTGAAGCGATGACTGTTGCATTTCCAAGAGTTTCAACGGCAGGAACGTTTCGGATAATAGCTTTTTTCTGAGCCATATTTTCCACACCATAAATGAGACTGAGAGTTACAATAACTGGAAGCGTTTCTGGAACAGCAGCAACTCCGAGAACAACGGCAGTCATTAAATTATCAACTAGAGGAACATTAGCATATAAAAGGTTGATGACGAAAATCAAAATTCCGGCAGCAAAGGCTATAATTGCTAAACGTTTTGCAAGTTTATCAATTCGTTTTTGAAGTGGCGTTTTTCCTTTGATTTGTTCGCCGATGAGTGTTGCAATTTGACCCATTTGCGATTTAGAACCAACTGCTACGACAATTCCTTCGGCTGTTCCGTTAAGGATATTTGTTCCAGAAAAAACCATGTTGAGTTGGTCTCCCAAAGGAACTTCATCAGTGATTTCAAGGTCAGCATTCTTATCAATTGGTTCGGATTCACCTGTCAGTGATGATTCGTCAACTTGGAGGCTATTGCTTGTAAGAAGGCGAATGTCGGCACCGACTTGCACGCCGGCGGTCAGTTCAATAAGGTCACCGCAGACCAGCTCGCTTGAAGGGATGGTCTGACGCTTTCCAGAGCGAAGAACGGTCGAAGTGGGAGAAGAGAGTTTTTTTAGGGCAGCAAGGGCGTTTTCTGCCCTGTTTTCTTGAAAAATGGAAATGAAAATATTAATGATGACAATAAGGAGAACAACAATTGTCTTGGTATAGTTTCCGTTGCTGATATATGCTAAATATGCAGAGAGGAGGCCGACCAAAATCAGGATGATATTCATAACTTCTAAAAGATGGTGGAGAAGTTTTTGGAGAAAATTAGGTCCTTTTTGATCTTCAAAATTATTGTGGCCATACTTGATGCGAGAGTTTGTGACTTGAGTTGGACTCAGCCCAGTTTTCGCATTAATATCATAAAACTTTTTTATATTTTCAATGGCTTCTGTTTTATATTTCATATCTGTCAGTCCTTTCTTTTGGGAAATTACATTATAATTTAATTATAATATATTTTTAATAATTCTCTTAACGATATACAAATAAAATTTTTACAAAAGTCTGTATAATTAGCCGAAAATATGGTATTATTGATGATATGAAAACTAAAACAGTAAGTGAATTGGCAGAGCTTTTTGGAGTCACTCGCCAAGCGATGAATAAACGGGTAAAATCGCTAGATACTAAATTTGTTGAAAAAAATGAGAAAAATGTAACAGTCGTCAATGCCGAAGGAATCCATGAACTTGAAGGTTTATATGGAAAAGTAGTCACTGCTAAGGCCGAAGTTTTAGAAGAAAATACTGACAAAGGTTCTGAGATTGCCATTAAAGCAGATGATGCAACATCTGCAGCTTATGAAATGATTAGTGCGTTGATGAAAGACAAAAACGCTGAGATTGAGCGTTTGAATAGTCAACTTATCTCTAAAGATCAACAAATAAATGTTAAAGATGCACAAATCGCTGAAAAAGATGAACAGATCAAAAAACAGCAAGAATTAATGGAAAAAGCTTTGACAGATCAAAATCAATTTTTCACTGATTTACAAGAACAGTTGAAAACAACGGAAAATAAAGGCTTTTTTGGGCGCTTATTTGGAAAAAAATAAGAATAAAAATTACTGACAGCCTGCTCAGTAATTTTTTTAGTCATATTTTTAGGTGGAAAGTCAAAGATTATTGCCAAAAGTATTAGCTTTTTTAATGTTAACCGCTTTCAGGAGAAGGGGAGTTCATTTGCTTTTGTAGAGCGCTTTCTAAGGTAGTTTATGTTTGCAAATTTTAAAAAAAGTGTTAAAATAAAAGAGTAAGTTAAATTGTTAACTTAGTCAATTTAAAAGGTTTGCCTTTTATAAAATCTAATCCCTATAAGGAGGAAACTACTAATGGTAGTTAAAGTTGGTATTAACGGTTTCGGTCGTATCGGTCGTCTTGCTTTCCGTCGTATTCAAAATGTTGAAGGTGTTGAAGTTGTTGCAATCAACGACTTGACAGATCCAGCAATGCTTGCTCACTTGCTTAAATACGATACAACTCAAGGTCGTTTTGATGGTAAAGTTGAAGTTAAAGATGGTGGTTTTGAAGTTAACGGTAAATTCGTTAAAGTTACTGCTGAATCTAACCCAGCTAACATCAACTGGGCTGAAGTTGGTGCAGAAATCGTTCTTGAAGCAACTGGTTTCTTCGCAACTAAAGAAAAAGCTGAACAACACTTGCACGCTAACGGTGCTAAGAAAGTTGTTATCACTGCACCTGGTGGATCAGATGTTAAAACAATCGTTTTCAACACTAACCACGAAGTACTTGATGGAACTGAAACAGTAATTTCAGCTGGTTCATGTACAACTAACTGTCTTGCTCCAATGGCTGATACTTTGAACAAACAATTCGGTATCAAAGTTGGTACAATGACTACAGTTCACGGTTACACTGGTGACCAAATGACTCTTGATGGCCCACACCGTGGTGGAGATTTCCGTCGCGCACGTGCTGCAGCTGAAAACATCGTACCTAACTCAACAGGTGCTGCTAAAGCTATCGGTCTTGTGTTGCCAGAACTTCAAGGTAAACTTCAAGGACATGCTCAACGTGTACCAGTTCCAACTGGTTCATTGACTGAACTTGTTACTATCCTTGATAAAGAAGTTACAGTTGACGAAATCAACGCAGCTATGAAAGCTGCTTCAAATGAATCATTTGGTTACAACGAAGACCAAATCGTTTCATCTGATATCGTTGGTATCTCAAACTCTTCACTCTTTGATGCTACTCAAACTGAAGTTACTTCAGCTAACGGAGCTCAACTTGTTAAAACTGTATCTTGGTACGATAACGAAATGTCATACACTTCAAACCTTGTTCGTACACTTGCATACTTCGCTAAAATCGCTAAATAATTTTCCGATTTTAACGGTATAAAAACCAGTCTTCGGGCTGGTTTTTTTATTTTATAAAGGAGAAAAAATGGAGACACCAAAATGTATTCATTGCTCAAGTGAATATACTTATGAATTATCAGATACGAGCTTTGGCTGTTCTGAATGTGGGAATGAATTTACGCTTGAAGAAATTGAAGCAGCTGGAAAATTTATTGTCCTTGATAGTCTAGGAAATGAGTTAGAAACTGGGGATGATCTTGTCATTGTACAAGATTTGCCGGTTAAAGGAATGCCAAAACCAATTAAACAGGGTACAAAAGTGAAAAACATTCGTATCAATCCAGAAGGGAAAAATGAACATTTTATTGATTCAAAAATTCCAGGATTTGGAGCGATTAGTTTGAAGGGTTCGGTTGTTAAAAAAGCATAAAAAGTAATCAGAAAATTTTCTGATTATTTTTTTTACTGACAGAGAATTTATCAGCAAAATTTACTGATAAAATACTCTGTCAGTAAATTATATTTGATTTTTGAAGCATTTAGCCTTATATCTTGGTATAATAAAAGTATGAAATTAACAGATTCAGTGCAATTTTTAAAAGGTGTGGGGCCAAAGTCTGTGGAAAATTTCCATAAGTTAGGAATTTTCACAGTTCAAGATTTACTGCTTTATTTCCCTTTTCGTTATGAAGATTTCGCAAGTCGTTCGGTTTTTGAGCTTGTTGACGGAGAAAAAGCAACGATTATTGGAACGGTAGTGACCCCAGCCAATGTTCAGTATTACGGATTTAAACGTAATCGACTTTCATTTAAAATTAAAGAAGGTGAAGCCGTCGTTGCTGTCAGTTTTTTTAATCAACCCTATTTGGCTAATAAAGTGGAGGTTGGAAAAGAAATTGCGGTTTATGGAAAATGGGAACAGGCAAAGCAACAACTGATGGGAATGAAAGTTGTGGCTCAGGTGGACGATGGATTAGAACCTGTTTATCATTTGACAGCGGGTATGAAACAAAGTCAATTGGTCAAAGTGATTCATCAAGTTTTTGAATCAGGGCTTCTGTCAGAATTACCTGAGAACTTACCAGAATTTTTGATAGAAAAATATCGTCTGATGAACAGGCAAGAAGCCGTTTTGGCCATGCATTTTCCAGAAGATATGGAAGCTCATAAGCAGGCATTGCGACGTGTAAAATTTGAAGAATTATTCATGTTTCAGTTGAAATTGCAGGCACTGAAAAATAAAGAAAAATCAGGACGAGCAGGTTTACAAGTTATATTTGAGCAAGAAGAAATTGATAAAAAAATTTCGGACTTACCTTTTGAATTGACTGGTGGCCAATCCCGGGCTTTGACCGAGATTCTGGATGACATGAAATCTCCTTACCACATGAATCGGCTTTTGCAAGGTGATGTGGGATCTGGTAAGACAGTTGTCGCTTCGCTTTCAATGTATGCGGCTTGTCTGGCAAATTTTCAAGCAGCAATCATGGTTCCAACGGAAATTTTGGCTCGTCAGCATTTTGCAAATTTACAGGCACTCTTTCCTGAGTTGCAAATCTCACTATTAGTTTCAGGCTTAAAAGCAGCTGAAAGACGGAAAATATTAGCTGATTTAGCTAGTGGGCATACGCACATGGTAGTGGGAACGCATGCGTTGATTCAAGAAGGAGTTGATTTTTATAACTTAGGTCTAGTGATTACAGATGAACAACACCGTTTTGGGGTCAATCAGCGGAAAATTTTGCGGGAAAAAGGGCAAAATCCAGATGTATTAATGATGACGGCAACGCCAATTCCAAGAACGCTTGCGATTACGGCTTTTGGAGATATGGATGTTTCAATTATTGATGAACTGCCAAAGGGGCGTCAACCCATTACCACAAGATGGGTTAAACATGAACAGTTTTCTGAAGTTTTAAGTTGGGTAAAAGGTGAGGTTGCTAATGATTCTCAAGTCTACTTTATTTCACCATTGATTGAGGAGAGCGAAACCCTAGACCTGAAAAATGCAGAAGCCTTATTTGCGGAATTAAATGACTACTTTGGTTTATTTGCCAAAATTGGGCTTTTACATGGAAAAATGAAAAATGATGAAAAAGACCAAATTATGCAAGAATTTAAGGCTAAAAAATTGGATATTTTAGTGTCAACTACTGTAATCGAAGTAGGGGTTGACGTGCCTAATGCAACCATCATGGTCATTATGGATGCTGACCGTTTTGGACTATCACAACTTCATCAGTTACGAGGACGTGTTGGTCGGGGAACAAAAAAATCTTACGCCATTTTAGTGGCAAATCCTAAGTCGGATTCAGGAAAACAACGGATGAAAATTATGACAGAGACGCAAAATGGTTTCGTTTTAGCCGAAGAAGATTTGAAAATGCGTGGTTCTGGGGAAATTTTTGGACTTCGTCAATCAGGACTTCCAGAATTTATTGCGGCAGATTTGGTCAATGATTATAATATTTTAGAAGTAGCCAGACAAGAAGCAGTTGAAATTTTTAAAAAGGCAGACGAGTTTCCTGATTTGATTGCGCAAGTGAACGTTGAGGGTGGATTTGACTGATGAATGAGAATGAATTGAATGATTTGATTTTGGATATTTGGTTAGATTTTGAAGAATTAAAAGTAAATCCCGAAAGTGCTGAGGTCTTAATTCCGAACAGCATGCCACTTTTATGGTTCGGAGATTTACCAGCCTATGAAAAATCGGACTTAAAAATACTGACCGTCAGTAAAAATGCATCTTATGCCGAATTTGGTGAAAATCAACGTTTTGAAAAATTACTGACAGAACTTTCGTCAGTAAATCTGGAAATTTACAAGTCAAATCTTAATCAATATTTTGAATATAATCCCAGTTCTTGGTTCAATCAGTTAGCAAAATTTTTTCCAATTTTTGATGCAGCTTACAAACAGTCTGAAAATCAAATTAACCGAGCCTTGCATATTGACTTGTTTACACCAATTCCAACAGAGCCAGTCTGGCCGAATTTAACCAAAAGTCAACAATCTCAATTCGTAATGAAATTTCCACAAATTATGCAGATTTTAAAGCCTGATATTTTGTTGACCAGTCTGTCAGTAAGTAATTTAAAAATTTTACTTAAAAATGCAGGAACCGAAATCGAAGAAATTTTCAACGAAGAAGAGCTAGGAAAATCGGCCAAGTATGTTCGGGCTTATCGACTTGATAAAAAATTAATCGTCATCAACGGTCGCAATTTCCAAGGCACTTATTTTGGTGGAATGGCTGACCTCTTTGTGCAAAAGTGTTTGAGGGAAATTAAAAAGATGATGTAAATTACTGACAGGAATTTCTGTCAGTAAAAAAACAAATGATTTTGTTCAATTTTTTGAATTCTCTGATATAATAATTTTATGGATAAAGAAATTGGAAAGATCTTTCGAGAACTAAGACAAGAAAAAGGACTGTCATTAGAAAAAGCAAGTGAAGGAGTTATATCAATTTCACAACTTTCGCATTTTGAACGTGGAAAGGGTGATTTAACAACTGGCAAGTTCTTTGCTTTGATTAAAAATATTGATATTTCAATCGATGAATTTTCGGCAATTTTAACAAATGATGCTTCATCACTCTTATTTGAGCAAGCTGGAAGGTTAGAACAGGCTGGGAAAATTGATGAATTAGTCAAATTGTATGAAAATGAACGAAAAATATATCGAAAAACGAATGAAAGACAGCATCAATTAAATGCAATTGCACTAAAATCTATGCTGATTAATTATGGGAAAGTTAAAAGTCTGACGACAATTGAACAGGAGATCTTAGAAAATTATTTTTACGAAATAGAAGAATGGAAACCCTCAAATCTTCGATTTTTTGCGATTGCCTTAACGCAACTTGATAATAAATCCATTGTTTTTTATTTGGATAATATTTTAGAGCAAAATAATTTAGATAATAATTTAATTCTGATGATTTTGAGAAATGCAATCTATATTTTGTCGCATAATAATCAAACTGAAAAAGTGAAAAATTATTTAGAGCAGTTTAAGGTCCGGATTCCCCAGATTGGAAATATCGAAATCGGAATTTCATATGCAATACAAGAAGCAGATTTGTATGAAATGTCGGGTAATATTCAAGCCACGATTACCATTTTAAAACGTATTGCAAAAACTTATGAAGCGTTCTTTATGCCAGAAAAAGCAAAAATTTATCGCGAAGAAATAAAAAAATTGCAGCAAAAGTTGTGATTTTTTTATTATATATAGGAAATGATAAAAATCGATATTTTTTTGCAGTAAAATAAATTTATTAAATTAAGGAGGTTTTCAAAATGAAAGAACAAGTGATTGAGCTTAATCTTCTTCCTAAAGAAGTTGAAAATGAAGAAGATGTTAATATTACCTTTTATTGTCCTATTGTGGAAGTTTAATCTAAGTGTACCCGACCTTTTTAGGTTTGGGTTTTATTATAAGGAACAACTATGGGAAAATTTACTTATTTCACAACAGAAAGTTATAAACTTCCAAAATATGGATTTAAAATTCACGTATCTGCGACAATTGAAAGTTATGAAGAAGTTTTTGGATTAGCAACAAATTTTTTGTCAAAACAAGAAGTATTTTATAAATATCTATCAACTCGTGAGGATTTTATCGAAAATATTTCTAAAACTGCAGCTCCAGCAGAAAGTGGAAAATTATTTACCATTTATCCTGAAAATATAAAGGCTACTGAGAGGATTTTAGTGGATTTATCAGAGATTTTAGTCAAATTTGAGGGGGTCTATATCTTAAGCGATAGAAATTTTAATAATTCTAAAACGGTTTTTTATCGATTTGGTTTTTTTCAAAATATAGATGAATGTACAATCGTAAAAAATGGGAAAATTTGGGAAGACTTTCAAAAAACGTATTTTGATTTACCGGCTTGGATATCTGACCCCTTTTATCAAGAAAATAAGGAAATGAATGAAAAAAATAGGTTAAATGATTTAGATTTGACGAAAATTATCCGACAAAATAATGGAGGAAACATTTATTTTGGAACTGTAAAAAATCAAAAAATAATTGTAAAAGAAAGTCGGGCCAATATATTAACTTTTGTGAATTTAAAATCAGAAGAATTACGCGAAAACGAATTTTTTATGAGTGAGCTGTTAAATTCAGCTGATTTTTTACAACCAATTGAAAAATTTTCTGCTTGGATTAATCATTATTATGTTTATAAGTTTATTGATGGACAAACACTTAGAGAATTTCAAAGCAAATTTTCCTTATTTGATAATCTGACTGAGAATAAATTAGTGATTTTTTCAAAAATTATTAAACAATTAATTGAAATTTTGGGAGAAGCACATCATAAAATGGTAATTTTAGATGATATTCACCCCGATAACTTTTTGATTGACAAAGCTTATAAAATTCATTTTATTGATTTAGAATCTGCTCATAAGTTTAATGAATTGGAAAAAGTTACTGCAAAAACAAAAGGATTCTATTTAAAAATTTGGTCAAAATTGACGGAAACGGAAAAAGACCTAAGAAAAGTTGGTCAGCTGATTTTATTTCTAATTGGGCAATTAAATGTGTTCAATCAGCAAGAAAGAAGCCTTGAAGAAACGATTATTTTAGCTGCTAAAATCTTTGAGAGATTTGAAGTTGAAACAAATATTTCTGACTTATTAATTTATTTATTTACTGGAAGTTCTACAAAAAAAGCTTTAGAAATTTCTAAAAAACTTTATTTTTATAAATCAGATATTTTTTTACATATTTCTAAAGAGTACTTGGAAGAACCAAAGAACTTGGTCACATTTATCAAAGAAAATAAATTTGAACATCTAGGACTAAATGGTTTAACTGGTTATTTGTGGAAATTATCAATTTTAGAAAAAAATGAATTAATTAATGAAAAAATTGAATATTTACTTTCACAATTAAGTGATTCATTTTTACATTTATCTGGGAAACATTACTCTCCCTACATATTAAATGGCTCTAGTGGTTTGGCACTCTTTTTGCTGATCTATAATTTTGAAAAATATGAAAAGCAGATTATTAAAATAGCAAATGGAATGAATGTAAAATTTGCAAAATCAATGGATTTTGAGAAAGGGTTATCAGGAATTTCATATTTTTTATTAATACTCTATCAGAAAACTGGAAATAAAAAATATTTGTATTGGGCTGATGAACAGTTAAAAACTTGCGAGTTATTTGTTAAAAATAAAAAGCTATATAATTTTTATACTAAAAGATATGAAGAAAGCTTTTTAAAAGGTTATGAGGGATATAAATTTACCAAAGAGCTAAGGAGAAAACTATGAACTTACTAAGAAAAAATAAAACATTTACTTCCTTGCTGTCTAGCTCGATTTTTTCTATGTTGGGAACGAGTTTATTTAATATTGTTTTTCTGATTTATGCGAGTAGTTTGCCCAATCCAAAAATGATGATTTCGTTGGCCGAAATATGCCTGTTATTACCGGTTTTATTTGCCGCTTACACGGGTTTTTTAGCTGATAAAACAAAAAATAAAGCAAATTTTATGATTCGTGCGAGCTGGATTCAAGCGATATTATTCTTTTTATTGATTTTTTTGATGATGGAGAAAAATTTTATCACTTTTTTTGGCATAGCTGGTGTGAAAATTTTGACCGACCTGATTACCAGCTATAAATCTGGTTTACGCGCACCAATTTTACAAAATAATCTAAACGCAGAGGAGATACAACCAGCTTTTGGGCAAATACAAGGCCTATCATCTATTATAGAAATTATCGGGCAGCCTTTGGGGGTAACAATTTTGGCTCTTTCTCACCAGTCTTTTTCTTTGGTGGTTTTGATTAATGGGATTTTATATTTACTTAGTGGATTCTTTTTATTGATTTTCCGAAAAAATTTGACTTTTAAGACCGTTTATTTTGATGAAAAATTCAAATTTAATATCAAAGAAAGCTTTTCACAAATTCGTGATGTTATCACTGGAAATAATTCATCAAATTTTTTAGTGTTAGTTTTTTCATTAGTTTTTATCAACTTTATTTTGGCGGGTATTGGGCCTTTGACCAGCTTGGCAATGTTAAAATTTAATCCATTTCCCGTCAGTTACGGGACGGCTATCATGATTTTCAACGTTGTTTTGATGCTAGGAATGCTCGCGGGCTCATTTATTATGGGGGATAAACTAAAAGATTGGGAACTTCCCAAATTAATGATTGCTACCTTTTTGATGATTGCACTTTTTGCAGCTTTGGTGACTCATTTTGGTTTGCTTTCTCTGATATTCCTCTTTGCTTTGGCTTACATTTCCGCCAAAGCAAGCCCTAAAGTCAACCGGCTCATTATGGAAAACATTTCTTCGGAAAATTTGGGAAAAATTGGTGGAGGAATTACGACTATTTTTACATTTTCAGTACCATTTGGTGGAGCTATCTTTGTGTTTTTGGCAAATTTAATAGGCGTTGCTCTCACATTTTACATTATTTCTATTTTTGCTCTTCTTGTCTTTTTACTTTTACTATCAGTAATTTTTCGCCAATAAAAAAGAGTTCAATTGAACTCTTTTTTATTTCCCTAAACAAAATTGTGAGAAAAGTTGTGTAATCAATTCATCAGGAGCGGCTTCGCCTGTGATTTCTCCAAGTAATTGCCAACAACGTGTGACATCGACTTGAATCAAATCAACAGGTAAGCCAAGAGCAAGCCCGTTATTTGCTTCCTTGAGTGCTTTTAAAGCTTCTTCAACAAGCGAAATGTGACGAGCATTTGATAAGACGGTTGCGTCTTTGGCTTCAATCTCACCAGCGAAGAAAATTTGATTGATTTTTTCTTCAACAGCAGATAAATTCTCATTTTTAAGGGCTGAAATTCGAATAAAATCACCGGAAATTTGATTAATATCAAGTTTTTCGGGCAAATCAGTTTTGTTAAGTAAAACAATACGATTGGCATTTTTAGATAGCTCTAAAAGTTCCAAATCTTTATCAGTCAATTCCAGTGAGGCGTCCAAAACTAGCAAAACCAAATCAGCTTCGGCTAAGGCCTTTTTAGAACGTTCAACCCCAATCGCTTCGACTAAATCATCTGTTTCACGAATCCCAGCGGTGTCTACTAATTCAAGAGGTACGCCACCAATATTGGCAAACTCGGTAATAACATCACGTGTTGTTCCAGCAATGTCAGTGACAATGGCTTTTTCTTCACGTAATAATTGATTGAGTAAGCTTGATTTTCCAACGTTTGGAAGTCCAATAATGGCCGTTTTTAAGCCTTCGCGCAAAATTTTTCCGCGTTTAGCTGTTGATAAAAGATTTTCCAAAAGCTGTTCAAAATGAGCAGTCTTTTCAAGGAGCATTTGTGAAGTCATAGTTTCTACATCATCATACTCTGGATAATCAATATTGACCTCGACTTGTGCTAAACTTTCGAGAATATCTTGACGAATATTATTAATCATTTTTGAGAGACTTCCGTCAAGTTGTTTTACGGCAATATTCGCTGCTTTATCGGTTTTTGCGCGGATTAAATCCATGACAGACTCAGCTTGTGCCAAGTCAATCCGTCCATTTAAGAAAGCACGCTTGGTAAATTCACCAGGTTCAGCAAGTCTTGCACCATTACGTAAAAGTAATTGCAAGATTTCTTGTGTGACTGCAATCCCACCGTGTGTGTTGATTTCAACAATATCTTCACGAGTGAAAGTTTTAGGCGCACGCATGACTGAAACCATCACTTCGTCAACCAGACGTTCTTCTTCAAAGATGTGGCCGTAATTAATCGTATGGCTAGCAACTTGAGCTAAATTTTTTCCTTTATAGACAGATTGAGCAATTTTCAGGGCATCTGTTCCTGATAAACGAACAATGGCAATTGCTCCTTCACCAAGCGGTGTCGAAATCGCCGCAATCGTATCAAATTCTTGTGTTAATGTCATAAAGACTATTTTAACGCAAAAAGCTTGAATTTCCTAGCCTATTTAATTTATTTTTTTATAAAAAATAAAATTCTATTAAGCTTGAGTTTCCACACATAAAAATGCTGAAAAAGAGATTTCTGCGTTTAGGTTAAGCTGTCCAATTGTGATAGGGTGCTAAAGCGCCTAGTTGACTTACAAAATAAGAGTATAGTGGAACTACAATTCGAGGCAAAATGACTTGCTGAACCAAAAAAATTTACTATTTTTCTTCACCTTTTTTCCCATTTGTGCACACAATCTTGATATAATAGTAGACATGACTTATCAAGTAAAAATTATCTATCCAAAAGAAGAAGCAGCTGAAAACAACAAACTGACTGAACGGACTTTTAATGAGTTTATTGATGGACTCGAATTAGAAGAAGTCATCACGCAATATGAACAATTACTGACCAAGGGCTACTCAATCTCGGTCAATTTTGCTCCCCCTCAACTTGATGATAAAGGAACTGAACCAGATCCTTTTATGATTGCTGGACGCTTAGAGCTCGCGGGAATTCCTTATAAAGCCACTTTAAAATTAAAAGCAAGTGGTGATTATGAATCAATGGTAAAAATCGCTAAAATGATTGAACAGCAAGATTATGATTATGATATCTCAGCTAAATTGCAAATTCGCGAGAATTCATCGGTTGATTTTGAAAAAGAAGGTTCTTGGTTTGACAAAGATTATACCAAATATACCATTTTGCCCAAAGCAAGTAGTCAAGATATTGCTGACTTAAAGACACTCTATGACGCACTTGTTGAAGAGCATCAAAAGGTGACAATCAATATTAAAGCAAAAGTCAAAAAAGATGATGATGACAGTTTTGCAAATCAATTGGCAGCTTATCCACCTGAAACAATGGTTATTTTTAAACTTACAGATGCTGATATTTATGGAGAATAAAAAAAGTTACAGACCAGATTTCTGTCAGTAACTTTTATTTTTACTGACAGAATTTTCGCCAATAAAATAAGGAGTATCAATACTTGTAATAGGCTAAAGTGTGAATTCGCAGACAAAAGTCGCTCAAGTGATTTTTTAGATGCCTTAGTCAGCAAGCTGACAAGGACTACCCTAAGTGGGAAATTATCGTTCCCGCTTCGTTCGGTTATTAGCTATGCTATAATAAAGGCATGAGACTAGATAAATTTTTAGCAGAAAGTGGCCTCGGAAGCCGGAGTGAAGTCAAAGTTTTATTGAAAAAAGGGCGCGTGACCGTTGCTGGTGAAATTCAGCGAGATGGCAGATTTCAAGTGGATAAGAATTCCAGACAGGTGGCTTTTGACGGTCAAATTTTAGATTACCAAGAATATTATTATTACTTATTGAATAAACCGCAAGGAGTCGTATCCGCTACGAAAGATAATGTTTTTAAAACAGTTGTTCAACTTTTATCAGAAAAAGATGTTCGTAAGGATATTTTCCCGGTCGGACGTTTAGATAAAAATACCGAAGGACTTTTGATTTTAAGCAATGATGGGGCTCTTGGCCATGATTTAACTCAACCCAAAAAACACGTTGAAAAAGAATATTTTGCACGAATTGATGGAAAAGTTACTGACGAGATTATCAATAAATTTGCTGAAGGTTTGACTTTGAAAAATGGTGAAAAAGCAAGACCAGGAGAATTATTTGTTGAGAAAACTTACAAAGGCGATAGCCAATCCGGCTGGGTCAGTGAAATTCGAGTTATTATTCATGAAGGAAAATTCCACCAAGTCAAACGGATGTTTGAGGCAGTTGAGATGTATGTCCTTTATCTCAAACGAATTCGGATGGGCAATTTAGCTTTGGATTCAGATTTAGCTCTGGGAGCTTATCGTCCTTTAACAATCGAAGAGATTGAAAACTTAAAAAAATAAAAGTTACTGATGAAAATTCGAAGGTATCCGTAAGCTAAAGTGCAACGGCTATCCTCTGACAGAATTTTTCGTCAGTAACTTTTTTAATTTTCACGATTAATATTAACTCCAAGCACAGTCAGATGACCATTAGAAATTAATTTGATGATGAGATGAGCAAAATCCCGAGCGGACATTTGTGTCGAAGAAGAGACCCACCAATCTAATGTTCCGACCAAAATTGAACTAATATAAGAAATCACGAAGTCATTAGGAACTACAACATCTTTTTCTCTAACTTCCAATTTCTCAAATAACTCAGTATAACGCTCAGATAAAATTTCCAGAAATCTATTTTTCAAACGTTGATCATGTGCTCTGTCAGTAATCATTTGTGCAACCTCTGGTTTATCCTGAACAAATTCGTAAAAGCGACTCAGGACAGTTTCAATTTCCTTGACGTGAACATTATTTCCATCGACCAAATTTTGTTCATCCAAAATACCAGTAAAACTAGCCAAAAATTGGTCAATCAAACTATCATATAAATCTTGTTTGTCAGCATAATGAGCATAAAAAGTTGCTCGATTAATCATGGCTGAATCGGCAATTTCTTGAATTGAAATTTTTTCAAATTTTTTCTTGTGCAACAAAGTAAAAAAAGCCTGACTTATCAATTTTCTTGTTCGTTTTACGCGCAAATCATCTGATTTAACCATAAGAACCATCTTTCCATTATCTAGTGGGCAAAGAAATTATGTAATCTGCTTTGTCTAATTTTTCACATCATGCGATTATCTCCATTATAATCAAAAAAAAGCTTAAAGTCATTTAAGTATTTAGTCAAAACATT
This sequence comes from Lactococcus cremoris subsp. cremoris NBRC 100676, assembly GCF_001591705.1. Classification (GTDB taxonomy): domain Bacteria; phylum Bacillota; class Bacilli; order Lactobacillales; family Streptococcaceae; genus Lactococcus; species Lactococcus cremoris. Next base: position 49,580 of record NZ_BCVK01000004.1, on the reverse strand, counting down.
TTGTCATTCGATGTCAAAGTCTTTTAACATAATCAACAGCTTGTTTTAAATTGTCGTTTATGTGACAACCACGCCCTTTTTGCTGGTTGATTTTCTTATGACAAATGATAAAATGAACATATAATAAGATAAGCAACAGACCGTTTAAATTACTTTTTATCAAAATTCTGTGCCTAAAAGATAAATTAGATAAAAAATCTAATTTGCCGAAAAATGAATATTAAGGATTTAGAGGACTTGTTCAAGTGATATTTCTCACATAACTAGGAGACCATCTTGACACAAATTTATAAAACAGGGATTGACGTTGGTTCAACCACAGTAAAACTCGTCGTTTTTGACGAAAATTATAAACTCATTTTTTCACGTTACGAGCGCCACTTTTCTGACGTTAAAGCAGCAACCATTAAAGTATTCAATGATTTTATTGCCGAACACGGAGATTTAAATTTAGAATTAGCCATTACCGGTTCAGGAGGAATGGGACTTGCAGAAGTCATTGACGTTCCCTTTGTCCAAGAAGTGATTGCCTCATCCATTACCATCGAAAAATTCATTCCACAAACAGATGTCATGATTGAGCTTGGCGGCGAAGATGCCAAGATGACTTTTTTTGACAATGGGACTCAAGAATTACGGATGAACGGAACTTGTGCCGGTGGGACAGGTGCTTTCATTGACCAAATGGCTGCCCTTTTGAAAGTTGATGCTAATGGTGTCAATGAATTAGCTAAAAACTATGAAAAACTCTATCCAATCGCTTCACGTTGTGGCGTTTTTGCCAAAACTGACGTTCAACCCCTTTTGAACGAAGGAGTGCGTCGTGAAGATATAGCAGCCAGTATTTTCCAAGCTGTTGTCAATCAAACCATTGCCGGATTAGCCAGTGGTCGAAAAATCAAAGGCAATGTTGCCTTTCTTGGCGGACCTCTTTTCTTTATGAGTGAACTGCGCAAACGTTTCATTGAAACGTTGGATTTAAAAGAAGAAAATATTATCTTCCCAGAAAATCCACAACTTTTTGTGGCAATGGGAGCTGCTCTCTACGAAGAAACAAGCCAAAAAACAGCAACCGAACTCATTCATAGTTTGGAAACTGATGATTCTGATAGTTTAATTCCCCAAGATACTATGGATAAACTTTTTGAAAACCAAGCTGAACTTGATGAATTTCGTGCGCGCCATGCCAAAGCAACAGCTAGCTATAAAGAACTCAATGAGCATCACGGCGCGGCCTTTTTAGGAATTGACGCAGGTTCAACCACGACAAAACTTGTCCTTATTGATGACGCGGGAAATATTCTTTATGACCATTATGGATCTAACAACGGAGAACCACTTGAATCAGTTATTAATATTTTAAAAGATGTTTATGCTAAACTTCCAGCGGACGTTTACATTGCCAAATCAACCGTAACCGGTTATGGCGAACACTTGATTAAAGCTGGTCTTCACGTGGATTACGGCGAAGTTGAAACAATGGCTCACTACAAAGCTGCTGATTATTTCAATCCCGGCGTTGATTTCATTCTCGATATCGGCGGCCAAGATATGAAAGCCATGCGAATCCGTGATGGTGCTTTATCTAGTATTCAGCTCAATGAAGCTTGTTCATCAGGTTGTGGTTCCTTCATTGAAACTTTCGCCCATTCGCTCAAACATGACGTTCGTGAATTTTCACAAAAAGCGCTTTTAGCCGAACACCCAGTAAATCTTGGATCACGCTGTACCGTCTTTATGAACTCAAAAGTTAAACAAGTTCAAAAAGAAGGAGCAACAGTTGGTGATATTTCTGCTGGTCTTTCATACAGTGTCATAAAAAATGCCCTCTATAAAGTTATCAAGGTAAAACGTCCCGAAGAACTTGATAAGAAAATCGTTGTTCAAGGCGGAACTTTTTACAATGAAGCCGTATTGCGTGCCTTTGAAAAAATTTCTGAACGTGAAGTTGTCCGTCCAAGTATTGCCGGATTGATGGGAGCTTATGGTTGTGCTTTGATTTCTTTAGACAATGAAGAAACGCACAAAGAATCAGAGCTTTTAAAGCTTGATGAATTAGAAAAATTTACCACTCATAAAGAATTTATGGTCTGTGGACTTTGCGAAAATAACTGTAAAATGACACTGACGGTCTTCAATGATGGCAATAAATTTGTAACCGGGAACCGTTGCGAACGTGGAGCTGAAAAAGCAACAAAAGTTAAAGTCGCTAAAAAAGACAAAAAAGTTAATTTAGTTGATTATAAATATAAAAAACTATTCCGTTACCATAGTTTAAGTAAGAAAAAACAAACTCGTGGAGAGATTGGGATTCCGCGCGTGCTTAACATGTACGAAAATTATCCGCTTTGGCACACGATGCTAACAGACCTTGGCTTCCGTGTTTTTTTGAGCCCACGCTCAGACAAAGAACTCTTTGAAGAGGGAATTGAAACTATTCCGTCTGATACTGTTTGTTACCCAGCAAAAATGAGTCACGGACATATCATGGCTTTGATTAAACAAGGTGTGCCAACTATCTTTTATCCTTCAGTTCTTTTTGAACAAGAAGAACAAAAAAATGCTCAAAATCATTTCAACTGTCCAATTGTCCAATCTTATCCAGAAGTTCTTAAAAATAATATTGACGAAATTCGTGAAGGACAAGTCAATTATCTTCATCCATTTATTAATTTGGCAAATCCTGACGGTGTGGCAGTCAATATCCATAAGTCTTTGACGGCTCAAGGATTTACTGTCAGTCTTGAAGAAGTAAAAGCTGCCGTTCAACATGGTTTTGAAGAAATGGATAAATTCAAAGAAGACTTACGTCTTAAAGCCGAAGATTTACTGATGCAAATCAATTTGAACAATGAAAAAGCCATTGTCCTTGCAGGACGTCCTTATCATTTGGATCCAGAAATCAATCACGGAATTGCTGACATCATTACTCAAGAAGGATTCCATGTGCTGACAGAAGACTCTATCAGTCATTTGGCCGAAGTTTCTGGTCTGCGCGTGGTCAATCAATGGGTTTACCACAGTCGTCTTTATGCAGCCGCAAATGTTGTTTGCAAAAATAAAAATCTAGAACTTGTGCAACTTAATTCCTTTGGTTGTGGTCTTGATGCCGTAACGACAGACCAAGTTGAAGAAATCATGCGTGGACACAACAAGCTTTATACCGTTCTAAAAATTGATGAAGGTTCAAATATGGGAGCCGTTCGGATTCGCTTGCGTAGCCTTAAGGCAGCAGTTTCAGAGCGGACACGTCACAATATTGAAGCAACGACTGAAGTTCATGAATTAGTCCCAGAAACACCAGCATTCACAAAAGAAATGGCTAAAAAACATACCCTGCTCTTGCCAATGTTGTCGCCAATTCACCAAGAAGGACTATTGGATACAGCTTTTGCTGCTGCAGGTTATAATGTAGTTTCTCTGCCAGAAACAAATACTTCTGTAAATAACGGCTTGAAATTTGTTAATAACGATTCTTGTTATCCAGCCATTATTACTATCGGTCAACTTATCGAAGCTCTCCAGTCAGGAGAATATGACCTTGACAATACCTCCGTCATGATGACCCAAACCGGTGGTGGTTGCCGTGCAACTAACTATATTCCTTTGTTGCGTAAAGCTCTGATTGATGCAGGTTTCCCGCAAGTTCCAGTAGTTTCTCTCTCAATGGGAAATCAAGGGACAGAAAAAGGCTTTAAATTCACGGTTCCATTATTGACACGCTTTATGATTGCTGTGCTTTACGGAGATTTGTTTGAACGAGTTGTCTATCGGACACGCCCCTACGAAGCAGTAGAAGGTTCGGTCAATGATTTACATGCAAAATGGCTAGAAAAAGCTCGAAAAAATGTAGAATCAGGGTCAATCTTTGAATTTTATCGCAACATGAAAAAAATCGTTGCAGAATTTGACCAAATTGAACTTCTTGATATTCAAAAGCCACGAGTGGGTGTCGTCGGCGAAATCTTAGTCAAATATAGTAAAACTGCTAATAATGATATTGTTTCCATTATTGAAGAAGAGGGCGGCGAAGCTGTTGTTCTTGATTTAATTGGTTTTATGAATTACAGTTTATACAATCAAATCTGGAAAGCAGATGAGATTGCCTTTAGTAAGAAAAATAAACTCATGGCTAAAACCTTTATTGGAATCATCAATATGCTAGAAAAGCCAATGAATAAAGCTTTGAAGGCATCAAATCGTTTTGATTCAATAGAGTCAATTTATGACGTTGCATCCTCTACTGAAGAAGTGATTTCAATAGGAAATCACACTGGTGAGGGCTGGTTCCTTACTGGTGAAATGATTGAACTTTTGCAAAAAGGAGTGAATAATATTATTTGTCTTCAACCTTTTGGTTGTCTCCCAAATCACATTGTCGGTAAAGGAATGATGAAAGAACTTCGTCGTCAGTATCCAGGGGCTAATCTTGCGCCGATTGATTATGACCCAGGAGTTTCTGCTGTCAATCAATTGAATCGAATTCGTTTAATGATGACCACTGCTAAAAAAAGAATGAACAAAGTTTCTGATTCAGTTGAAAAATCAGAAACAGAGTCCAAATTAGAAACTGCTCAAGCATATTAAAAAGAAAATATAAAAGATACTGACAGTTTTGTCAGTATCTTTTATATTTTCTTTTTCCGAATAGTAACAAATGTTATCAATTCTTGGTATCAATTTTTGGTATCAAAGATTGATATCAAAAATTGTTGTCGCGCTTCGTATCATTTTTGTTTAGAATGATTGAGTAACTTAAAAACATTTGAGAACATCTGACCTTTGTTTCTCAAAAAATATTGTTATTTAAGAAAGGAATTTCAAAATGAAATTTGAATTTAAAGGACTCTCTTCATACGAAGAAAATTCAACACCAAACTATGTCGGCGATACAAAAGTACGTAGCGTCATTCAAGACTTTGTCAACATGGATGAAGCAATCGAATATGTTTCAAATCACCACGGTTTTGTAAAAACCGAAGATGGCAAATTTGCTTTTGAAGTAAGAAACATCTCTGCCATCGGTTAATTAGATAAGGATAGCTAGTATGGAACAAAAATATTCAAGAATTTTAGTTGGTATGGATGGTTCAGCAGAATCACTTAAAGCTTTCGATGAAGCAGTTAGAATAGCTAAACGTAATGATGCTGAACTTATTCTTGCTAATGTTATTGAAAAACGTTCATTTCTTGCTGTGAACACTTACGACACAATTGCCGAAGAACAGCATGAAAATGGGACAAAACTTTTATTGCAACAGTTTGCTAAGGAAGCCCTTGAGGAAGGATTAACTGATGTTAGAACCCTTCTGGAATATGGCTCACCTAAAGTAGCAATGGCAACAAAGATTCCCAAACAAGAGAACGTCGATTTGATTGTTATTGGCGCAACAGGGATTAGTTATATAGAGCGTGTAGTTGTTGGGTCAGTTGCAGCATATATTGTTAATCATGCCAAATGCAACACACTCATCGTTAGAAAATAACATATTTACTTAATTCACTTACAAAAAAGAGCAGAAGCTCTTACTTAGAAATGGAAAAAATCATGGAAAAAGAAAGTATTTTTACACCTACTTTCGTAATCAACACGCTTATTAGTTTTTTATTTTATATTGTTTTTTATGTCTTAACTTCTTCAATAGGAACTTATGCACTTCAACAACTGCATCAATCAACAGTTGTAAGTCTTTCCTTGTCAAGCGTTTTTGTTATCGGGGCCCTTATTGGTCGGGTCTGGACAGGGATTAATATCACACGTATCGGAATGAAACGTTTGCTTTATATTGGTGGAATTATTTTTCTTGTTTTAACCTTTGGCTATTATTTGACAACCAATATTCCCTTACTCTTTTTGATTCGAGTGATTCAAGGAGCTGGTTTTGGGATTGGGGCAACGGCGTCAGGAACAATTGCTGGACACGTTGTGCCAGCTTCACGTCGTGGTGAAGGGATTGGTTATTATGCCTTATCCGTTACCCTTGCAGCTGCAGTTGGTCCAGCATTATCAATCATGATTTATTCTTCACTTGGCTTTGGCTCTTTACTTGGAATTGCTCTTGGTTTGCTAGTTGTTACGTTCATCTTGATTTTCTTTGTTCGTGTCAAAGAATTTTCAGATGCAGAGCGTGCCTATGCTTTAGAACATGAACCCAAAGGGGTTGAGCGTTATATTGAAAAATCAGCTCTTCCTATCTCAATTATTGCATTCTTAGCTGGATTTATTGACTCGGCCATCTTAACGGGAATGGGTTCATTTTCTGCAGACCTCAAGATTCCACTTGCAGGTTCATTATTCTTTACCGTGTATGCAATTTTAATTTTTGTATCACGTCCATTTACTGGTCGTCTATTCGATACTAAAGGTGATAACTGGATCTTTAATCCAACCTTTATTTTCTTTGCTGTTGCCATGCTTCTTGTTGGACTTGCCGGATTCTTTAGCCCAGCCATTGGATTCGTTGTCTTGTTGATTGCTGGGGGAGCTTTCGGACTTGGGTACGGTGGTGTCGCACCATTTGGTCAAGCAATTGCAATTCGGGATTCAAGTAAGGACCGTATTGGTGTCGCAACTTCTACCTTCTTTGGCTTTTTAGACTTAGGGGTTGGTGGAGGACCAATCGTTCTTGGAGCGATTATTCCGATGTTGGGAAATGGGATGATAGGTTTCCGAAACTTATATCTTTATAGTGCGCCAGCAGTTGTAATTGTTTGGATAATATACTATCTTATTCACGGTAAACATCAAAAATAAAGCTCTGAAGTTTGATTTAAATGATTTACATAAAACATGTTATAATAAAGGGGCTACAGCCCTGTATATGGCGAAATAAATGAATAAAAAATAGCGAGTAGATGAGTTTTAAAATGAAAGAAATGGCAAACGTAAACATTGAATATCTAATCAATACACTGGAACAAAAAAAAGTGAGTATTGTAACACGCAAAAAACATAGTTATATCATGTATCAAGGGATTGAATCAGAATATATCTATGTACTCAAAGATGGTGTAGCGAAGATTAGCAATATTTTAAGAGATGGTCGTGAATTTAATATTGCCTATGTTGCGGAGCCAGACTTTGTTTCTTTATTGGAAGAGAAACAAAACGATGGAATTTCAGCATTATTTAATGTACGAATTGAGTCTCCAACAGCCAGTTTTTACAAAATTTCACGCAGTGATTTTTGGAATTGGGTTCGTGAGGATTTGAATTTATTCAGAGTTGTTGATGACTTTTATAAACGAAGACTAGCACTTAATTTAGAAATTCTTCAAAAGATGACAATCAATGGTAAGAAGGGAGCGGTTTGCGCTTGTCTTCACAGTTTGATTGATGATTTCGGAATAAGAAAAAAAGATGGAATTCTGATTGATTTTACTGTCACTAATGAAGATATTGCAGGTTTTTGTGGCATTTCTACACGAAATAGTGTTAACCGTATTCTTCATGATTTAAAGGATGAAAAAGTAATTGGAGTGATTGATAATAAAATTATGATTTATAATCCTCAATACCTTGAAGAATATATTAGTTAATATAAATAAATAAAAAAGCTACTTTAAGTAGCTTTTTTGCTATAATTAAGTCAGCGTGATATCGAAATATTCAAGGAGGTAAAATGGAAAATTTAAAAAAACAAGTTGGGATAAAAGCGGCTGAATTTGTTAAATCAGGAATGGTTGTCGGCTTAGGAACAGGGTCAACAGCAGCCTATTTTGTAGAAGAATTAGGGAGACGAGTTGCTGAAGAACAATTAGAAATTACAGGCGTGACAACTTCTAGTGTGACAAGTGAACAAGCAAAAGCGCTGGGAATTCCTTTAGCTTCAATTGATGAAGTAGATTATGTTGACTTGACTGTTGATGGAGCGGACGAAATTGATTCTCACTTGAATGGTATTAAAGGAGGCGGAGCGGCACTTTTAATGGAAAAAATCGTTGCCACTTACTCAAAAGATTATATTTGGATTGTTGATGAGAGTAAATTATCAGAAAATCTTGGTTCTTTTAAAGTTCCGGTAGAAGTTATTCGTTATGGCTCAGAGCAATTATTTAAAGAGTTTGAAAGAGCTGCTTATGCTCCCACTTGGCGTTTAAATGAGGAAGGGGAGAAATTAATAACAGATATGCAACACTTTATTATTGACCTTCATATTGCAAAAATTGAAAATCCCCAAAAACTTGCTGATGAACTTGATTTAATGGTCGGAGTTGTGGAACATGGTCTCTTTAATGATATGGTGAAAAAAGTGATTGTCGCCGGTTCTGACGGAGTAAAAATAATCAGTCAATAAAAAAATCGTCTTACTGACGATTTTTTATTTTTTCAACCATTCTTGAACTCCCCATTTATGGGAGCCACGTTTGAGTTTGCTGATAGCTGTTTCTGGATCAAACCAACTGATGTGATTGAAATCCTCGAGTGGTTTAGAATCAAAGTGAACATTTTTAGTCTCATAGATATAAGCAGGATTATAAAAATATTTATTTCGATGTGAACTATAAAAATACTCATCAGCTTGGCCTAGGAATTCTCCGATTTCAGCAGTAGCTCCCAATTCTTCCATAAGTTCACGGTGAAGCGCTTTTTCTTGATCTTCTCCAGCTTCAATTTCACCTCCGGGAAGAAAGTAAGCTCCGTTAGGGGCTTGAACAAGGCAAATTTCTTTGTTCTCTCTTGCTACAATTGAGTAGACGCCATATCTTGCTTGATAGTCTTTTCCTTCATTCTTTTCGCCAAAAACTGGAATATGATTCATAAAAATTTTCCCCCCAAATTGATTTACATGATAAAAGTTAAATATTTCATCATGTGAAAACCGCTTACAAAAATTTATTACTACTATTCTATCAAAATTCTGTCAAATTTGATAAAATAAGGTACGAGTAAGAAGAACTTATACAATGATCATAGTGAAAAAAAGATAATTCAAGAAGAGAGATGTTATAAGAGGTGTTTTTGCATTGGGCAAAAAGCGATGTGAAATCACATGGCTTTCGAACCTAAAAGAGAAGGGTTTGAAACATATTACTGAAGGGAACCTAGAATAGTGAAAAAAATTAACTTAAGTAAGCTTATTATTATTGCACTCATTATCATTATTGCAGCGATGTCAGCAATTTTTATTTCAGCCAAAAATTTTAAGTCCAATAAAAATCCGTCAGCAATGACCCAAACAATTAATGACGGGACGAGTTTTGTTGACCGAGTTCTTGTTGCACCAATCCATTTTGTACAAGACAAAGCAAATGAGCTTTCAAACTTGATGGATACTTATCAGCAAAATCAAAGCCTGAAAACACAACTAGCAAAATCAAAAGATGATGATAATAAATTAAGTGGTCTTGAGTCGGAGAATAAAGAATTAAAGAAAGCTCTGAAACTTCAAGAAACACTTACTGACTATCAGACAGTTGCAGCTAATGTCATTACTCGTGAGCCAGCGTCATGGAATGATACACTGGTTATTGATAGCGGAAGCAAGGATGGCTTGAAAAATGGCATGATTGTAATGGCGAATGTTGGTGTTGTCGGGCGCGTTACCCAAGTCAATAAAAGTAGCGCAAAAGTTGCTCTGTTAAGCTCATCTAAAGGAATTGAAAATAAAATTCCTGTCAGAATTGAAAGTGACGGTTCTCCAATTTATGGTATTTTGAGTAGTTATGATTCTCAACAACAAGCCTATGTTATTAAGAATATAGATTCTCAAGGAAAATTCAAAAATGGTGATTCGGTATTTACCAGTGGTTTGGGTACTAACTCAGGCAGTGAGGGTGGAACACCAAGTGGACTTTTGATAGGGACTGTCATTGGCGAAAAGCAAGACAGTGATGGACTTGGCAAAATGGTCTATGTTAAACCCGAAACGAATCTTTATGATATTAGATTTGTCTTTGTTATTAAGAGCAAAATTGACGGTCAGTAATTTAAAAGATGACTTTTTACAGGTTAAACATAAACATCAATTTGTTTAGAAAATAACTAGAATACAAGGAATTAAGTAGTGAGTCGATTTACATTTCAATTTTTTAGTCCAATTATTCTTTTTTTGTTAATGATTTTGGACGGTCAGATTACCCATCTTTTAACGGGGTTAAGCAGTGGGACGTGGGTACCAGTGAGTCATTTATTTTTGATTTTTCTAATGTATAGTGTCACTCAGCACAGACCAAGCTATATCGTTATCTTAGCGGCGATTTTGGGTGCAATCTATGATAGCTATTATTTAGGTATTTACGGAATTGCGACCTTATTGTTCCCACTTATTGCTCTTTTTGTATATAATATACAAATAACTATATTTACTAATCGCTGGACAAGGCTTTTTACAACAATTATTATTGTGACCGCTTTTGAGGTTTTTAGTGCAATCATTATGACAGCTTTCGGATTTGCCCAACTTCAGTTTATCAAATTTGTTGTTTACCAGTTAGCGCCTACACTCTTGCTCAATATTATCTTAGCTGTAGCCTTACAATTCCCTTTAGAAATCTTTTACAGATTAAAGAAAAGTCATGTAAGATACAATTAGAAAGTGTTTTGTAATCATAAAGAAATATTATGGTGGGGCAGGAATAGTATAATATGTTTATTCAACCGAACTTAATGGGAGGAAAAATTAAAAAAGAACAGTTATGAAAAAAAAGATTATCTCAGCTATTTTAATGTCTACAGTGGTACTTTCTGCTGCAGCGCCGTTGTCAGGGGTTTACGCTGACACAAATTCAGATATTGCTAAACAAGATGCGACAATTTCAAGCGCGCAATCTGCTAAAGCACAAGCACAAGCACAAGTTGATAGCTTGCAATCAAAAGTTGACAGCTTACAACAAAAGCAAACAAGTACTAAAGCACAAATCGCTAAAATCGAAAGCGAAGCTAAAGCACTTAATGCTCAAATTGCTACTTTGAACGAAAGTATCAAAGAACGCACAAAGACATTGGAAGCTCAAGCACGTAGTGCTCAAGTTAACAGCTCAGCAACAAATTATATGGATACTGTTGTTAATTCAAAATCTTTGACAGATGTTATTCAAAAAGTAACAGCTATTGCTACTGTTTCTAGTGCCAACAAACAAATGTTGGAACAACAAGAAAAAGAGCAAAAAGAGCTTAGCCAAAAGTCAGAAACTGTTAAAAAGAACTACAACCAGTTCGTTTCTCTTTCACAAAGTTTGGATTCTCAAGCTCAAGAATTGACTTCACAACAAGCTGAACTCAAAGTTGCGACTTTGAACTATCAAGCAACAATTGCAACTGCACAAGATAAAAAACAAGCTTTATTAGATGAAAAAGCGGCTGCAGAAAAAGCAGCTCAAGAAGCAGCTAAAAAACAAGCGGCTTATGAAGCTCAACAAAAAGAAGCAGCACAAGCACAAGCAGCTTCAACAGCAGCAACTGCTAAAGCTGTAGAAGCAGCAACTTCATCAGCTTCTGCTTCATCTAGCCAAGCACAAGCTTCACAATCGAGTTCAAGTACAAGTAGCAATAATACATCATCAAGTTCAAGCAGTTCTACTTCATCAAGTAGCTCTAGCTCTAACAATGATACAACACCAACACCAACACCAACACCAACACCTCCATCTACTGGTGGTAGCGGTATAAATAGTTCACCAATTGGAAATCCTTATGCTGGTGGTGGATGTACTGACTATGTATGGCAATACTTTGCTGCACAAGGAATTTATATCAGAAATATCATGCCTGGTAATGGTGGACAATGGGCTTCTAATGGACCTGCCCAAGGCGTACTCCATGTTGTAGGAGCTGCTCCTGGTGTTATCGTATCAAGCTTCTCAGCTGATTTTGTTGGATATGCAAACTCACCTTACGGTCACGTAGCTATTGTAAAATCAGTTAATTCAGATGGTACAATTACTATCAAAGAAGGCGGATATGGTACAACTTGGTGGGGACATGAACGTACTGTAAGTGCGTCTGGTGTTACTTTCTTGATGCCAAACTAGAAAAAAGTCTTAATAAATAAAAAATAGTGGTTTGATAGTGGGGAATAATTTTCCTTCTGTCAAATCATTTTTTATTATTGTGGTATAATAATAAGGAAAAATGATAAGGGGATAGATACAAATGTGTGGAATTGTCGGCTTTATTGACCGGATGGATCAAAATGATAAATCAAAAACTTTAGAAGAAATGATGGATACAATCGCTCACCGAGGTCCAAGTAGTTCAGGTGAATTTATTGACGAAGGAGCAGCAATTGGTTTTCGTCGCCTGAGTATTATTGACCTTGAGGGTGGAGATCAACCTATCTTTAATGAAGATAAAACTAAACTTATAACCTTTAATGGCGAAATTTATAATTTCCGTGAATTGCGTGAAGACCTTATCTCTAAAGGTCATGATTTTACTACTCATGCTGATACAGAAGTGCTTTTACATGGTTACGAAGAATACGGTGTAGAGCTTCTTCAAAAACTTCGTGGAATGTTTGCTTTCGTGATTTGGGATAGAGAAAAACAAGAATTGTTTGGTGCACGCGATCATTTCGGGATCAAGCCTCTTTACTATACTCAAATGAACGGAACTTTCATGTATGGTTCTGAAATTAAAAGCTTTTTGAAACATCCAAACTTCAAAAAAGAATTAAATAAAGAAGCTTTGAAACCTTATATGACTTTCCAATATTCTGCTCTTGATGAAACTTTCTTTAAAAATGTTTTTCGTATCAAAGAAGGACACTACTTTACATATAAAGATGGGGTTTTAGATATTAAGCCTTATTGGGATATGAAAGTTGATGAAAAAGATATGAGCTTGGAAGAATCAATTGATTTGATTGATAAGACCGTTTTGGGTTCTGTTGATGCTCATAAGTTCGCTGATGTTGAAGTGGGTGCTTTTGTATCAAGTGGTGTAGATTCTAGTTATGTTGCTTCAACGCTTCGTCCTGAACACACTTATTCTATTGGTTTCGGTCAAGGAACTTTCAATGAGTCTAAACAAGCCAAACAATTAACTGATATGATTGGTTTGAATAATACTTCTCGTGAAATTCATGGGGACGAAGCTTTTAAATATTTCCCACAAATTCAATATTATTTAGATGAACCAGATTCAAATCCTTCTTGTGTTCCTCTCTTTTTCCTTGCTGAATTGGCAGCTCGTGATGTACGGGTTGTAATGAGTGGTGAAGGAGCAGATGAGCTCTTTGCTGGTTATGAGTCTTATGGATTTAGTACCAATTCTCGCGCGGTTCGTGTTTTTGCAGAAGGTTTGAAGAAATTACCAAAATCTTTACGTTTCTCAATTGCTCGTGGAATTGAAAATAAACATTTCAAAGGACAAAAGCATCTATATGAATCACTTGCACCAGCTGAGGACTTCTTCATCGGGCAAGCAAAAGTATTTGATGAGTCTGAATCAGTTGAGCTTTTGAAAGAAGAATTTCAAGCGGCTCTAACAGTCAAAGAAATTGTTGGAAAAACTTATAAAAAAGCACCAGAAGGTTCTGAACTTCGTAAAATGCAATATCTTGATATGCACCAATGGATGCCAGGAGATATCTTGCTTAAAGCAGATAAAATGGCTATGGCACATTCACTTGAATTACGTGTCCCATTGTTAGACATTGAATTGATGCACACAGCCGAACAAATTCCTTCTAAATTCCTTTTGAATGAACACAATACAAAATATGCTTTCCGTCAAGCAGCTCGTCGTCATTTGCCAGAAGAATGGTCAAATCGTAAAAAATTGGGATTCCCAGTGCCAATTAAAGACTGGTTAAGGGAAGAGAAGTATTATAAAGTTGTTCGTCAATTGTTTGAACAAGACTTTGTTGCAGAATTTTTCGACCAAGAAAAACTTTTGAAGATGTTGGATGATAACTTTGCAGATAAAAATGATGCTCGTCGTAAACTCTGGACAATTTATTCATTCTTGACTTGGTATGATGTTTACTTCATCAATAATGGTGAAAAACCTGCTGTGGTTAATTTTTAAGGGAGGTTTTTGTGTCACAAACAATTGAATTTCAACCTATTCTGTTAGGTTCTGATATCAACGTATATGGAATGGCTCGTTCATTTCATGAAGAATTTGGGATTACTTCCCTTGCTTTAAGTGCTTCTGGATTGGCACCCACAAAGTATTCGAAAATCGTTGAAGTGCAAACACATGAAAATTTTGACCATGAGGAAACTTTTATCCAAGTTCTTCGTGATTTCGCAAGTAAACATAAGGATGATCATAAAAAATATCTTTTAGTGGCTTGTGGGGATGGCTATGCTTTACTTGCTTCGAAATATCGTGATGAACTTTCCGAATTTTTTGAAGTGCCTTATATTGAGTACTCTCTTTATCAACAATTAGAAAATAAACCTGATTTTTACAATATCTGTGAGCAGTATGGCTTGCCATATCCTAAAACGGTATTGGTTAATCCTGAATCAGAAATAGATTCTCTAGTGGACAGTTTAACTTTCCCTTACCCAATGATTTTAAAACCAGGGAATTCCATTTCTTACTTGGACGTTCATTTTGAAGGACAAAAGAAGGCTTTCACGATTGAATCAAATGAAGAAATGAAGTTAATGCTTCATCGTTGTTATGAAGCCGGTTATCCTGATGAAATGATTATCCAAGACTTTATTCCTGGTGGCGATGAAAATATGCGCGTTTTGAATGCTTATGTAGATAAAAATCATAAGGTAAGAATGATGTGTTTAGGTCATCCTTTGCTTGAAGATCCAAGTCCAAAAGCAATTGGAAACTATGTTGCGATTTTGCCTGATTATAATGAACAAGTCTATCAGCAAATTCAGGAATTTCTTGAGAAAATTGAGTACACAGGCTTTGCGAATTTCGATATGAAGTATGATCCGCGTGATGGTTCTTATAAACTTTTTGAAATTAACTTACGTCAAGGGCGCAGTTCATTTTATGTTACCTTAAATGGGTATAATTTGACCCGTTATTTGGTGGCTGACCGTATTTACAACGAAGCTTTTACTGAAACAGTTTATGGTAAAGGGACTAAGCTTTGGTTGGGAGTTCCTAAAAAAGTATTGCTTAAATATGTGAATCCGAGCTTTAAAGAGGAAATTCGTCGTTTTGTTAGCTCAGGAAACTATGGAACAACTTTATTTTATTCCAAGGATAACTCTCCTAAGCGTTACCTTTTGATGAAGTATGCTTTCCATCGTTATATTGGGGCCTTTAAAACATATTTTCACAAATAAAAATTAAGAATAAGAAGGACAGGGGGATGTGATGGAAAACTTCTTTACAATCTTGGGAGGAATGGGTACTCTTGCTACCGAAAGTTTTATTCATACTTTGAATAAACGAACAGAAGCTCATCGTGATCAGGATTATTTAAATTATATCGTGGTTAACCATGCGACGATTCCTGACCGGACAGAGTATATTAAAAATCCTTCATTAGAAAATCCGGAAGAAAAATTGATTGATGATATAAAAATTCATAGTCAACTTTCACCAAAGTTCTTTGTGGTTCCTTGTAACACTGCTCATTATTATTTTGATGAAATGCAAAAGGCGACAGAGATTCCAATTTTACATATGCCTCGGATTGCGGTTGATAGTATTGGTCGTCACTTTTCGGATGCTAAGAGAGTCGCTGTTTTGGCAACAGAAGGAACGATTTTGACGGGAGTTTATCGTGAGGCCTTGGAAGAACAAGGTTATGAAGCGGTAATTCCAGATGAAGAGTTACAAGAAAAAGTTAATCGATTGATTTATCAAGAAGTCAAGGAAAATAGAAATCTCAACTTTGAACTTTATCATGAAATTTTATCTGATGTTGCTTCTAAAATGAACTGTGAAGTAACGATATTAGGCTGCACAGAACTGTCAGTTTTGTATGATGCTTATGATTTAACAAAAGAATATAATATAATTGATGCACAAGCTGAAACTGTACATCGAACTTTATCCATGATGGGAAAAAATGACCTACTAGATGACAATTAAAAAGAAAAAACTTTTTAAAAAAAATATCGTAATTTTATTCGTTCTTGTGGCTTTGTTAGTTCTTGTGACCTATTTGTTGAATCCAAAAAATCAAGAGGACAAACAATTAAGCCCTGCATCCAAAACATTTTATAAAACGGATAGTCAAGGAAAAGATGATTATGTTTTAATGAAAACAGGAAATATAAATCAGCTTAACATTGGTGCTTACCAGGGGTGTGAAATTGTTTCTTTTTATAATGCTCTGGTTTATCTGGATAAAACGCAAGGGAAAACAGTGACTGATTGGATTGAAGATTTACCTTATGTTGGCTGGGGAGGCGATCCTAACAGTGGTTATGCTGGGAATCCGTGGCCAGCTGATGATGAGATTCCTGATGGAGGATTTCCGACAATTTGGCCAGCCGCTCTGATGAAATTCGCTCAAGATAATAATATTCAGGTGGCTGATTTGTCTGGTCAGAGTCTGGATGCAATTGAACAAGCTGTTCTATCAGAACATTTAGTTGAGATGTGGGTGACAATTGATTTTGATAGTCCTGATATTACTTATGATGAATACTACGGTTATAAGGTCGTGGTTAATACTCATGCAGTAATATTAGATGGCTACAATGAAGCGACAAAAGAGTTTCATGTAACTGACCCAATCAAAGGGAAATACTGGTTAGCTGAATCTACGGTTGCCTCAGTTTACAATGAAACAAATCAATTTGCGATTGAATTTTTAAAATAAAATTAGCACTCTGATAAAAAGAGTGCTAATTTTTTTGCCAAAAGTGGAAAAACGTGGTAAAATAGTGCTATTGAAAAATTGATTTAGTAAAGGAAGTGAGTAATTTAGAAATGAATAATACTGAATATTATGAACGACTGGGTGTTGATAAAAATGCCAGTCAAGATGAAATAAAAAAAGCTTATCGTAAAATGTCCAAAAAATATCACCCCGATTTAAATAAAGAAGAGGGTGCTGAGGATAAGTACAAAGAGGTTCAAGAAGCTTACGAAACGCTTTCTGATGAACAAAAACGAGCAGCCTATGACCAATATGGTGAAGCGGGAGCTAATGGTGGCTTTGGCGGCGGCGGTTTCGGTGGAGCTTCTGGATTCTCAGGCTTTGGCGGAGCTTCTGGCGGTTTCGGTGGTTTTGAGGATATCTTCTCAAGTTTCTTTGGTGGAGGAGGAGCGCAAGTTAATCCAAATGTACCACGTCAGGGTGATGATTTACAATATCGAATCAATTTAAAATTTGAAGAAGCTATTTTCGGTGTTGAAAAGCAAGTGAAGTATAATCGTGAAGAACTCTGTCATACTTGTGATGGCTCAGGAGCGAAAGCTGGAACGCATCCGGAAACTTGTCATAAGTGTGGAGGTCGTGGACAAATTAATGTTGTTCGTGATACACCGCTTGGTCGGATGCAAACTCAAACAACTTGTGATGTCTGTCATGGAACAGGTAAGGAAATTAAAGAAAAATGTACAACTTGTCATGGTTCAGGTCATGAAAAAGTTGCACATACTGTTAAAGTGACTGTACCTGCTGGTGTTGAAACTGGTCAAAAAATGCGTTTACAAGGTCAAGGTGATGCTGGTGTAAATGGTGGCCCTTACGGTGATTTGTATGTTGTCTTCCAAGTAGAAGCTTCAGATAAATTTGAACGCGATGGCGCAGAAATCTACTATAAGATGCCGATGGACTTTGTTCAAGCGGCCTTAGGGGATGAAGTTGAAGTTCCAACTGTACATGGTAATGTGAAATTAAAAATTCCTGCGGGAACACAAACTGGCGCTAATTTCCGTCTAAAAGGAAAAGGAGCTCCAAAACTCCGTGGTTCTGGTAATGGTGATCAATATGTCATTATTAATATTGTCACTCCTAAGAACATGAACCAAGCTCAAAAAGAAGCTCTTCAAGCTTTTGCCAAGGCAAGTGGTATTGAAGTTTCTGGTTCTGGTAAAAAAGGATTCTTTGATAAGTTTAAATAAGAAAAAGTCGCTTGATGCGACTTTTTTCTTCTGTCATTAATTTGATGATTCTGTTTACTGATGATAGAGCTGTCAGTAATTCTAGGGAGGAAAACAGGAATTTCTGTCAGTTTTTGATATAATAAGGGCATGAAAATTGATAATTATAAGCCTGATTATTTAGTGGAAGCTGTCTATCAACTGGATCCGAAACGTCTACAAGCACTAAATGTTCGTGCAGTAATGGTGGATTTGGACAATACTTTAATTGCCTGGGATAATCCTGACGGAACTCCAGAGCTTTTGGCTTGGCTTTCAGAAATGCGTGAGAATGGCTTGAAAGTTGTTGTTGTATCAAATAATAAACAAGCAAGAGTCGCTCGAGCTGTGGAAAAGTTTGGGGTTGATTATATCTGGCGAGCAATGAAGCCTTTTGCCTGGGGGATAAAAAAAGCTTTAAGATTACTTGATGAGCGTCCTGAAAATGTGATTATGGTTGGTGACCAATTAATGACAGATATCAGAGCTGCTCACAGAGCTGGCGTGAGAAGTATTTTGGTGAAACCTTTGGTCGAATCAGATGCTTGGAGTACTCAAGTTAACCGTTGGCGTGAACGACGAGTTTGGAGCAAATTGATAAAACGTGACGGTGAACCTGTGTGGAAAACAAGTCTATAAAAAAATTAAAAGGAATTTTACCTGTGGAAAAATAAATCCACAAGTAAAGTCCTTTTTTTATCCTATTTTACTATTGAAAACATAAAGTTTTCCACAGAATTGTGAAGTCTTTCCACAAATATGTGGAAAACTGTGTAAAAGTTTGTGGAAAACGTAAAAAAACCTATCTTGCTTACTGATAGGATTTTTTATTTATTATTTATCGTAGTAACCACGTTCTTGATACCAGACATCAGGCTGCCAAGCCCATTCATGCCCTTCTTTTTCGAGTAAATCAAAGGCAGCTTTAGGTCCCATAGTACGAGCGGCATAAGTTGGGAGTTCAGAGGTTTCTTTATCCCAAGCTTCGCGAATAACATCAATAAGTTCCCAGGCACGAGCGGCTTCTTCCCAGTGAGAGAAGTTCGTACCATCTCCATTAAGAACATCTAAAAAGAGTTTTTCATACGCTTCAGGAGAATTTCCAAGGAATTCACTGTCGTGACGGAAATTCAAGCGCAAAGGTTCTAAGTGGAAACCTTGACCGGCTGCTTTGCCGTTAACAGAAAGTGAAAAACCTTCTGTTGGTTGAATATAAATAGTTAAAATATTTTGTACAGACTGGTCATCGCAATTGTCAGCAAAAAGATTATCAGGGTCTTTTTTGAATACAATATTAATGCGAGTTCCTTTTTCAGTCATTCTTTTTCCTGAGCGAACATAGAAAGGAACACCTGACCAACGTTCGTTATCAATAACAAACTTCCCTGCGGCGAAAGTTTCAGTTCGGCTATCTGGAGCAACGGAATCTTCTTCACGATAGCCTGAGTAATCTTCGCCATCAAAGCGACCAGCTACATATTGACCACGTACAAAGTTATTTAAAGCTTCCTCTGGAGAATATTGACGCATGGTATTGAGTGCCTTAACTTTTTCTTTGACAATATGGGCTTCATCAAATTTTTGAGGTTTTTCCATCGCAATCAGACTGAGGACCTGTAAAACGTGATTTTGAATCATATCTTTCAAAGCACCAGAAGTTTCGTAATAACCTCCGCGGTCTTCAACGCCGATAAATTCAGCAAAAGTTATTTGGACATTGTCAATGTGCTGATTATTCCAAATAGACTCAAAAATAGGGTTGGCAAATCGTACAGCTGAAACAGCTTGAATCATTTCTTTACCGAGATAGTGGTCAATTCGGAAGATTTGTTCTTCAGTAAAAACTTTAGAGAGGCTGTCATTGAGTGATTTTGCAGTATTGTAACTTGTACCGAATGGTTTTTCGATAACGATTCGTTCAAAACCTTCACCTGTCAAAATATTTTCTGATTTGAGGTGTTCGGCAATAGTGCCAAAGAATTGGGGAGCCATGGCGAGAAAGAAAACTTGATTTCCAGCTGTTTTATATTGTTTACGTAGACTTTCGCCCAAGTCTTTCAAATTAACATAATGTGAACTGTCACTAACGTCATGACTTTGATAGTAAAAATGGCTTGCGAAGTTTTCGGCCTCTGTTTTTGAATTCATCAAATCTTTGATTGATTCTAAAACAACTTCACGATAATAATCATTTGTCCAAGGACGACGGGCTGTTCCAATTACGGCAAAATTTTCAGCCAATTCGCCTTTTTTGAAAAGACGAAAGAGTGAAGGGTAGAGCTTTCTCTTAGCGAGGTCACCAGTTGCTCCAAAAATGGTGAAAAGTGCTTGTTTTTGTTCGGTCATATTTTTTCCTTTTTTAAAAAACAATAATTTATTTACTGACAGAAATAAAAAGCTAGATATCATTAAAATTAGAAATCCTAATTCACTGACAGACTTATTAGAATTTCTGTCAGTAAAATTTAACCATTAGCATTACTTTCGTTGACATAGTCATGAGCATACTGTTCAATATCAGCTTTAAGTTCTGCTTTCATTTCTTGAAACTCAGCCTCACTATATTCACGTTCGGCTACTTTAGCATTATAAAAGCGAATGGCTAACTCCTGACGAAGTCGCGCTTCAAGTTCTTGTCTATTCATTTTAACCTCCAATAAGTTGCCTCAAAAACTCTTGTGAAGCATTAATCTTATAAGAATTATATCATAAATTGGTATTGTAAAAAATAGAATAAGATTTAAATGTTCTTGATAAGCTTCTTAATCAAACGAACAAGCAGCTTTAAAAAGTTTTTGGTAGAATAGGGATGTTAGATTGGAGAACACATGTCTTTATTAGTATTTACTCTGTTGATGTTACTTCTTGGTTTCGTCGCAGGGGTTTTTGGCTCAATTTTGGGTCTTGGGGGTGGAATTATTATCACGCCTGTTATTACGACATTTTTTGGTGTGGATATTAAATACGCCATTGGTGCAAGTATTGTTGCCGTTATTGCAACAAGTTCTGGTGCAGCCATTTCTTATTTGAAAGATGATATGATTAATGTCCGTACGGCTATGTTTTTAGAAATATTTACCACAATTGGTGGTTTAGTTGGTGCAGTCCTAGCTGGATTTTTTGATGCTACGATTTTGAATATCTTATTTGGTTGCCTTTTGATTTTCCAAGGCTACAATATGTGGCGAAAAATGCACAAAGGTGAAGAAGTCGTTCAAAATGTTGAGTCAGATAAAATAGCTGAAAAATTAAAATTAAACTCAAGCTATTATGATAAGCAACTTGGCAAAGAGATTCCTTACCAAGTAGAAAAAGTTCCTGGCGGTGCGGCTGTTATGCTTGGTGCTGGTGTGGCATCGGGACTTTTGGGGATTGGTTCAGGTGTCTTCAAGGTTATGGCGATGGATTCAATGATGAAAATGCCTTTAAAAGCGTCAACAGCGACTTCAAATTTGATGATTGGGGTGACGGCGGCAGCTTCTGCAACGGTTTATTTTTTCAATGGTTATGTTAATCCAAGTTTAGCAGGACCTCTTGCTATAGGGATTGTTGCTGGTGCTGCTTTAGGTTCAAAAATTATGCCTAAATTGCCAGCGAAAACAATTCGTTTGATTTTCATTCCAGTTATTTTAATTATGGCATTGCAAATGTTGCTTAAAGGATTGGGGGTATCATTCTAATGGTAAGTAAAGAATTGACAAAAGAAGAATTACTCAAAATAGAGCGAAATATCGGGAAAATTCTTCGTGTTGGTGTATTCGTGAGTACTACAGTCATTATTATTGGAATTTTGATGTTTCTTTTAAGTGGTCATTCAGGCTACGCTGAAGGAGTTTGGCCAGATAAATTTAAGGAAATTTTAAGTGGTTTAGTTGAATTTAAAGCATTGGCTTGGTTAATGACTGGTTTATTCCTCTTAATTTTGACTCCTGTTTTGCGAGTGGTTGCTTCAATTGTGGCTTTTGCTAAAGAAGGAGATAAACTCTATGTGGCAATTACAACTTTGGTTTTGATTATATTAATTGTTGCAATGTTTGTAGGGCATGGAGGTGCTTAGATAGGGCGTCATAGCGGATTTTCAACTTGCATTTTTTCTATGAAACTGATATTATAGAAAAGTGTTGTGGGGCTTATCTCTTACGGCTCATCAAGGTGAGTTACAAAAAGGATAAGGTCCCCCGAAGGGGAAGTGCCTTTGGAGTAGTCACTTAAGCGACTTACGTAAAAGGACAAGGTTATGACCCGAAGGGGAAGTGGTGGAATGGCAGACACGCATGCTTCAGGTGCATGTGCGAGAAATCGCGTGAGGGTTCAAATCCCTTCTTCCCCATGATTAAGTGGACGGTTGGCTGGAAGCTGGCCGTTTTTTGCTCTTTTGAGCTTTTTAAGAGATGGAAAATTATGACTAGACTAACAAGAGAAGAACTAGAGAAAATCATTGATGAAAATCCTTTACGTTCTTTATCAAGTATTGGCGAAGAAACAGGGAATTCACGAGTGGCTATTGAAAAATGGTTGAAAACTTATCAGTTAGATGAATATCGTAATCGGAAAATCAAACGTTTGCGGGGTGATAAAGCCCGTAAACGTCGTGATTACCAAAACTAAATTAAACAGATTTTAGAAGTCTGATAATTAAAAGGAGAGCTTATGTCAAAAATTGCATTTATTGGTACAGGCGTGATGGGAGCTGCTATGGCAGGTCATCTGATGGACGCTGGGCATGATTTAATTGTCTATAATCGTACAAAATCAAAAACGGATGGTCTTGTAGCGCGTGGGGCAGTTTATGCTGAAAATCAACAAAAGGCCGTATCCCAAGCCGATTTTGTTATTACAATTGTTGGATATCCTAAGGATGTTCGCGAAGTTTATTTTGGTACAGAAGGAATTTTTTAAAATGATTGTTCAGGAAAAATTCTTATCGATATGACCACAACTGAACCGACTTTGGCTCAAGAAATTTATCAAGAAGCCAAAAAAGCTGGTGCCTTTACACTTGATGCTCCTGTTTCTGGTGGCGATTTGGGGGCCAAAAATGCGACATTGACCATTATGGTTGGTAGTGATTTGGCAACTTATCAAAAAGCTTTGCCTTTGTTTGAAAAAATGGGAAAAACAATCACTCATCAAGGTGTGGCTGGGAGTGGTCAACATACCAAAATGGCTAATCAAATTTGTATTGCAGGAACAATGACTGGAATGACAGAGCTTTTAGCTTATGCCCAAAAAGCTGGATTAGATTTGGACAAAGTTTTAAATACTGTTGGAGGAGGTTCAGGTGCCACTTGGTCTTTAGCTAATTATGGTCCTCGTATACTCCGTGAAGATTATAGTGCTGGATTTTTTGTTAAGCATTTCATCAAGGACTTAGGGATTGCACTTGCTGAGGCTGATAAAATGAATCTTGAACTTCCGGCAACTAAAGGGGCAAAGGAACTTTATGAGCAATTAGCTGACAAAGGTTTTGAAAATGATGGAACACAAGCTTTGATTAAACTTTGGTGGCCAGAGGGACATCGCCCAGAATGATAAAGTCAAAATAAAAAAAGCCTGATTATTCAGGCTTTTTTTACAGATATCAAAAAACAGGTTATGGATTGATTGAAAAAATGTTATAATTATCTTATAAAGTCTAAGAGTTTTAATGAAAGAAATAATTAGTAATTAATGAAAATTGAAGGAGGGCTTGAGAATGCACTATGATGATTTAGTGGACTTGCTTGTTAAGAAAATTAAAAATCTCGATTATGTTAAAGAATTTCAACAAGCAGAAGAAGCATTGATGGCAAATCAAGAACTTTTTAAATCACAAGATGAAATGAAAAATTTACAAAAAGAAGCTGTTTTATATCAAAAAATTGGCAAAATACAGGCCTATAAAAAAACATCACAAGCTGCCCAAATGATTGAAAAACGAATCAAACATCACCCCTTAGTTGAGGATTATGCCACAAAATTAGAAGATGTGAATGATTTGGTGCAGTATATCACCGGTGAATTAGAAGAAAAAGTAAATCTTTTGCTAGGAACTGGTGAATAAAAAATGCTGAAGAAAATCTGTCAGTAGAAATGTAATGAAAAAATACTGACAGACTTGCTGACAGATAGGTTAGTATCTTTTGTCAGTATAATTTAGATGGGATAGGAAGAAAAAAATGGCTGAAAAAATTTCACCAGGAATGCAACAATATTTAGACATCAAACAGGATTATCCCGATGCTTTTTTGCTCTTTCGGATGGGTGATTTTTATGAACTTTTCTATGAGGATGCGGTAAATGCCGCTCAAATATTAGAGTTGACCCTGACTTCAAGAAACAAGAATTCCGAAAATCCAATTCCGATGGCTGGGGTGCCCCACCATGCGGCAACTGAATATATTGATAAATTGGTTGACTTAGGCTATAAAGTGGCAGTTGCTGAGCAAATGGAAGACCCGAAAAAAGCGGTAGGAATTGTCAAACGTGCCGTGACACAAGTCATTACACCAGGGACGACAATTGATACTGCAAATTCAGTTGATAATAATTTCTTAGTAGCGATTGATTTTAAAGCTAAACGTTACGCCCTCTCTTATATGGACTTATCAACTGGGGAATTCAAAGTAACGGAACTCAGTGAATTTTCAGCAGTCGTCGGGGAAATTGCCTCGCTCAAAGCGCGTGAGATTGTTGTTGGTTTTCCTTTAGATGAGGCTCAAGTAAAAGTTTTTGAAAGACAAATGAATCTTTTGATTTCAGAACAATTTGAGATTCCTGAAAATTTACTGATAGAATTATCAGGACTGACCGCCTTAGAAAATCAAGCCGCTTCAAAATTATTGGCTTATGTTAAAGAAACGCAAATGCGTGACTTGAGTCACTTACAAGAAGTTGAGCACTATGAAATTAAAGATTTTTTGCAAATGGACTTTGCGACGAAATCTTCTTTAGAGCTGACAGCAAATAAAAGAGAAAACAAAAAACATGGGACCCTTTACTGGTTGCTTGATGAAACAAAAACAGCGATGGGGACGCGCATGTTACGTTCGTGGATTGACCGTCCTTTAGTTTCAAATTCAGCTATTCAAAAAAGAATGGAAATTGTCCAAGTTTTCTTAGACCATTTCTTTGAACGTTCTGATTTAATAGAGGCACTTAAAGGAGTTTACGATTTAGAACGTTTAGCTTCTCGGGTTTCTTTTGGTAAGGCTGTTCCTGTTGACTTTTTGCAGCTGGCTAATTCCTTATCAAATGTGCCTGCCATCAAAAATATTTTGGAAGTTCTTGATGAAACGTCCTTAAATGAGTTAAGAAGCCAATTAGATGAAATTCCGGAATTGTCTGGCTTGATTAATTCTGCCATTAGTGAAAATGCCTCAAGAACGATTACCGAAGGGGGCATTATTAAAAAAGGCTACAATGTTCAATTAGATAAATATCGTGAGGCTCTTGAAAATGGAACTTCGTGGATTGCAAAATTGGAAGCAGATGAAAAAGCAAAAACAGGTATTTCTACACTGCGAATTGATTATAATCGCAAGGATGGTTATTATTTCCATATCACCCAAAGTCAGTTGAATAGTGTACCTGAACATTTTTATCGTAAGGCAACTCTGAAAAATTCTGAGCGTTTTGGTTCTCAGGAATTGACTGAAATTGAAGAAATTATGCTGGAAGCGCGTGAAAAATCATCTTCTCTGGAATATGATTTATTCATGGGACTTCGGGCTGAAACAGAACAGTATATTGGCAGACTTCAAGCTCTAGCCAAAACTATTGCTGAAATTGACTGTCTGCAAAGTCTTTCTGTGGTTGCAGAAAAACAAGGATATATCCGTCCGACGCTTACAGAAGGCTCAAGAATTGTTGAAATCAAAGGGGGACGTCATGCCGTAGTTGAAGCGGTCATGGGAGCTCAAGAATATGTCCCAAATGATATTGAACTGCCTGAACAAACTGATATTCAGCTCATCACAGGTCCGAATATGTCTGGGAAATCGACTTATATGCGTCAGTTTGCTCTGACAGTGATTATGGCTCAGATTGGATCTTTTGTCCCAGCCAAAACAGCTAATTTACCAATTTTTGATGCCATCTTTACACGGATTGGTGCCAGTGATAACTTGATTTCAGGGGAATCAACCTTTATGGTTGAGATGTCTGAGTCCAATCATGCCATTCAAAAGGCGACAAGTCGCTCTTTGATTATCTTTGATGAGCTGGGGAGAGGAACGGCAACTTATGACGGGATGGCTCTCGCTCAAGCGATTATTGAATATGTTCACGAATATATTGGAGCAAAAACACTTTTTGCTACTCATTATCATGAATTGACTGATTTAGACAAAGAACTTGATCATTTAGATAATGTTCATGTTGCAACTTTGGAGCAAAATGGAAATGTAACCTTTTTGCATAAGATTACAGATGGACCAGCCGATAAATCCTATGGGATTCATGTGGCAAAAATCGCTGGCCTGCCACAGACTTTGTTAGAGCGAGCAGATTTGATTTTGCAGAAGTTAGAAAATAAACCTTTACCAGCAAAAAAAATTGCTGACGAACAAGAACAACTCAGTTTATTTGATTTTGCTGAAAATTCTTCTGAAATTATTGAAAAAATAAAAGGACAGAATGTTGATAATATGACTGCAAGAGAAGCCTTGAATTTCTTGTGGGAACTTAAAGATTCACTCTGATTAGGTAACAAGCTTATTTTACAAATAAGTTAAGAAAAAACGCTATAATTGTTTAAAAGAAATTCATTTAAAAATGAATTGAGCGGAGCTAACGAAAAAAGGAGCTAACATGGAAAATGAAAAAGAGATTCAAGGACAAGAAATCAATGAGAGTCCTGAAAGACAAGAAGAGACAGTAGTAGAGGCGAAAACTGAAAATCAGACTTCACAAGAAGAGCCTTCTAAAGCTGAAATTGGAGAAGAAATAATCTCAGAACCAGTGATTGCAGAAGGAGAAGTTTCTGAGCCGGTGATTGAAGAAGCTGTCATTTCAAAACCTCTTCAAGAAGAAAGTGAAACTTCTGATTTTAGTTCAATTGTAAGTCCGGATTTATCTAAACAATCTGCCTACGCTGATATTCCCGTTCAGACTTTATCTGAAGAGGGGGATGAAATTAAGACCAAATGGAACTGGGGAGCTTTCGCTTTAACAATGTGGTTTGGGATTGCCAATCGCGCTTATTTGGGACTTTTGATTCTACTTACTTTGGTACCATGGGTAGGTTGGATTTTTGGGATTGTATGGATGATTGTTTTTGGTTTCCATGGTGAAAAATGGGCACTTGAAAACCGAGATAATAAATATCGTGATGAGGAAGAGTTCCGTAAGGTCATGGACGGTTGGAACCGAGCAGGATTTGTTGCATTCATTATTGGAATTGTATTATTTGTGATTTCAATTTTGATTCTTATTTTCATATTAGTTTTTGCTTTTAACAACTATAATAATTTTGATAATGGTTACCGCGATTTTGGAAACTACTAATTAATGCAAAAATGATAGACAATTTTCATCTTGTCTATCATTTTTTGTCAGTAAAAAATGAAAAGCGAGCCCTTGCTTTTTGTGTTATAATTAGAATTAATTTTATAAAAACAAGAGAGCGAGATTATTGTGGGAAAAATTATTGAACTAAATGAAGCGCTCGCCAATCAAATTGCTGCTGGAGAGGTGGTTGAGCGGCCTGCTAGTGTTGTCAAAGAATTAGTCGAAAACTCAATTGATGCTGGAAGCAGTAAAATTACCGTTAGTGTTGAAGAGGCTGGCCTGCGCTTAATCGAAGTCACAGATAATGGTTTGGGCTTAGAAAAAGAAGATGTGGCTTTGGCTTTGCGTCGTCATGCGACAAGTAAAATCAAAGATTCAGCTGATTTATTTCGAATTAGAACGCTCGGTTTTCGGGGTGAGGCTCTGCCGTCAATCGCTTCTGTCAGTCAGATGACGATTGAAACAAGTAATGCTCAGGAAGAAGCTGGGACAAAACTGATTGCTAAAGGTGGGACGATTGAAACTTTAGAACCACTTGCAAAGCGGTTAGGGACAAAAATTTCTGTTGCGAATCTTTTTTATAATACACCAGCAAGGCTCAAGTATATCAAGTCTTTACAGGCTGAACTTTCTCATATTACAGATATTATCAATCGTTTGAGCCTCGCTCATCCAGAGATTTCTTTTACTTTGGTTAATGAGGGTAAAGAATTTTTGAAAACGGCGGGAAATGGAGACTTGCGTCAAGTGATTGCTGCAATTTATGGCATTGGAACGGCGAAAAAAATGCGTGAGATTAATGGCTCGGACTTAGATTTTGAACTGACAGGTTATGTCAGTTTACCCGAGCTGACAAGAGCGAATCGCAACTATATCACGATTTTGATTAATGGTCGATTTATCAAGAATTTTTTGTTGAATCGAGCAATTTTAGAAGGTTACGGGAACCGATTGATGGTTGGACGTTTTCCTTTTGCTGTTTTATCAATTAAAATTGACCCTAAATTAGCAGATGTCAATGTCCATCCGACAAAACAAGAAGTACGTTTGTCTAAGGAACGTGAATTGATGACTTTAATTTCTAAAGCGATTGATGAGGCCTTATCAGAAGGGGTTTTGATTCCAGAAGCTTTGGAAAATTTGCAAGGTAGAGTCAAGGAAAAAGAGACTGTTTCTGTTCAAACGGAACTTCCTTTACAGAATAATCCTTTATACTATGACAATGTTCGTCAAGATTTTTTTGTCAGAGAAGAAGCGATTTTTGAAATCAATAAAAACGATAATTCAGATTCTCTGACTGAACAAAATTCTACTGATTATACAGTTAATCAGCCAGAAACTGGTTCTGTCAGTGAAAAAATTACTGACAGAACTGTCGAAAGTTCAAATGAATTTACTGACAGAACCCCAAAAAATTCTGTCAGTAACTTTGGAGTTGATTTTGATAATATTGAGAAGCTGAGTCAGCAATCAACTTTTCCCCAACTAGAATACTTGGCACAATTGCATGCGACTTATTTACTTTGTCAGTCAAAAGAGGGTCTTTATTTGGTTGACCAACATGCGGCTCAGGAGCGAATCAAGTATGAATATTGGAAAGATAAAATCGGCGAAGTGAGCATGGAGCAACAAATTTTACTTGCGCCATATTTATTTACTTTACCCAAAAATGATTTTATTGTTTTAGCTGAGAAAAAGGATTTGTTACATGAAGCAGGGGTTTTCTTGGAAGAATACGGAGAAAATCAATTCATATTAAGAGAACATCCGATTTGGTTAAAAGAAACTGAGATAGAGAAATCAATTAATGAAATGATTGATATTATTCTCTCATCAAAAGAATTTTCACTCAAAAAATATCGGCATGATTTAGCCGCAATGGTTGCTTGTAAAAGCTCAATCAAAGCCAACCATCCCCTTGATGCCGAGTCTGCTAGAGCTTTGCTTAGAGAATTAGCCACTTGTAAAAATCCTTATAGTTGTGCACATGGACGGCCAACGATTGTCCATTTTTCAGGAGATGACATTCAAAAAATGTTCCGCAGGATCCAAGAAACGCATCGTTCAAAAGCGGCCTCTTGGAAAGATTTTGAGTAAAAGAAAAGGACTGACAGCGGTCAGTTAATCAAAAAATTAGAAAAGTAAAAAATGTTTGAATATCTAAATGGAAAATTAGTTAAAATTTCCCCAACAAATATCGTGATTGACCTATCGGGAATAGGTTATCTTATCAGCGTAGCCAATCCTTATGCTTGGTCTGCTTTAATGAATACAGAAGTAAAGATTTATGTTCATCAAGTTATTCGGGAAGATGCACATAGCTTATATGGTTTTGTTAATGAGTCCGAAAAAGCTTTATTCTTGCGCCTGATTAGTGTTTCAGGAATCGGCCCAAAGTCAGCTCTAGCTATTATTGCGGCAGCTGACAATGAAGGTTTAATCAATGCTATCGATAATAGCGATATTAAGTATTTGACGAAATTTCCAGGAGTTGGTAAAAAAACGGCCATGCAAATGGTGCTCGATTTAGCTGGGAAATTTGATGCGACAGGAGCTGTTGGGATTTCCCTTCTTGATGCTGCGCCTGCTGGTAATCTGGCTTTAGAAGAAGCCATTGAAGCTTTGCAAGCTTTGGGCTATAAGGCGACAGAACTCAAGAAAATTGAGAAAAAATTGGAGCAAGAAGCCGGATTAACCAGTGAAGAATATATCAAATCAGCCTTAAAACTTATGATGAAATAAAAATTACTGACAAAAAATCTAGTTGTCCTGTGATCAGGCTGTCAGTAAAATACAAACAGCTAGAGAAGTAATTGTTATTCGTAAGTGAATCTTTAAAGTTGATAAAAGCCCTGACAGCACATGAATTTCTAAAAGGAAGTCGAAACGATGAATGATATATTAAATAAAGAGCCAATGGAAGAGGATTATGGCATTGAAAAATCTCTTCGCCCCCAATTTTTCAATCAATACATTGGTCAAGACAAAGTCAAGGAACAGTTAGAAATCTTTATTAAAGCGGCAAAAATGCGGGAAGAAGTTTTGGACCATGTTTTACTCTTTGGTCCTCCCGGACTTGGAAAAACAACCATGGCTTTTGTGATTGCCAATGAACTTGGGGTTAATATTAAACAAACCGCTGGTCCTGCTATTGAGAAACCAGGTGATTTAGTCGCAATTTTGAATGAATTAGAACCTGGGGATGTCCTATTTATTGATGAAATTCATCGGATGCCCATGCAGATTGAAGAAGTGCTTTATAGCGCCATGGAAGACTTCTACATTGATATCATGCTTGGTTCTGGTGACGGCTCACGTTCGGTCCATTTAGACTTACCACCTTTTACTTTGGTTGGCGCAACAACGAGAGCTGGGATGCTTTCTAATCCATTGCGGGCCCGCTTTGGTATTTCTAGTCACATGGAATATTATCAAGAGCGTGATTTAGAGGAAATTGTTAAAAGAACAGCCGATATTTTTGAGGTTGAAGTCATTGATAATGCTGCTATGGAAATTGCTTTACGCAGTCGTGGGACTCCGCGGATTGCCAATCGTTTACTTAAACGAGTGCGTGATTTTGCCCAAATCATGGGTGATGGACGAGTGGATAAAGTTATTACAGACAAAGCCTTGACAATTCTTGATGTTGATGCTGCTGGTTTGGATTATATTGACCAAAAAATATTGCGCACAATGATTGAAATGTATCACGGTGGACCTGTTGGAATTGGGACTTTGGCAGTAAATATTGCTGAGGACCGCGAAACTGTCGAAGACATGTATGAGCCCTACTTGATTCAAAAAGGATTTTTGATGAGAACTAAACAGGGACGTAAAGTTACCCAAAGAGCTTATGAGCATTTGGGTTACGTTTATAATGAAGAGGAATGATAGAAATTCTAAAAGGAAAAGTTTGTCAGATTTTGGCAAGCTTTTTCCTTTTAGAATTCTGTCAGTAATATCTGATGAAATAAGGTATAATAGAATAAATGCTCAAAATTAGTTAATCTATAAATTATATAAAGTAAGGAACTCATGGAAAAAATTGTTTTTGTCTGTTTAGGAAATATTTGTCGTAGTCCAATGGCAGAATTTGTCATGAAAAATTTAGTGCTGAAATCAGAACACGAGTCCGAATTTATCATTGAAAGTCGTGCAACATCTTCTTGGGAGCACGGTAATCTAATTCACAGTGGTACTCAAGAAAAGCTGAGAGAACAAGGGATTGACTTTGATATTCATAAAAGCAGCCAAAAAATTACTAGCATTGATTTCTATGCGTTTGATAAAATTATCGCAATGGATGAATCTAACTTAAAAAATCTAAGGGAGATGGCGCCCGCTGGAACGGCTCATAAAATTGAAATGCTTTTAGATAATGACGTTCCAGACCCTTGGTTTACGGGAGATTTTCAAGAGACTTATCAACTAGTTAATGCAGGTTGTCAAAAATTATTAGATAAAATTGTCTAATAAATTTCAAATAAAAAGAACTGATGTGAGAAAATCTCACATTGAAGCTTGACTTTGCGAAAGACAAGGTCTATAATGATACCTATGGAGGCGAGATTTGGTGAAAGAACGTGAATTAAGACGCTCTATGGCGGTACTTCCAATAGGAACTGTCATGAAACTCACTGACTTAAGCGCAAGGCAGATTCGTTACTACGAAGAGCAAGAGCTTATTTTCCCAGAGCGAAGTGACGGTAATCGTCGCATGTATTCGCTCAATGACATAGATGCCCTTTTTGATATTGCTGATTTACTGCAAGAAGGCAATAATATTGCGGATATCAAGGAAATTTATGCAAAAAGGGATGCTAAAAAAGCTCAAACTTTATCTATCGGAGAAGTCCACCATGCACTTGAACGCGAATTTGCCCAACAAGGGAGATTCGGGACTCCTAATCCCACTCATTTTACCCAACCGCGGATGTAAATTTGGTTGACATAATTTGTCAAGCAAGTTTACAGCGAAAATTTAACTAGGAGAGTAAAGCATGACAATCACAGCAGCAGACATTCGTCGCGACGTCAAAGAAAAGGATATCAAATTCTTGCGTTTGATGTTTACAGACATTCTTGGAACACTTAAAAACGTTGAAGTTCCAGCAACAGATGAACAATTGGACAAATTATTTGAAAACAAAATGATGTTTGATGGTTCGTCAATTGAAGGATTCGTTCGTATCAATGAATCAGACATGTATCTTTATCCAGACCTTGACACTTGGATTGTTTTTCCTTGGGGTGACGAGTATGGTAAAGTCGCAGGTGTAATTTGTGATGTTTACACTCCGGAAGGTGAACCTTTCGCTGGTGACCCACGTGGTGTCTTGAAACGTAACCTCAAATCAATGGAGAAATTAGGTTTTAAGAACTTTAACCTTGGGCCTGAGCCTGAGTTCTTCCTTTTCAAACTTAATGAAAATTACGAACCAACACTTGAAGTAAATGACAAAGGTGGATATTTTGACCTTGCCCCAACAGACCTTGCAGGAAATACAAGACGTGAAATCGTTAATGTATTGACAGACCTTGGATTTGAAGTGGAAGCTTCTCACCATGAGGTAGCTATCGGTCAACATGAAATTGACTTTAAATACACTAATGCTTTAAAAGCGTGTGATAATATTCAAATCTTTAAACTTGTTGTTAAAACAATTGCG
Organism: Lactococcus cremoris subsp. cremoris NBRC 100676; assembly: GCF_001591705.1. Classification (GTDB taxonomy): domain Bacteria; phylum Bacillota; class Bacilli; order Lactobacillales; family Streptococcaceae; genus Lactococcus; species Lactococcus cremoris. The sequence continues at coordinate 16,454 of NZ_BCVK01000004.1, read as the reverse complement.
CGTAAACATGGTTTACATGCAACGTTCATGGCAAAACCAGTTCATGGGATCAATGGTTCTGGAATGCACTGTAACATGTCTTTATTTACTGAAGATGGTGCCAATGCTTTTGCTGATCCAGCTGGAGATATGGGACTTTCAGATGTTGCTCATAGCTTTATCGCCGGACTTTTGAAACATGCTTATAACTTTACAGCCATCACAAACCCAACTGTTAACTCATACAAACGTTTGGTTCCTGGTTATGAAGCCCCAGTTTATGTTGCTTGGGCTGGACGTAACAGATCGCCTTTGATTCGCGTTCCTGCTTCACGTGGTTTGTCAACTCGTGTAGAACTTCGTGCCGTTGACCCAACAGCAAATCCATATCTTGCTTTGGCTGTTCTTTTGGCAGCAGGTCTTGACGGTGTTGAAAATAAATTGGAAGCACCAGAAGCAATTGAATCAAACATCTATGTGATGACTGAAGAAGAACGCAAAGCACATGGAATTACAGATTTGCCTTCTACTTTACACAATGCGGTTAAGGCTTTGCGCGAAGACACAATCGTAACGGAAGCACTTGGCGAACACGTTTTGGTTAACTTTGTTGAGGCGAAGCGTATCGAATGGGCAAGCTATGCACAATTTGTATCACAATGGGAAATTGATAATTACTTAGAACTTTACTAATATATAAATATATAAAAAACACTGACAATGTCTGTCAGTGTTTTTATTTCATTCAATTTTTTAATCAATTTCAGTAATTATCAAGACGTTGAAAGCAGTTTTTCCGTCTTCAGCAATTAAAAATCCTTTGTGGTCTGCAACGTAATCAATTGCTGCTTGAAAATCAGCGAATTCTTTAACGATTGAGCAAGTGTTTACTGCGCCGACATAATTGTTTTCAGAGTCCTCGTAGTAATTGATTCCTTTAAATTTAAATTTCATAATAAAAAGTCCTTTCTTTGTTATAGTTTTATTATAGCAAATGGCCCTTATTTTTTATTGATAAAACTTTACATCAGGTTTGAAGTTACAAAAAGAGCCAGATTTTTTGAAAATTTCACAAAGTCAGTGTAAACTTGAGATAGGTTTTATGAATTTAAAAGGAGAAAGGAAGCGAATCCTAATACTTTTGATAAAAAGTAGGTTTGCATAGGAAAATATGGAACTTAATAATTTGAAAGATTCACTGACTACTTTGAAATATGGTGAAATTGCTACAGTTGCAATGATTGACCGAGGGGCATATGCGGAAATTGAGGAGTCGATTGAAGCAGAAACTAAAGATGATTCAAAGGTCGATTCAGGAGTTTTTAAAGAATTGGCTGCAATAGTTAAGGATAAAGATGAAGATTTAGTGGTAGTTGGGCGCTCAGATATTGACCGTGCTTTAACGACAGAAGACTTTGCTCACTTTATTGGTCAAATGACTAAGGAAAAACACATTGTTTTGGTTGAGTGTCTTTATTTAGGAACGACTGAAATCAAGGGATTTTTAAATGCTTTGAAAGAACAGGGCCTTTTAGAAAATAGTAAATTGATTTTACTTGATTTACCACAATTAGAATATATGATGTTGCGAGACAGTTTAGCTGGACAATTTAAATTATAAAAAAATTACTGACGAATTTTTGTCAGTAACTTTTTATTTTTCTCGTTTTTCTTTTTGATAGAGACGAGAATTTTTCATTATATCTTTATATGTATTAATAATTGTTTCTTGATAAGCAGGATTTTCAGTATTTTTTCGCGCTAAATCCAAAACGGCTTGTTCGCGTGAAGCATCTAAAATAGTAATTTCTTGCTTTTGTTTTTCTTGGCTAATTTCTTGAACAATTGTCATACGTTTTTCAAGAAGTCGAACGATTTCTTGGTCCACTTGATCAATATTGTTTCGAAGTTCTTCTAGTTTATTCATGGTTTTTATTATATCAAAACTAATCTAAAATTTGCCTTTAAAAAATGATATAATGAGTTATATTATTTTTGAGGAGCAACAAGATGAATAAACAAGAAAAAATCGAAGGTTATGAGTTGCTTAATTTGCAACTAAAAGCACTGTTGAGTGAACAAAATTATACACTCTCGAATTTAGCAAATGCAAGTAGTTTGCTTTGGAGCTTCTTGCCTGAGCAAGTCTACACTGGTTTTTATCTATATAATGGGGATAAACTAATTTTAGGACCCTTTCAAGGTTCAGTTTCTTGTGTTGAAATTGTGATGGGTAAAGGAGTTTGTGGAGAAGCAGCTCAAACTCGTCAAACAATGATTGTTGAAGATGTAAAAAAACACAAAAATTATATTTCCTGTGACGGACGTGCGATGTCTGAAATTGTGGTACCAATGGTTAAAGATGGCAACTTGGTGGGAGTTCTTGATTTGGACAGCTCTGAGGTTGGTTTTTATGATGAAATTGACCAAAAATACCTTGAAGAATTTGCTAGTATTTTATGTGACATGACCGATTTTAAATTTTTCGAAGTAGGTTAAGTCAAAAATTTGAAGAATATCGGAGAGAAAAATGAGTGAAATAGTTAAAAAGTTTATTGCTGACCGCTTTGATGGAAAAAAAGGATTTTCTGTAAATCCAGATAACATTGGTGATTCTCGTGAATTTGCACAAGAATTAGGAAGTTTTTTGTATCAATTGCATCATCTACCAACAAAAGAGGCGGGAGTACCTAATTTTGGAAATGCTTTTGCTGGTTCTGACTTGATTTTCTTTGAAGCAGAAATGATAGAGCTTTTGAAACTTTATCAAAAAGTAGTCCCTGCCGATTTATTGCAAGAAAAGTTCGATTTTGCTGCAAAAACAAAATGGACAAAAGCGCCCGTCTGGGTTTTAGGCGAATTGATTCCGCAAAATTTAATTGTTTCTGACGGAAAATTAGTTAATGTAAAAATTACTGACAAAGCTGTTAGTGGTGATCCAGCATATGATTTGGCGATTGCCTGGACAATTTTTGACGAAAAAAGTCGTAAAATATTTTTTGCATCTGCTGAAGCAGATCAAGCAACGATTGATAGAGCGAGAATGTTTGCACTCAGACAGGCGTTAAGAAACTATCAGTCACAAGATATTGATGAATTGATTCAATCTCGTGATGCCTCGACAGAAATTTTGAAAGATTTAAATTATAGCCTCGGACAAGATTTGTACTAAACGGCGATTTAAAAAGAATAGTAAGTAAAAAATTGGAAGAGAAAAATGGCATATCAAGCATTATATAGAAAATATCGAAGTCAGAGATTTGATGAAATGGTGGGACAAGAAGTTGTAGCGACGACGCTTAAAAATGCGATTGTCAATCATCAAATTTCACATGCTTATCTTTTTTCTGGTCCAAGAGGAACAGGGAAAACCTCTGCAGCTAAAATTTTTGCCAAGGCAATTAACTGCCCTAATCAAGTGGATGGAGAACCTTGTAATAATTGTTTTATTTGTGATTCAATCACAAAAGGAAGCTTAGATGATGTTATTGAACTTGATGCTGCTTCAAATAATGGGGTGGATGAAATTCGTGAAATTCGCGACAAGTCAACTTATGCGGCAAGTCAAGCAACTTATAAAGTTTATATCATTGATGAAGTGCATATGCTTTCGACAGGCGCCTTTAATGCACTTTTGAAAACCCTTGAAGAACCTACAGAAAATGTGGTTTTCGTTTTGGCTACGACTGAATTGCAAAAAATTCCAGCAACCATCATCTCAAGAGTTCAACGCTTTGCCTTTAAATCAATCACGACGGCCGATATTCGGACTTATTTAGGAAAAATTCTTGGGGACGAAGGGGTTGAATTTGAAGATAAAGCCCTTGATGTGATTGCTAAAGCAGCTGAGGGCGGGATGCGAGATGCTTTGTCCTTGCTAGACCAAGCCTTATCTTTTTCAGCAGGAAAATTGGAAGAAGAAGACGCCTTGCTTGTCACAGGCTCAATTGCGGCGGATGCTTTAGTGAGTTATGTCTCAGCACTTTTTGAAAATGACGAAGAAAAAGCGCTGACAGAACTGGATAAGATTTTTGCCGAAGGTAAAAATATGCTTCGTTTTACAGAAGATTTACTTGCCTATCTTCGCGATTTGCTTTTGGATAAGAATGCTCAATATGAACGCAATCAAATTTTTTCTTGGATAGATATTGCGATTGAGAGCTTGAAAACGATAAAGGAAACAACACAAACGAAGATTGCGGCAGATGTCATGACTATGCGTTTGGCCGAAGTGGGTCAAACACATTTGCTGACAGCTTCGCAAGCAGAAGTTCCTAATGAAATAGGTGCTGAAATTGCTGCCCTAAAAGCAGAAATCAATCAGTTGAAAGCTCAGATTTCAACAGGTCAAGTTCAAGAAAGTTCAGATTCTCAAAATAATCCTTTAACACGAGAAGTTAGAGAACGTCCAAAAGCGGTAGCGCCTAAAAAACGACAGATTAATAAAGATTTAATTTATAAAGCTCTGGCTGAAGCAACAAATGAGGCTAGAAAGGCTGCATTAAGCGCTTGGCCTGAACTTGTTGCCTCGGTGACTAAACCGGCAGACCGAGCTTTACTTAATAATACCTCTCCAGTCGCTGCCTCAGAGAACTTTGTTGTTGTGACCTTTCCTCATGAAAATCTTGCAAAAAGAGTCAGTGAAAACGAAGAGTTGCAAAATTTTTGTGGTAATCTCTTAAGTTCGATTATTGGTTTTGCTCCAGAAATAATTTCGCTTGCTGAACAAGATTGGCAAGAAGTTCGAGCAGAATATGTGTCTAATCTAAAATCAGAGAGCCCCCAAGAAGATGAAGAGCAAGAAGACGAAAAAATAGATGAAACAGTTACATTAGCTAAAGAGCTTTTTGGTGAGAAAGTTGTTGAAATTAATGATTAATAAATAAAAAAGCCGCTCATTGAGCGACTTTTTTTAATCTTTATGACGACTTAAATCTACATCTTTTAGTGGAATAAGTTTTGTTTTGTTTTTAAATTTATAACCTAAGTAAAGAATAAAGAAGAGTGGAATTGCGGCATACATGACCACCCCTTGCACCCAAGTTTTTCCAAACAATAACATTGGGTCTTGACCTAACGTTACTAAAACGGTCATAATGAGAGCTAAAATCGGACCAAATGGGAAGAGTTTAGCATGATAAGGAAGTTTTTTCACGTCTTTTCCTTGAGCAACATAAGCCCGACGGAAGCGGAAATGGCTAATCGCAATTCCAATCCAAGCAATGAAACCAGTTAAACCAGAAGCAGAGGCTAGGAAAGTAAAGAAGCTGACCCCATAAATTGAAGTTAAGAATGTGAGCAATGCAACAGCGGTTGTTGCCAACAAGGCGATGAAAGGAATCCCGTTTTTAGAAGTTTTTGAGAAGATTTTTGGTGCACCACCATCTTTAGCCAAAGAATAAAGCATTCGAGTAGAGGCGTACATTCCAGAATTGGCCGCAGAAACAACAGATGTTAAAACAACGGCATTCATGATAGAGGCTGCGATAGAAAATCCAACACGTTCAAATACAATTGTGAACGGACTTTGAGCTGCCGAATTACCACCGACCAAATGTGGGTCTGTGAATGGAATGATTGCTGCCATTACAAATATCGATAAAATATAAAAGACAAGGATACGCCAGAAAATCGAGTTCATGGCTTTGGGAATTGATTTTTCTGGATTTTCGGCTTCACCAGCAGTAATTCCGAGTAGCTCTGTTCCTTGGAAAGAGAAACCAGCAACTAAGAGAACACCAAGAATTCCTCCACCAGTCGTGAAGCTACCAAGTCCTCCGACAAATCCATGATTACCAACTGAAAGATTTTTAGCGACATCAATATGTCCGCCCATAATTCCAAAAATAGATAAGAAGCCAATAATCAAGAATAAAACAACGACGGTAATTTTAATGGCTGACAACCAATACTCTGTTTCACCAAAAGTTTTAACTGATAAGGCATTGATTGAAAAGACGATAATCAAAGCAATCAGTGAAAAAATCCAACTTGGAACATCAGGTAACCAGAATTTGATACAAAGAGCAACGGCGGTTAAATCAACTGCTACTGTAATTGCCCAGTTTAACCAATAATTCCAACCTAGAGCAAAACCAAATGCTGGATCAACATAACGTGTTCCATAGTCTGAAAAAGAACCAGACGTTGGTAGATAAGTGGCCATTTCGCCGAGTGAAGTCATGAGGAAGTAAACCATTGCTCCGATAAGAACATAGGCAGTCAGTGCCCCAAATGGTCCTGCCGTGTGAATGACATCGCCTGAAGTGAGAAATAAACCAGTTCCGATTGTCCCACCAAGGGCAATCATGGATACATGACGTGATTTTAAGCCGCGTTTTACTTGCGTCTCAGTAGTTGAGTTTGAAGAATTTTCCAAAATTCTCTCCCTAATAAAATTTATTCTACACCGACTTGTTAGACTCAGACTTACCCTCACTCCTGTTTAGTTTAGAAAAGTCTGAGAAAAACAAAAAAAGCAATCCTACTAGATAGAATAGATTGCTAAAGGTCCGACAAAATTTTAAAAATTTTCTTGAACGAATAGCCCTCCGCATGGTTCTTAACCATTTGCGACAGTCTAGTGAGTTTTCCTCACTAGCCCAAGAACTTTGCTGAGCGTCAAAATTCTTTCGGCAACTTCTCCCCCTCTAATACGCGTCTTTGTTGTGCTCCAACTCGGCGTAGATTCATATCAGTTGCGACCTCTATCGATGTGTTAGTTGTAATTCTAGCGCAATTTTGGAATGATGTCAAGGATGAGAATGTAAAATTAGTTACAAGTAATCAGTTTTTTTGTAAGTTTATTCATTCCCCTTTATATGATATACTTAGAAAGTAAGACTGCTCTGTCAGTCGATAAAAATCAGTCTTTTTACTGAAATTTTCTAGGAGCAAAATATGGATTTTATTCGTGCCATTATTTTAGGTATTATTGAAGGGATCACTGAGTGGTTACCTATTTCTTCAACGGGGCATTTGATTATCGCTGATGAGTTCATTCGGCTTAATCAATCAGCTGCTTTTAAAGAAATGTTTGATGTTGTGATTCAATTGGGAGCGATTTTGTCGGTCGTTGTTTTATATTTTCATAAGTTGAATCCATTTAATAAGTTAAATCCCGCTGACAAACAAAAGACACCACGTGAAATTCAATTAACTTGGCGTTTGTGGTTGAAAGTTTTGATTGCCGCTTTACCGGCAGCAATTATTGGATTGCCACTTAATGATTGGTTAGATAAGCATTTTTATCACTTTGTTCCGGTTGCCTTTATGTTAATTATCTATGGGGTAGCCTTCATTGTTATTGAACGACGTTGGGTACCGAATCATGAATTTTCCGTGATGGACATTGACCGCTTGCCATATCGTGCGGCCCTTTATATTGGTTTGTTCCAAGTGTTATCTTTGCTTCCGGGAACTTCACGTTCTGGCGCGACTATTGTGGGTGCCTTGTTAATTGGAGTAAGTCGTGAAGTTTCTGCAGAATTTACCTTTTTCCTAGGAATTCCAGTCATGTTTGGAGCAAGTTTTATCAAAATTCTTCACTTCTTTAAAAATGGAAACTCTTTAAATCTTGAGCAATTTGGCGTCTTACTGGTTGCCTGTCTGGTTGCCTTTGGGGTATCAATGATTGCTATTAAGTTCTTGACGGATTATGTGAAAAAACACGATTTTACTTTCTTTGGGAAATATCGTATTGTCCTAGGGATTGTTCTCCTTATTTATGCAGCCTTTAAAGCCTTTTTAGGATAAAAGTTAAAAAGATAACAGTAACCATTTTCTGGAGGCTGTTTTTCTTTTTAAATAGATAATAGTTACTGCCCAATAGTTTTAAATCTATTCTTGCGAAAAACAAAAAAAAGTGATAGAATATAACTCTGTGGGAAAAACTCACAACTTGCGCAGGACTCAACCTGCGTCATTAGTCCAAAAGGAGGAAAAATCAATGACTAAATACGAAATTCTTTATATTATTCGCCCAAACATTGATGAAGAAGCAAAAACTGCCCTCGTTGAACGTTTCGATGCTATCTTGACTGAAAACGGAGCTGCAAATCTTGAGTCTAAAGACTGGGAAAAACGCAAACTTGCTTACGAAATCAATGATTTCCGCGAAGGTATCTACCACATCGCAACTTTTGAAGCTGAAACAACTTCAGAAGCTTTGAGCGAATTTGACCGTCTTGCTAAGATCAACCTTGACATTCTTCGTCATATGATCGTTAAAGTTGAAGCTTAAGAGCTTTTATTTCTAAGGAGAAGTTCATTATGATTAACAATGTTGTATTAGTGGGACGCATTACTCGCGATCCTGAACTTCGTTACACCCCTCAAAATCAAGCTGTTGCTACTTTTTCATTGGCTGTAAATCGTCAATTTAAAAATGCTAACGGTGAACGTGAGGCTGATTTCATTAACTGCGTTATTTGGCGCCAACAAGCTGAAAATTTGGCAAATTGGGCTAAAAAAGGAGCTTTGATCGGTGTAACTGGTCGAATTCAAACACGTAATTATGAAAATCAACAAGGTCAACGCGTTTATGTGACTGAGGTTGTGGCTGATAGTTTCCAAATGTTGGAAAGTAGATCTGCTCGCGATGGTATGGGAGGCGGAGCTTCTGCCGGTTCATATTCTGCACCAAGCCAATCTACAAATAATACTCCACGTCCACAAACGAATAATAATAGTGCAACACCGAATTTCGGTCGTGATGCTGACCCATTTGGTAGCTCACCTATGGAAATCTCGGATGATGACCTTCCATTCTAATAGGGCGGAATAATTGACGCTAAAGCGCCTAATTATTTCACGGAAACCGCTATGGCGGATTTCCTAGTCCTCTTATTAGTTATTATGAAAAGCAGAATCGGCTTTTCATAATAACGTCGTACCTAGAAAACTTTAAACAGGCATCTAAAAAATAATATAAGGAGAAATAAAATGGCACAACAACGTCGTGGCGGCTTCAAACGCCGTAAAAAAGTTGACTTCATCGCTGCAAACAAAATCGAAGTCGTTGACTACAAAGACACTGAACTTTTGAAACGTTTCATCTCAGAACGTGGTAAAATCTTGCCACGTCGCGTAACTGGTACATCTGCTAAAAACCAACGTAAAGTGGTTAATGCAATCAAACGCGCGCGCGTAATGGCTTTGCTTCCATTCGTAGCTGAAGACCAAAACTAATAAATGAAAAGACTACTTTGGTAGTCTTTTTTTATACAAAATTTACTGACAGCTTTACTCAAATGATTTTGTCAGCATTTTTTTAATTAATGCTATGTTTTTGTCAGTAAATTTATGATAGAATAGACAAATGATTGGATTGATAATAGGAGCATTGCTCTTGATTTTGTTAATTTATGGTGTTTTTATAGAACCACATGTCATGAAAGTAAGACATGTAAAAATCGCTCAAAAACAAAATATAAAAATTGCTCATTTTACCGATACGCATTTTGCTTGGCATACAAGTAGTCGACGATTTATAAAATTTGCTCGAAATATTGCTGACGAAAAACCAGACTTAATTATTTTTTCTGGTGATTTGTTTGATAAGGTTGCTTGGGCAAAAGATAAGAATTGGAGTGAGTTACTGGTGATATTGTCAGGGCTTAACGCTCCTTTAGGAAAATTTGCGATACTTGGTAATCATGATTTTGATGATGAAAAATCTTCTGGCTTTGTTGAAGGGTTTTTAGAAAAAGCTGGATTTACTCTTTTAAAAAATAGATCAGTATTAGTGGATAATGCTCAAAGGACATTATCTGTTTCCGGTGTTGATGACTGGCGCGAGGGGCAACCCGACTTGGAGCTTTATCCGCTTGAGGCGTCTTTTTCGCTTTTAGCACTTCATGAACCTGATACTGTTTTAGATATGGAAACAATCAATCAATTTGATTTGATTTTATCGGGGCATAGCCATGGTGGACAAATTCGGATTGGAAATTGGCGACTACATAACAAGGGTTCAAGTAGTGCTGATGGTGGATTGTATCAACTGAATGAACGGACAAAATTATATGTGAACCGTGGGATTGGCTTGACTTTCTTACCCATTCGTTTTGGGGTGCCGCCAGAAATTGTCTATTATGAAATTTAAAAAAACTGTCAGTAATTTTGACAGTTTTTTTTATTTTTGAAATTACTGACAGATGGATTGAGTTTTCTGTCATTACATTTCTCGTGCAGTCATGATTGTTTCACGTCCCATATTGTCCACTGCTCGATAATGAAGTGGCCAATCAGGATTAAATGGATAGCCAAAATCAACTAGAACAGTGGTTGGGCTATTATCTTGAGAGAAACGAATCGAAAGTAAATTATCAGAGTTGACTAAGTCAAAATTAATAATGGTTTCCATCGGAAAAACGCCTTTTAAGTGATGGTCAATAATGAACCAAAAAGCATCGATTACTTCTCCAGGAATAGACGCGACGGTATCAAAACTTGCGTAGCGTCGTCTAGTGTTAGAAAATGCCATAAAATCACATCCTTTCTCTAAAATGAAATGGATAAATTCTAAGAAATACGTGAATCGCTAATTACTTTTCGGATTTCAGATAAAGTTCCCTCGGAAACATCTTTCATTTTCATTCCATACATCATGAAAAGAGCATCGAGTAAACTAATTTGAGAAACGGTCGAAGCTACTGCCTCGGGTCGGAAAGAAATTTCTTCAGAAATAGAAATGAGCGCCACATCAGCAGCCTTTGCTAAAGGAGAGCTGGCAAAGGAGGTTAGTGCAATAATTGGCACACCCCGACTTTTCAAAATTTCGACTAAATGCATCGTATCTTTGTTTTTTCCTGTATGTGAAATCACAAAAGCACAATCTTCGCTTGTCAATTTTGCGGCTTGCATTTGTTGAAAATGGAAATCCTGATGATAGACACAGTGTAGAGGCATTCTCAAAAATTTATGAAAAGCAATCAAAGCGACAGCGTTTGAACCACCTAAACCAAAAAAACCACAAGTATTAGCTTTGAGTAATATTTCCATTGTTTGGTCAAGTTGTCTGTTACTAATAAGATTTAAAGTTGAATTTAGTGATGAAATATTGCCGTTGAAGTTTTTTGTCAGTATTTCTTTATAATCATCAGTAGGTGAAAGTTCGCTAAAAAATTCATCATCTCGCGTTGAATCAGTGGCGTGAATGGCCAGCTTCAATTCTTGGAAAGAATTAAAGCCGATTTTTTTGGAAAATCTGGAAATTGTAGCGGTTGAGACTTGGGTTTTCTGAGCAAATTCTTGAATTGACAGCATCGCAGCGCTATCAATATTTGCAATTAAATAGTCAGAAATTGCCTGGTCTGATTTACTGAGGTTATCATAATAACTTCGGATTCGGCTGATTAAAGTACGCGACATATCAAGCCTCCTTCTAATTGACTACATTATACCATAGCCAGTAACACGAAACAATATTTCGTGTACTGGCTATCATCTTATTATGACCGAACGATGCGAAAACGATAATTTTCCGCTGAGTGAGTAATAAGGTATCTAGGAAGCTCGCTATAGCGACTTCCGTCTGCGCGTTCACGCTTTAGCGTGTTATAAGCAGTGATACTTATACCATAAATACGATTCCCCGATTTATAAGAAATTCCGAATTAGTCACTTGAAATTGTTTTGACAAATCAGAAAATATTTTACAAAAAATATTGTTGACAAATGAAAAAAATTACTTATACTAAAGTTAGCAAAAAGAAAGCGATACCACGGAGGAAAAAGTGATGAAATTTGGTATGATTGGTTTAGGGAAAATGGGAATGAATCTTGTGAAAAATGCAGTTGATCACGAGATAGAAGTTGTAGCCTACGATGTTAATGCTGAGGCTGTGGAAGAGGCTGGGAATTATTCAGAAAAAATTACAGCAGTTAAAAGCATTGACGAATTACTGGCAGAGTTGTCAGAGCCAAAAATTATTTGGTTGATGCTTCCAGCTGGGAAAGCAACAAATTCAACAATTGAATTACTATCAGAGAAGCTGTCAGCAGCTGATATCCTTATTGATGGTGGAAATTCTAATTACAAAGACAACTTAGAACAAAATAAATTACTGACAGAAAAAGGAATCAAATTTTTTGATGTTGGAACCTCTGGTGGAATGGCTGGGGCTCGTCAAGGTGGTAACTTTATGATAGGTGGCGACGATGAAAATTCTTGGTCAGTGATTGAGCCTATCTTCAAAGCAATTTCAACAGAAAATGGTTATCTTTATACAGGAAAACTTGGAAGTGGTCATTACTTAAAGATGATTCACAATGGAATCGAGTATGGCATGATGCAAGCCATTGCTGAGGGTTTTGAAATTTTAGAACAATCACCATTTGATTATGATTATGAAGCCGTGGCAAAATTATGGAATCACGGGTCAGTCATCCGAAGCTGGTTGATGGAGCTTGCACAAGATCAATTTTCCAAAGACCCTAAACTTGACCAAATTATTGGCCGCGTACAATCCTCAGGAGAAGGAAAGTGGACCATTGAAGAAAGTTTAGATTTAGGCGTTCCGGCTCCGGTTATCGCCTTATCCCTGATGATGCGCCAACGTTCATTACAAGAAGACACAATGACTGGTAAAGTCGTTGCTGCTTTACGTAATGGTTTTGGTGGACATGAAGTAGAACAAAAATAAGTTACTGACGAAAAGTTGAGTAGGTCCATAAAAGCTTTGTGTATGGTTATCCTCTGACGGCTTGTTCATTGCACTAGGTTTCTTAAAATCTACCGAAATGAAGCAGGCGATAAGGCTCTTATCGACGTCAGTAACAAAATAATCAACTGACAGAAATTCCATAGAAGACAGGCGTTTAAGTGCTTAAGCTTCTTGGGTGGTAAGTTCCAGTTTATAATTTGAACTTGGACCTGTCAGCAAATATATATAGAAGAAAAGGAGCGCCAATGCAATATTTAATAGGCGTAGATTTAGGGACAACGGCGACCAAGGCAGTGCTTTTTGAAAAAGATGGTAAGATTATTGCAAGTAGTAGTCAAGCCTACCCTCTTCATCGTGATGCTAGCGGAATGGCAGAAGAATCACTCGAAGAAATTTTTGAAGCAGTCTTAGTAACCATTCGAGAAGTTTCAATTAATTTAGAAGACGAAGACGAACTCCTAGTAGTTTCCTTTAGTACACAAATGCACTCACTGATTGCTTTTGATGAAAATTGGCAACCACTTACAAGACTAATTACTTGGGCAGACACGAGGGCTGTGAAATACACAGAACAAATCAAAGCCTCTAAAAAAGGATTCGATATTTATCGGAGAACAGGAACCCCTCTTCATCCGATGGCTCCTTTATCTAAATTTATGTGGTTACAAGCGGAATACCCAAGTATCTATCAAAAAGCAGCTCATTACTTGGAGTTGAAAGGTTACATTTTTCAGCGACTTTTCGGAACTAATAAAATTGACTTATCAACGGCAACAGGAACCGGTGTTTTCAATATTTTTGAACTTCAGTGGGATAAAGAAGCGCTGGAAATGACTGGGATTAAGGAAAGTCAGTTACCAAACGTGGTTGAGCCTTATGAAATTGAAGAAAATCTTCCGCACGAATATGCAAAAAAAATGGGGATTCAAAGTAGCACAAAATTTATTTGGGGAGCAGCTGACGGACCTTTATCAAACTTAGGAGTCAATGTCATCAAACCGGGTGTTGCAGCCATAACTATTGGAACATCTGGGGCCATTCGAGTGGTGACCGACAGACCAAAAACAGATGAAAAAGGACGTACCTTTACATATGCTTTAGACAGAGAGCATTGGGTAGTGGGTGGTCCAGTTAATTCTGGAGGTGATGTTTTCCGATGGGCTCGTGACCAGATTTTTGATGGAAAAATCACTTTTGATGAAGTCACTGAGCTTGCAGCAAACATTTCACCAGGAGCTGACGGTCTGCTTTTCCATCCTTACCTCGGTGGAGAACGGGCACCGATTTGGGATGCTAATGCCAGAGGTTCATTTTTTGGCTTGAATTATGGTCATAACCGAAGTCACATGGCGCGTAGCGTTCTTGAAGGAGTTATTTTTAATATCTATATGGTTGCTCTTAGTCTTGTTGAAGTAGTGGGTGACTTCAACATGATTCAAGCAACAGGAGGATTCACAAGTTCTGAATTATGGACACAAATTCTTGCAGATATCTTTGAACAACCGATTAATGTTCCTGAAAGTCGAGAAGCTGGTTGTTTAGCAGCAGTTATTATGGCTGAGAAAGCATTAGGGCTCATTGACGACATTAGTGAAATTGAAAAGATGGTAGGGACTAACCAAACTTACCAACCCAATCCAGAAAATTTCAGTATTTATCGAGAAATAAGTCCAATATTTATCCGACTTTCTCGCTCGTTTTTAGCAGAATATGAAAATATCGCGAATTTTCAAAGAAAATTTGAAAAAGACTAAATTTAGATTCTAAAAAACTCAATACCTACTATACTTAAGATAAAGCAAGTATTGAGTTAAATTTTAAATGCAAATTGTAAGCGCAAGCAACTGATGTTTACACAATGTCTTCAAGATTTTTGAAAGGAAAAAACAAATGATTGATTTACTTGTACTTTTAATTGGAGTGTTAATTCTTCTGTTGATGATTATCAAATTTAAGATTAACACCTTTGTATCACTAATTGTTGTAGCGGTTCTAGTTGGGTTGGGTCTTGGGATGCCCCTAGGACAAATTCCTGTTTCCATCCAAAACGGAATAGGAGGATCATTAGGAGAATTAGCAATCGTCTTTGGTTTTGGTGCGATGCTTGGGCGTTTAATTGCTGACGCTGGCGGTGCCTACCGAATTTCCAAAACTCTCATTAATAGTTTTGGTAAAAAGAGAATTCAATGGGCCATCATGGTTGCCAGTTTTATCATTGAAATTGCTATCTTCTTTGAAGTAGGTATGGTTCTATTGATTCCGATTGTCTTTGCCGTTGCCTTGGAAGCCAGTGTACCTTTGATTTATCTTGGGATTCCGATGGCTGCAGGGCTTTCAGTTACGCATGGCTTCTTGCCACCGCATCCAGCACCTATTGCTATTGCTGGTGTACTTGGTACAAATCCCGGGACAGTTCTACTTTACGGGATAATCGCGGCGATTCCTACAGTTATTATTGCCGGTCCAGTTTTCACAAAAATTGCTAGAAAATGGGTACCAGAAGCTTTTGTTGTAAAAAATAAACTCTCTGCTTTTGGTGAAATAAAAGAGTGGAAACTTGAAGAAACACCAGGCTTTGGAATATCTATCTTGACAGCTCTTATGCCAGTAATTTTAATGGCAATTAGTACAGTTTATTCTATTGCGACTAATGATGGGAAACCCTTTGCCGCAGTAACGACAAGTGCGATGAAAGCTGGTAAAGTAGTTACGACGACGACTTATCCTTCAAGTATTGTTGAAAATGTGATGATGTTCATCGGAAATCCAGTGTCAGCAATGATTATTTCCCTGCTCTTTGCCTTAGTTACTATGGGTTGGATGCGCCGTAAGAAAAATTCTGAAATTGCTTCTTCAATTGCGGATTCAGTTAAATCAATTGCCATGCTTTTATTAGTCATTGGTGGAGGAGCAGCGCTCAAACAAATTCTTATTGATGGTGGAATCTCAGTTCAAATCGCTAATATGTTTAAAGATTCACCCCTTTCTCCTTTATTGCTTGCTTGGATTATCACAGTTATCTTAAGGGTTGCATTGGGATCAGCGACAGTGGCTGCCCTAACAGCAGCAGGTCTAGTTCCTTGCTACAGCATCTCCAAATACAGCAGCTTTGATGGTTTTGGCGATAGGTGCCGGTTCAATTGCAGCTTCACATGTTAATGATGCTGGATTCTGGATGTTTAAAGAGTATTTTGATTTAGATGTGAAACAAACCTTAAAAACATGGACAGTCTTAGAAACAATTATCGCAGTAGTAGGTTTAGGAATGGTAATGTTGATGAGTATTTGGATTCACTGATAAAAAAATAAGTCATTTTTTGACTTATTTTTTTATTTTCTCTAAGCCAGTGGTAGCACGCGATAAAACGCTATCAAAGTTCGTTAAAAACGAACGAAAGTAAAAGAAATTCTAAAAAGTTACATTAAATTCTTGACAGGGAGAAATAGATTTGATAGAATATAATAGTTGTCGCGAGAGACGAGCGTTGAAGCGCGACAAGCTAGACCATTGAAAACTGAATAAAGAAGAATGACTCATGTGATGTAGCAATACATCAAAAATCTGTCAATCAATAATGAAAGACAAGCCAGTCACTTCGGTGACTTAAATACTTTATTTGAGAGTTTGATCCTGGCTCAGGACGAACGCTGGCGGCGTGCCTAATACATGCAAGTTGAGCGCTGAAGGTTGGTACTTGTACCAACTGGATGAGCAGCGAACGGGTGAGTAACGCGTGGGGAATCTGCCTTTGAGCGGGGGACAACATTTGGAAACGAATGCTAATACCGCATAAAAACTTTAAACAC
>NZ_BCVK01000003.1 GCF_001591705.1 Lactococcus cremoris subsp. cremoris NBRC 100676 | reverse complement strand
GAGTATTAATAGAGTAAGGAGGATGAGTACCAAGAGACTCTGTCTTTTGGTGCTTTTTAAGTTATGATTATACTAAATCAGTCTAAATTCATAGAGGTTTTAGATGATGGACTTTCTTTTTATGATGGAAAGCATCAAAAAATAAAACGTTATACCAAACAGATATGGATAAAAATTTTAGAGTGGTATCAAATAGCGCGAGAAATTGATGATATTCCGAAATGTATTTTGCCGAATGAGGAAATGGTAGCACTTCGAGAAGTTCTATTGACTTTACATATTTTAAAAGAAATCGAAATGGTCCCAAGACACCTCGAGAGAATTTATAATTTTTATAGCACTTATAATGCAAGTAATTTAGAGAGAATCAGTAATATAAGAGTTATGATTTGGGGATGTGGAACAGTTGGTACAGCAATTGTTGATAATTTAGTTAAAATGGGAGTTAAAAATTTTTTACTTATTGATTCAGATATCGTTGAGGAAAAAAATATTATTGCCCAGTCAATTTTTCAGAAAAAAGATATTGGTTTAAAAAAAATTGAAGTGATAAAAAACTATGTAGAATCATTCAATATTGGAAAAAATAATGTTGAAATCAGCGATAAATTTATTAATCACGGAGAAGAGTTCATGATTAATTATCAAGAATTTTATCCTAATTTTATAATTGATTGCGCTGATACGAAAGATGAAGAATTAGACATTCAGTTTATAAAATTTGCTGAGCAACTTGGAAGTGTATATATGTCAACTGGCTATACTGATGACCGAGATTTTATTTTTGTAATATCAAAAAACTTTGATAAATTTAGAATGTTTATGAGAAATAATTGGGCAATTTCTAAAAGAAAATATCAGATTTCAAGCAATAGAGGAACGATTATTGACTCTCAACTTCTGGGAAGTTTAGGGGCACGTAGCATTATCAACCATGTCTGTGCCCTCAATCAGAATGACAGAGTAATTGAAATAAATTTATTGGATATAACAATGAGAGACGTCCCATTTCGATAAACATTTTGGATAAATCGACTGCAAGTACACTAAGTAATTAATTATAGGAGGAATTGTGAAAAAATATTTTACACAAAATAAACTATTAACAATTTTTTTGATGTTTCTTTTTGGAAGTTTAGCAAGTGGTACGTTGACTTTTATGATTTCGTGGACAGTATTAAAGGAGACACATCAGGCCTCTCAATTTGCGCTATTGTCTACAATATCTTCTCTCGTAATGCTTATTGCTATGCCAGTAATCGGAATAATCGTTGATAGATACGACCATAAACATTTGCTTGTGATTGCCCAAGTGTTCAGTTTGTTTGTTTGTTTTACTGAGCTTTATTTTTCAACCATTTCATGGTTTAATAATTTACATTCTTTTTTCTATTGGTCTTAATTTAGGAGATCTATTATTTTCAATTACAATGTATGCTTCTGTAAAGTCGCTATCAGATGATAAAACTGAAATGTCAAAAATAAATGGCATTGAACAAGGGATAGGGGCTTTATTTGCCATCGTTTCCCCAGCGGTCGCTGGGTTTACTCTTACTTTCATTTCAGTCAGAATTTTTTCTTGGGTTGAGATAGTCTGTGAATCTATTGTTGTTTTGTTAGTATTTCGATTAAACTTTGAGAGGTTTGATACGAAGAATGAAGAAGAGAGCGTTAGTGTTGAAAAAATTTCATATAAAAGAGTTTTACAGCTTTTAAATAAAAAATATATTGTAATGATTATTGTTTCCATCATGATTGTTCTTAAATTTTTATTGGGTTCCATTAATGTTGGAATTCCGTTTATTTTAAACAACAATTATCAAGGAAATACAGTGATACTAGGCATTGTCCAGTTTAGCTTTCCTCTTGGAATTATTTTGAGTAGTTTATTAGTACAAAAATTACCTAAGTTTCAGCTTTTTAAATTGCTGAAAATTTCATACTTTTCCTGTGCTTTTGTTATTTTCTCATTTGGAATTATTTTGAGCTTTTTGATAGGGTCAATAGTTTTTACGGTAGTTGTTTTATCTGTATTGATGTTATTTATGGGATTAGGTTTAGGCTTTTCTAGAGTACCAATGATGACCTTTGCTCAAAATAATATTCCTGAAAATATACAAGGAAGAGCGTTCTCAATTATAGATACCTCTGCTCAGATTCTTTCATCACTCGGTTTAAGGTTTTATGGAGTATTGTTTGATAATTTTTCAGGAGGTTGGATTTATCTATTTTCTTCATTTTTGATGTTTGGGGTATTAATAGTTGGATTTTGGTTTGTTGACAGAGCAGATAAAGAAAACTATATTTACTGAGTTTTTACTTTAGAGAATTTGACTCTTTGAGCAATATAATAATAAAGCAGCCTGAGAGATATGAAATCTTATCTGCGACTAATTTGAAATATTTTTCTTCTAAGGGTACCATAAAGTGCGATTAGAGAGGTACATTTTAATTAGGGAAGGATAATTCTGAATTCTTTTCAATTTTATAAGAGAAAAAGTTTAACGATTAAAAAACCCATCAGTTAGGTCTGATAGGTTTTTTAATGGGTAAAGGTCATCACAACAAGGATGAGGTAAATAATCAAAGTAATAAAGAAGGTCAGTCGCCACCAAAGCTTTAAAAAGCGGCGGTAGGCGAATTGTTTATAATAGAACAAATCAAGTAACAACAAAATAAGTGCTAAACCAGAAATGATTAGCAGATAGTAAGGAATAATACTGATACTTGTTACATTTTTTGAAAAGATTTGCATTCCTAGAATTAGAAAAAGTGTGAATACATCTGGAATTTTTAATTTACGATTGGTTAAATGACGTAGTCTGAAAAACTTGAAAATAAAGACCAACGCAATAAAGACGATAAGCGGATATAGCGCCATAAGTACTTTTATAAACATAGACTAATTGTAGCGGTTTTAGACTAGTTTGTAAAGTATTTATTTGTGTGAGAGAGTGCACGTATCAGTGCTAATCCAAAGATTGTAACAAGGATAGCTTTAATGATTTCAACAAATACAAAGGGAGTGAATCCAAGCTTTAATGCCAAAGACCAATCCACTTGAGTGAAAAATTTGAGCCAGAGAGTGCCGATGACCAACATTAGGAGATGACCAACAATATTTATGATAAAAGCTGGGATTGTTTTGTATTTGATTTGATGAAGTCCCCAAGAAATGAGGGTTCCCATGATTAAAAAAGCAAGTAGAAATCCACCAGTTGGTCCAAAAAGAACAGCAATTCCTGAAGTTCCTCCAGTGAATACGGGAATTCCAATAAATCCGAGAAGTAGATAAAGTAAAATGGCAAAGAAAGTTTCACGTGCTTTGAGTACTGTGGCAACGAGTCCGACAGCTAGTGTTTGTAAGGTGACTGGGACGATACCAATTGGGATAGCCAATGGAGAAAGAACCGCGATAATCGCTGCACCAAGAGCAATTAGGGTTAATGAATATAATTTTGTGTTTTGCATTCCGAGTCCTTTGTTTTATGTATAAAATAAAATATACTAAAAAAGAAGAATTTTTGCAAACTATTGCTCCAAATATACAAAAAAATACTGACAGAATTTCTGTCAGTATTTTTATTCTCTGATTTCAACAAAGTGAGCATGGACAAAATCTGCTAGTTCTTGGGGAGCAATTTTTATACTACGTCCAACTTCACCCGCGGAACAGACAATAAAGTCATGTTCCAAAGCAATGGAATCAATATAAATTGGAAACTTTTTATTTTGCCAAATGCTTACGGGATTATTTGCCCCGTGAATATAACCCGTGGTTTTTTGTAGGTCTTTTTGAGGAATCATACTTACTTTTTTGTTGCCCGAAACTTTTGCTAATTTTTTTTCTGACAGATGCTCTGTCAAAGGAAGAATACCAATGACAGGTCCTGTTTTATCTCCAATCAATGCGAGTGTTTTATAGATATCACTACGATTAATATCGTCAGGAAGGCTATCACTTTCCAAAGCATTGATGGCAAGTCCAGTATGCTCAATTTTCGCCTTATCAAGAATTTGTTCTACAAGTGTTTTCTTTAATTTTTGCTTTTTAGACATAGCTATATTATAGAAGATTTTATTCTGACTGACAAGATATAATAATTTTACTAACAGGTTTATTAGTAATTACTATGGATAAAAAGTTTAGGGAATTTTTTGACAAAAATTATTAAGATAACAAAGGCAGCAATGGCCGTCAAAATACCGCTGATTCCATTAACAGCAAGAGAATAAGCAACAGCGCCCCAACCTTTCCAAGCATATTGGCTCCAGAAAATAATTCCGGCAATGAAATGGAAAAAGTATTTAAGAAGAACAGCAACAAAAGTTCCCAAAAGTACAGGTGCTAGTTTTAGAGGGGCTGTTTTTTGGCGGAAAAGGCCAGCTATTCCGAGTGAAACAGGAGCCACAAGATATTCAATGAAAGCTTGGGATAGGCTTAAGATATAAGCATGTCCAGTAATCATTGAAAGAATTCCCCAGATTAATCCTCCAACGAGACCAGCGGTTAAACCTCGTCGTAAGCTGAGAAGAAGGATAGGGATACAGGCGATTTCAACGATAATCCAACCATAAACAGTATTTGGAATGAGGCTGATGATGAAGGCGAGTGCCGCCATGAAGGCAATTTCCGTTAATAAACGGACATTGAACTTAGAATTAGACATAAAAAAACTCCTTTTTGATGCGCACAAAAGGAGGGTTAGAAATTAGACGATTGTCTTAACACATTCCTACGCTGGCATTACCCAGATCAGGTCAGATGGTATTTCTCGCTACTGACAGACTTGTCAATAGACCCATTGTGCAAATATTTATTTTTACAAGTTTAAGTTTAGCATAATTTATGTTGAAAAGCATTGATGGGAGATCAGAATTCTATTTTATAAATTAAACTTAAAAATTTTTTAAGGCAACATAAAAAATCAATAATTCAAAAAATTTGAAAGTCTGTTAGAATAAATCTATACACAAATTCGGACAAAATAAAAGCGGTCGAGTAAGTAATTGTGAAAGTCAGTACAGAGAGCTTGTAGCGGTGAGAGCAAGCCTGAATGAAGCAATGAAAATGGCTTGATAAGCGTAGCAAAAGTGAGGTTTTACCAAGCTTTTGACGGCATGGTTCTCGTTATTGAACTTAAAAGTTTGCTTTTGTAAAGTTTATCTGAAAATTTTCAGTGAGCTACAAAGTGCTTAAATCAAGAATGGTACCACGATATAGCTCGTTTCTTTTTATGAAATGGGCTCTTTTTGTTTAGTCAGATTGTTTTTGTTTGACGAATTTGTTTAGAGTCAGAAAATTGGCAGGTGCACGGTTAATTTTCTGATATGATGCAAAAGTTTATCAAAGGGAAATAATTGATTTTGAAAAATAAATCAATTAGAAAAAAGGGAGAAGAAATGAATCCAAGAAACAGAAATATTTTACTTGTCGTTATTGTTGTTGTAATTGTTGCTATCGCTGCATTCTTCGGTTTTAATCACAAATCTGGCGGAAGTAAAACGGCAAATAAAACTGTGAATATTGGAATAATGACAGGAACTAAAGAAGATGATTCCATTTGGTCTACTGTTTCAAAAACAGCCAAAGACAAATACGGAATTACTTTAAAATTTACTCATTTTACAGATTATACACAACCAAATACAGCTTTGAAAAATGGCGATATTGATTTGAATGCCTTCCAACATTATGCTTTCTTAAATGCTTGGAATAAAGCTAATAATGGTGATTTGAAGGCGATTGGAAATACTACAATTTCACCTATTCGTCTTTATTCTAAAAAAATCACTTCATTGAGCCAAATTAAATCAGGAGATACAATTGCTGTACCGAATGATGATTCAAATGAAAGCCGCGCGCTTTATGTTTTGAAAAATGCTGGTCTGATTGGCCTTTCTGTATCAGGTGATACACTTGCGACGGTTAAAGATATTAATTCTAATCCAAAAAATTTGGTCATAAAAGAATTAGATGCGGCACAAACACCACGTGCGCTTGATTCAATTACAGCAGCAGTAATTAATGACGATTTTGCAACAACAGCAAAATTAACGGTTGAAGAGTCTATTTATACTGAACCTGTAAACAAAGATAGTGAGCAATGGATTAATATCATCGTTGCAAATAAAAAAGATGAAAATAACAAAATTTATAAAGAAGTAGTCAAAGCTTACCAAACTGAAGCAACGAAGAAAGCAATTGAAAAAGCTTATCCTGATAAGAGAAAAATTGCTGCTTGGGGATTGAAACTCGACTAGCAAATTCGTTGACGGAGTAACGGTTAGGTCAGAACTTCGGGAGTTTCTATTTTAGAAATTCTTGCCTTAAGGCTAATAAATTTTACTGACAGAAGACTTAAACTGTTTTCAAAACAGTTTGGTCAGTAGAAATTGGAGAAAATTATGAATCCTAGAAATCGTAATATTATTATTGGAATAATTGTGGTTGTTATTATTGCTATTGCTGCTTTCATTGGCTTTGGACATCAAACTAAAGCAAATAAAACAGTCAATAAAACAGTGAAAATTGGAATAATGACAGGAACTAAAGAAGATGACAGTATTTGGCAAACAGTATCTAAAACAGCCAAAGATAAGTATGGAATTACTTTGAAGTTCACTCATTTCACAGATTATACACAACCAAATACAGCCTTGAAAAATGGTGATATTGATTTGAATGCTTTTCAACATTATGCTTTCTTAAAAGCATGGAATAAAGCAAATAATGGTGATTTGGTGGCCATTGGTGATACTGTAATTTCGCCAATCAGTGTCTATTCTAAGAGTCTTAAGACTTTGTCTGATATCAAAGAGGGCGGAACTATTGCAGTACCAAATGATGCGTCAAATGAAAGTCGTGCGCTTTATGTCTTGAAGTCTGCCGGCTTGATTAAATTGGATGTTTCTGGTCAAACGCTCGCGACAGTCAAAGATATCACTTCAAATCCGAAAAATTTGGTTATTAAAGAACTTGATGCTTCACAAACTGCGCGTGCTTTAGATTCAGTTGACGCCGCAGTTATCAATAATAATTATGCCGTTACTGCAGGTTTAAAGAAAGCTGATGCAATTTTCACTGAGCCTGTCAACAAAGATAGTCAACAATGGATTAATATAATTGTTGCTAACAAAAAAGATGCAAATAGTAGCGTTTATAAAGATGTTGTCAAAGCTTATGAATCAGAAGCAACCAAAAAAGCCATCGCAAAAGCATATCCGGATAAGAGCACCATTCCTGCTTGGGGCTTGAAATTAAAATAATTTCTTTTGCACTTAATTGTTTATCAGCATCACAGGAAGTTAGAGTTACTGACGAAATTTCCTATTTTCTGATGAATGGATGAGTTTTCCTGAGAAGTAAATGAAAGTTCTCTGACAGCTTTGTCAGTAGAAATTGGAGAAAATTTTGAATCCTAAAAATCGAAATATTATCATTGCTGTTGCTGTTCTTATTCTTGTTGCGCTGGTTGCCTTCTTTAGTTTGAACCATCAAGGCGGAGTGAAAGCATCTGCTGGCGAAAAAACAGTCAAAGTTGGAATTATGAGTGGCGACAAACAAGATCAGGAAGTTTGGAAATCAGTAGCTAAAACCGCTAAAGAAAAATACGATTTGAAGCTGAAATTTGTTTATTTTTCTGATTATAATCAGCCAAATGAAGCTCTTCTGTCAGGAGATATTGATATCAACGCTTTTCAGTCTTATAATTATGTAAAAACATGGAATAAGGCGCACAAGAGTGATATTGTTGCCGTAGGGAATACTTATATCACACCTATGCATATTTATTCAAAAGAAATTAGCAAATTGTCAGATTTAAAAGAGGGTTCAACGGTTGCTATTCCTAATGATGCTTCAAATGAAAGTCGGGCATTGTTTGTACTCCAAAGTGCAGGTTTGCTTAAATTGACAACTAGTGATTCAAGTAAACTGGTGGGCTTACCAGATATCACAGAAAATCCTCATCAATTGAAATTCAAAGAAGTGGATGCAAGTCAAACACCACGTGCTCTTGATTCAGTTGCTCTTTCGGTGGTTAATTATAATTATGCGACAGCCGCTAGTTTGCCAAAATCTGAATCAGTCTTCATGGAGCCACTTAATAAAACTTCTGCTCAATACATCAACTTTATTGCTGCGACAAGTAAAGAAAAAAATAATAAAGTTTATAAAGAAGTTGCCAAAGCCTATGCTTCAAAAGCAACAGAAAAAGCAATCAAAGAACAGTATCCTGATGGTGGAGAATTGCCCGCTTGGGACTTGAAACTTTGAATAAATACTCTTCAGCAGCTGAGGACAAAAAATTATTAAGCTCCTAGAAATTGTGAAAGAAGAAAAATATGGGGAAATTAGCGATTGTAACGGGAAGCGGACAAGGTTTTGGGGAAGGTATTGTCTATCGGTTAGCAAAAGATGGATTTGCGGTTGCCGTAGCAGATATTAATCCTCAAACAGCAAAAAATGTTGCAAAAACTTTGATAGATAAAGGATTTGAAGCTAAAGCTTACGTGCTTGATGTTGCGAACCGTTCGGCAGTTTTTCAGCTTATTGAACAAGCGGTGAGTGATTTTGGTGAACTTGCTGTATTTGTTAATAATGCTGGGGTTGCTTTTATTGATAGCATTATAGATTCTGATTCAGAAAGGGTTGAACGACTATTTGATGTCAATATCAAAGGTACTTATTGGGGAATACAAGCAGCAGCTACCCAATTTAAAAAACAAGGTCATGGCGGACGAATTATCAATGCGTCTTCGCTTGCAAGTGTTGAAGGTTCTGCCTTGCAAAGTGCTTATTCTGCTTCAAAATTTGCAATACGTGGATTGACACAGTCGGCAGCGAAAGAACTTGCAAAAGACCATATCACAGTGAATGCTTATAATCCTGGAATTGTACGTACCGCTATGCGAGATGAGATTGATAAAAAACGGCTCAAATCAAAGGAATTAGCATTGAACAGCAACGACAGAATTGTTTGAATGAAATCTACCTCGGACGTGAAGGAAGACCAGAAGATGTTGCAGAAGTTGTGGCCTGGTTCGCTTCAGATGCAGCAGAATATATTACAGGACAATCTATCTTAGTGGATGGCGGGATGAGATTCCATTAGCAAGAAGGAAAAAATATGAATGTAAAAAATCGAAGAATATTAATTACGATTATTATTCTTGTATTCATTATTATAGTAGGCGGGATTTTTGCCTTTTCTCACAGTGGTAATAAATCAAAAGTTTCTTCAAAAATTGTAAAAATTGGATTGATGCCTGGTGGTAAACAAGAAGATGTCATTTGGAAACAAGTTCAAAAAAATGCTAAAGACCAATTTGGGATTACATTGAAATTTGTCAATTTTACTGATGGAGATGAGCCTAATAAGGCTTTGGTCAACCATGAAGTAGACCTCAACGCCTTTCAACATTATGCTTATTTGAAATCATGGAATAAAGCTAATAATGGAAATATTGTGTCAATTGGTGATACAATTATTACGCCGATTCATTTATACTCAACGAAATACAAAAAGGTCGATGAAATTCCTGATAAAAGTACGATTGCCATTCCAAATGATGTCACAAATGAAAGCCGCGCACTTTATGTTTTAAAAAATGCGGGACTCATTAAACTAGACACCTCTAGAGGAGTATTAGCAACGGTCAAAGATATCAGAGAGAATCCCAAAGGATTAATTATCAAAGAAATTGATGCCAGTCAAACACCACGTGCGCTTGATTCTGTTGCTGCAGCAGTCATTAATTATAATTTTGCTATTTCGGCAAAAATTTCTGATAAAGAATCAATTTATCAAGAACCATTAAATGAAGATTCGGCTCAATGGATTAATTTTATTGCAGCAAATCAGTCTGATAAAAATAATAAAGTTTATAAAGAAGTCGTCAAGGCTTATGAACAAAAAAATATCGCTGATATCATCAAAAAAGAATATCCAGATGGAAGAGAACTCCCCGCTTGGAATTTAAAATTGTAAATAAGAAAACTCGTCTTTGACGAGATTTTCTGTCAGTATTAACAAAGCTGAATTTTACTGACGAAAGTTAAGGAAAAGCTTTGTCAGCACTGACAGAGAATGAAAAAGATAAAGGAAGTAAGTATGACAGCAATTATTGAATTAAATAATCTTTCTGTGCAATTTCATCAGAAAGGACGATTAGTCACAGCAGTTAAAAACGCCACTTTACACATTGAAAAAGGGGATATTTATGGTGTGATTGGTTATTCTGGAGCTGGGAAATCAACTTTGGTTAGAACCATCAATCTGCTTCAAAAACCAACCGAAGGTCAAATTGTGATTAATGGTGAGAAGATTTTTGATAGTGCAAATCCCGTGAAGTTTACAGGTGCAAAATTACGTGAATTTCGTCAAAAAATTGGGATGATTTTTCAACACTTTAATCTTCTGAGTGAGAAAACTGTTTTTAATAATGTGGCTTTTGCTTTGCAACATAGTCAAATCGAGGATAAAAACGGGAAAAAACGTTATCTCACAAAGAAAGAAAAGAACGATAAAGTCACTGAATTATTAAAATTGGTTGATTTAGCAGACCTTTCTGATAAATATCCGGCACAGCTTTCTGGAGGCCAAAAACAAAGAGTAGCGATTGCGCGTGCTTTGACTAATGACCCCGAAATTTTGATTTCAGATGAAGGAACCTCAGCCCTCGACCCGAAAACAACCAATCAAATCTTGGATTTGCTCAAATCCCTTCATGAAAAATTGGGAATTACAGTGGTTTTGATTACTCATGAGATGCAAGTGGTTAAGGAAATTGCTAATAAAGTAGCCGTTATGCAAAATGGTGAAATCATTGAACAAAATTCTTTAATTGATATTTTTGCGCAACCTAAAGAAGCTTTGACCAAACAATTTATTGAAACAACAAGTTCGGTCAATCGATTTATTGCCAGTCTTTCTAAGACAGAACTTCTGGCTCAATTAGCAGATGATGAAGAATTAATTCACTTAGATTATTCAGGTTCAGAACTTGAAGACCCAGTGGTTTCTGATATTACGAAAAAATTTGATGTAACGACTAATATTTTCTATGGGAATGTTGAATTACTTCAAGGTCAACCTTTTGGCTCATTAGTCTTGACCTTAAAAGGTTCAAGTGAACATCGAGCTGCCGCAAAGGCATATTTTGTTGAAAGACATTTGAAATTTGAAGTTTTAGGTAAAATTGAAAGGACGGTAGACTAATGGCAGAATGGTTTGCACATACATTTCCTAATGTAGTTTATTTAGGATGGACGGGCGAGACAGGTTGGTGGACAGCAATTGTTCAAACGCTTTATATGACATTTATTTCGGCACTTATTGGTGGCTTATTGGGATTGATTTTCGGAATTGGGGTTGTTGTGACTGCTGAAGATGGAATTACACCCAATCGACCATTATTCTGGATTTTAGATAAGATTGTCTCTATCGGACGCGCTTTTCCCTTTATTATCTTATTGGCAGCCATTGCGCCCTTGACTAAAATATTAGTGGGAACGCAAATTGGTGTAACAGCAGCCTTGGTTCCCTTGGCCTTTGGAGTTGCTCCTTTCTACGCTAGGCAAGTTCAAGCATCACTTGAGTCTGTTGACCACGGGAAAGTAGAGGCAGCTCAGACGGTGGGGGCAGATTTCCTTGACATCGTCTTTACTGTTTATCTTCGTGAAGAACTGGCAAGTTTGATACGGGTTTCAACGGTTACCTTAATTTCCTTGATTGGTTTGACCGCAATGGCCGGTGCGATTGGGGCTGGTGGACTTGGAAATACTGCTATCTCTTATGGTTACAACCGATTTGCCAATGATGTCACTTGGTTTGCTACGATTTTGATTTTGATTTTTGTTTTATTGGTTCAACTTGTCGGGGATTTCTTGGCAAGACGCGTTTCACATCGATAATTAAATAAATAGACTTAAGTCTATTTGATTAAAGGAGAAACAATGAAAAATAATTCTGTAAAAATTGTTGTTGCGACTGGAATTGGTGCCGCTCTATTTGTAATTATTGGCTGGTTGATTAACATTCCTACGCCAATTCCAAATACTAGTATCCAATTACAATATGCTGTACTTGCCCTATTTTCGGCCTTGTTTGGCCCTCTTGCTGGCTTTCTAATTGGATTTATTGGTCATGCCCTCAAAGATTCATTTCTTTATGGGGCTCCTTGGTGGACTTGGGTTTTAGGCTCAGGTTTGATGGGACTATTTCTAGGCTTTGGAGTAAAAAGAGAAAGTTTGACTCAAGGGATTTTTGGAAATAAAGAAATTATTCATTTTAATATTGTCCAATTTTTGGCAAATGTAGTCGTGTGGGGTCTAATTGCTCCCATTGGGGATATTCTGGTTTATAGTGAACCGGCTAATAAAGTCTTTACACAGGGAGTAGTTGCAGGTTTAGTTAATGCCTTAACGATTGCTGTAGCCGGTACTTTATTGCTCAAACTTTATGCTGCGACACGAACAAAATCAGGAACGCTTGATAAGGAATAAATATTTTTAACATCAGATGTGCTAGAATAAAAGCAGCAAATACTTGCTGCTTTTGCGCTTGTATCCTTAGAGTGAGACCATTGTCTAAGAATGTTTGTAATTAATAAGAAGGGTGAAAATGGAACCATTAATCTCGTTCAAAGATTTTACATTTAAATATGATTTGCAAAAAAATCCAACATTAAAAAAGATAAATTTAGAAATTTTTCCTGGCGAAAAAGTACTGATTGTTGGACCATCTGGTTCAGGAAAATCAACCATTGGCTCATGTCTGAATGGAATATTGCCTCATTTGTACAAAGGGGAAGCAAGCGGGGAATTATCAATTGCTGGCTTACCTTTTGGGACTTCAATTACTGAACTATCAGAAAGAGTATCCACTGTGCTCCAAGATACTGATGGACAATTTATTGGCCTAAGCGTAGCTGAGGATATTGCTTTTGCTTTAGAAAATGACGGTCTGATTCATGATGAAATGGTCAGCAAAGTTGCCTAGTGGTCAGAGAAAACCGAAAGCAAGAGCCTTTTGAATCATCGTCCTCAAGACCTGTCAGATGGACAAAAACAAAGAGTTTCTTTGGCGGGAGTTTTAATTGATGAATCACCAATTTTACTGTTTGATGAGCCTTTAGCCAATTTGGAACCACAAACTTGTGGAGAAACAATAGCTTTAATTAAAAATATTCATGAAGAAAAGAATGTGACGACAATTATCATTGAACATAGAATTGAGGAAGTTCTATCACTCGGAATCGATAAAATTGTGGTTGTCAATGAGGGTGAAATTGTTGCGATTGGTAGCCCTGATGAGTTATTGAAAACAGAAGTTTTCAGAGAAAATTCTTTACGTGAACCCCTTTATTTATCAGCATTAAAGGCTGTAAAAGTGGCTGACTCACTGACAAATTTTTCTGATTTGAAAACGTTAGATGCCCCAAATCTAAAAAAAATACTGACAGATTTTACAAGCTCTTATAAAGTGACTGACAAAGCTGTCAGTAAAAATAATATCCTGTCAGTAAAAAATTTGACGGTAAATTTTGGTAAACATGAAGTTCTAAAAGGAATAAATTTAGAGATTCAAGAAGGAGAAAAAATTTCGATTGTTGGGAAAAATGGCGTTGGGAAATCGACCTTTGCGAATGCGCTCTGCCATTTTGTCGAAGCCAGTGGTGAAATTTTGTATCGTGGGCAATCAATTGTTAATGATTCTATTTCGGAACGTGCAGCAAAAATTGGTTATATTATGCAAAATCCAAACCTTATGATTTCGCAAAATATTGTCAGTGATGAGGTGGCCTCTGGTTTGAGACTTCGTGGGTTTGATGAAGGAGTCATTAGTGAAAAAGTTGAAGAAATTTTACAGGTTTGCGGACTTTATCCATTTAGAAATTGGCCAATTTCTTCTTTGAGTTATGGGCAGAAAAAAAGAGTAACGATTGCCAGTATTTTAATTTTGGAGCCAGAAATTTTGGTTCTTGATGAGCCAACTGCTGCTCAAGATTTAAAAGCTTATCGTGAAATCATGGATTTTCTTGACCAACTTAATCATCGTCTTCATTTGACAATGATTATGATTACGCACGATATGTATTTGATTACAGAATATACAGATCGGACTCTAGTTTTTGCTGACGGGAAAATTGTTGCTGACGAAAGTCCATTTGAAATTTTAGAAAATGAAAATTTTGTTAAGATGGGAAATCTGAGACAACCCAGTCTTTATCAACTTGCGAGAAAAGCTGATATTAGTCCAATTTCACTGACAAAAGCTTTTATTAATTTTCAAAATCAGGAGAGATTAAAGCATGAATAATCAACTTAAAGTCTTAGGCTATCAAGCCGGAAGTGGTTTTATTTATCAACTCAATGCGACTGCCAAGCTCTTGTTTTTTCTTTTGATTTCCATCAGTAGTATGGTCACTTATGATACAAGATATCTGGCTTTTGTGGCTCTCTTTTCTATGCTCCTCTTTTACTTTTCGAAGATTCCTTTTTCGTCAGTCAAACGAGTCGCTCAGTTTGCCGCCCTTTTTGCTTTCTTAAATCTCCTATTTGTGTTTGTTTTTGACCTCGGCTATGGTGTAAGACTCTATGATTCTAAAACGATTATTTGGGGGCCTTTAACTTTAGAAGAACTTTTTTATCTCTTTAACCTCGTCTTGAAATATTTTTCGACCATTCCACTTGCCTTATTGTTTATTTTAACGACTAATCCGAGTCAATTTGCTAGTAGTCTGAACAAAATTGGTCTTCCTTATCGTTCCTCATATTCGGTATCATTGGCTTTGCGCTATATTCCTGACATGCAAGAAAAGTTTTTAGCTATTCGTAATGCTGGGCAAGCTAGAGGAATGGATTTATCAAAAAAGTAGGTCTTTTTTCTCGAATAAAACTAAATGTTCAATTGTTATTGCCTTTGATTTTTTCTAGCTTGGAGCAAATTGATACCATTTCAACAGCAATGGAATTACGACGATTTGGGAAAAAGAAAAAAAGAAGTTGGTATTCATATCAACCCTTAAAAGTAAAAGACTACTTTGTTATCTTACTCGCACTTTTAGGAGTGGCTCTTGTAATCCTTTTGTTTTTTGTTAATCAAGGGCGATTTTTTAATCCCTTTCATTAAAAAAGCCTGCACAAGTTATCCTTTGTAAGTCTAATAGCGAATCTGGAGTCCATATTAGCTATTTTTATCGTATTTTACTAAAAGTCTTCTTTCCGCTCAAAAATTCAAAACTCCCTTCTCAAACTTTGAAAAGGGAGTTTACCTTTGTTCTGAGGCAAGTTTTTTGCTTTTTGTTATCTTGCAAAAATGAGTGGAAAATGGCATAATAGGACTTGTAAAAAACTTTTGACAAGCCGATTGTTTGCAAAAGCTTATAAAATTTGAATTAAATCTATAACAAAGAACTTCCAAAAGAATTAGAAGGGAAAAACATGGAAAATAAAATACGTGAATTGCGTCGTTTGTCTCATCTTTCACAAGAGGATGTTGCTCATATCGCACATGTCTCGCGGCAGACGATTAATGCAATCGAAAATGACAAATACGACCCTGAGTTGACTCTTGCTTTCAAACTTGCCGAAACCTTAGGGACAACCGTTGATGAGCTTTTTAACTATCAACCAACCGTTGTGAAAAGGAAAGAAAACGATGTATTTTGGTGCGAAAAATATCAATGTGTCTTATGGAAAAGAGCAGGTATTGAAAAACGTAACGCTGTCGATTGAAAAAGGAAAAACGACAGCTATTATTGGAGTCAATGGTTCTGGAAAATCAACGATATTAAAAGCCCTAGGGCGCTTGATTAAAGCAGAAGGTCAGGTTATTTTTGATAATCAGCCCTTAAGCAATCATTCAAATCGGGAGATTGCTCGCATTTTAGCCCTATTGCCTCAATCAATTACTGCTCCCGCAGATATTACAGTCTATGAGCTTGTTAGTCTAGGACGTTTCCCACATCAAAAACTGATGCAACAACGTTTATCAAAAGAAGATATTACTTTTATTGAGGAATTAATGAGGGAAACAAATGTTTGGGATATTCGTGAAAGTAAAGTATCAGAACTTTCTGGTGGGCAAAAACAAAGAGTATTTATCACAATGATTTTAGCCCAAGATAGTGAGATTATTTTACTAGATGAACCCACAACATATTTGGATTTAGCTCATCAGTTGGATATTTTGTGTCTGCTTAAAGATTTAGCGACAAAGCGAAATAAAACCATTGTTTACGTTATTCATGACTTGAACCATGCCGCTCGTTTTGCCGACAACCTAGTTCTCGTCAAAAATGGGAAAGTGGTCGAGCAAGGGACTGTTGATGACTTATTTACTCAAAAAACATTGAAAGAATGCTTTGGATTGGACGTTACTTTAGGATGTGATACCTTTACCAAAAAATTAATGATTACTGGGGTGAAAGATGCCTAAAAAACATTTTCTGACAATCTTTTTTGCCCTAGTTTTTTCTTTACTTTTTTTGTCAGTTCTTTATCTGATGCTAGGAAACAAAAATGTTCCACTGACAGAGTTATCCACAAATAAAATAGTTTTACAATTACGCTTACCACGATTGATAAGTCTTTTTCTAACCGGATTTCTCCTGTCGGTCAGTGGATTTCTAGTTCAAATTATGACCAGAAATCCAATTGCCGAAATGTCTACTCTAGGAATTTCTGGTGGTTCAAGTCTGGCTTTATCTCTTTTGTTGACTTTGGATTGGTCGACAAATGATGGAATTTCAGTCATGGTTTCATCACTAGGAGCATTTATTGCTCTAGCCGTCGTCATGCTTTTGACTGCCAGGACACATTTTCAGCCCTTAAAAGTTGTTTTAGTTGGAACATCAGTCGGACTTTTTGCAACGAGTTTAGCGAGCTCAATGACTTTTGCTAGTCATGATACGCAGGCTTATTTTCGCTGGATTGTCGGTTCTTTTTCTGGTATAACCAATACTAAAGTTCTTTTAATGGCAGTCGTGAGTCTGTTTTTTCTCCTACTCTTGCTCCTATTCTCTAAACAAATTTATTTATTAAACTTTGGAGACGAGCTGGCCCAATCTTTTGGAGTTTCCGTAAATTTTGTCCGTCTACTCATTATGTTTTTAGTTGCTCTTGCTTCGGGTGTGACCGTTGCCTCAGTTGGAGTGGTTAGCTTTGTTGGTCTGATAGCTCCACATATTGCCAAGAAAATTGTTAGAACGAATTTTTGGCAAAATGTGATTTTGTCCGTGCTGACAGGGATGGTTTTGCTTGTTTTGGCAGATTTGGCGGCTAGGAATTTATTTAAACCATACGAATTTCCAGCAGGAAGTTTAACCATGCTTCTGGGGGCTCCTTTCTTTTTGTGGGTCATTACAAAGGAGGCGAAATAAATGAAAAGAAAATTCACTTTACTTTTTGTCCTTCTTTTGGTTTTGATTGTGGCTGATTTGACACAATTTTCGACTAATTCTCAAATCCTATCTATTTTGATTCCTAATTTCCGTTTACCAAGATTAATAACTATTTTGTCAGCAGGGATTGCCCTTTCATTATCCGGTTATATCATTCAAAATATCACAGAGAACCCTCTTGCTGATAGTGGAACAATTGGGATAACTTCTGGTGCATCAGCAGGAAGCGTCGCCTTTTTATTAATTGCTGATCATTTTAAATTGACGGGCATTTGGAATTTTTCTTATCCCCTATTCGCCTTAATTGGTGCCCTTCTTTCTTTTGCTTTAATTTATATTTTTGCTCTGAGAAAGCAAGTGAGCTCTGTCCGAGTACTCTTGACAGGGATTGCAATTACAGCTTTTTTCCAAGCCCTGATTACGATTGGTCAACTTTCTGTCAATGCATTTGATTTTCAGAAAGTGGCAGTTTGGCTGTCAGGAGATATTTGGCAAACGGGAACCACTTATCTGATAATTTGTATTTTATTATTAGTCATCGGATTGATAATTCTCCCTTTTTTCCTCAAAAAACTTGAAATTTTATCCTTGGGAGAAGAAATGGCGACGGTTTTGGGACTTGATGTTCCCAAAACTAAAATCTATCTATACTTGCTGGCTTTACTTTTTGCAGCTGTTGGTGTTTTATTGGTTGGTGGATTAGCCTTTGTTGGTTTGATTGCTCCGCACATTGCACGTGAAATTGTTGGATTTAAATCACGGAAAAGCCTAATCGCAACAGCTCTTTCAGGGATGATTATATTATCTTTTGCTGATATTATCTCCCAAATGATTATAGCTCCATCAAGTTTACCTTTAGGCTTTGTTGTCGCCTTTATTGGGGCTCCATATTATATTTATCTTATTCAAAAAGTTTAAGAAATTAATTTACTTTTGTAAATTTCTTATAAAAAAATAATGGTTTATTTCTATAAAATGACCTAAAAATAGAGGAGATTCTTTTGAAAAAAGTACTCACAACCCTAATTGCTGCAGGAGCTTTACTTACTTTAGCTGCCTGTTCTCCAAATTCATCATCAAAAAAATCAACATCGAGTGAAGACAAAGTGACCTTTCACGCTTTGAATGGTGATGTTAAAGTTCCTAAAGATCCAAAACGTATTGCCGTTCAAAATTACCCAGATGAAGTGGCTTCATTAGGTGCAAATGTTGTTGGAACAGACTCATGGGCTTTCCCAAATACCTTCTTATCGAAAGAACAAAAAAAGAATATGGTTGATTTGGGAGCACCAAAATTCAATATGGAAAAATTGATTGCTCAAAATCCTGATTTGATTATTACAGTTGATAAAGACCAAGTGGCTGACTATCAAAAAGTGGCACCAACTGTTCTCGTTAATTATAAAGATCTTTCAGGAATGAATAAATCACTTGATTACTTTGCTAAACTTCTTAATCGTGAAGATGAAAAAGCAAGTTTCCTTAAAAACTTTAAAAAAGAAGCTGATAAACAAAAAGAAAAATTGGCTAAGGTTGATGTTAAACCAGCTAAAAATACCATTTCACTTCTTGAACTTCAAGGAGATAAGGTTTATGCCTTTGGAGATAATTTTGCTCGTGGAGGACAAGCCTTAACAACTGGTTTAGGCTTTAAAGAATCAAGCAAAATGTCCGAACTCTCAAAAGGGGTGGGTTATGCCGAAGTAAATACAGAAAGCTTGGGCGAATTTGATGCAGACTATATCTTTATTGATTTTGCAGAGAAAGATAAAGAACAATATGCTGCTCTAAAAAATAATCCGGTTTGGCAAAATCTTAAAGCGGTTAAAGAAGGACATGTCATCACAATGGACTACGACAAAGTTTACTTCTTTGGCGGACCAACAGCGGCTAAAAAAGAGCTGTCACTCTACACTGACGCTATCATTAAAGCTACAAAATAAAAAGAAAAAGTGTATAATCAACTTATACACTTTTTTTGTGAAAAATTAAGGACTTTATGACATGAATATTAAACAATTACGGTACGTCGTCGCCATTGCTAATAGTGGAACTTTTCGTGAAGCCTCAGAGCAACTCTTTGTTAGTCAACCCTCAATGTCAATTGCAGTAAAAGATTTAGAACAAGAACTTGGCTTTCAAATTTTTGAAAGAACAAATACAGGCGCAACTTTGACTATTGAAGGCGAACGATTTTATGAACAAGCACAAACTGTTTTACGTAATTTCGAAAGCTTTGAATCGAAATATTCTAAACCTAAAGAATCAGACAAAACATTTTCAGTTGCTAGCCAACATTATGATTTTTTAGCACCGGTCGCCGTTGAATTTGAGAAGAAAAATCCCGAAATAAAGAATTTTAGAATTTTTGAATCTACCACTTATAATATTTTACAAGAAGTTGCACAAGGGCATAGCGAACTTGGGGTAGTTTATCTGAATAAACAAAACCGCTCAGGGATTTTAAGAATGCTCAATAAACTTGAATTAGATTATGAAGAGATTTTCTTATCGCAAACGCATATTTATATTCGCAAAGGACATCCACTCGCTCAGCGCGAGACGATTTCAGATGATGACTTAAAACCGCTAGATCGTGTTCGATTTACCCAAGAAAATGAACAGTTTCTTTACTATTCAGAAGATTTGGTTGAAACTTTTGAAAATACATTGATTTATAATGTTACTGACCGAGCTAGTTTAAACGGTATTTTAGAACGAACAGACGCTTATGCGACAGGTCTTGGCTTTATCGATAAAGCAAGTGTTCACAACGTGACTGTTGTTCCTATGCAAGGGGATAATGGAAATAGTTTGATTTTAGTCAAACACCGTGGACATTTACTTTCAAATGCGGCAACTTCTTATAAACGCAGCCTTGAAGTTTATTTTGAAAACTATGAATTCTAAAATAAAAATACTCTCTGATTTATTTATCAGAGAGTATTTTTATTAGGATTACTACCCGAATTGCTAGTTGATTATTTAGCCATGACTTGATACCCGATAGAATATCTTAAAGTCTCTGGTTCCAGTGATTTAGCTGATTTTAACAGTAAAGAATACGCTAAAAGTATCATCTCTAATTTCAATTGAAAACCTTGAGGCGAACGACTTTTACAACGCTCAGCTCCTAGATTTGTCAAAAAAGAGAAAACTCGCTCAATCACTTTTCTACGTTTTTAAAAATTAGGGAAAAGGATTTTCTTTTGCTTCATGTTCTTCCTGACAGGTGTCATTAGATCAATTCCTTCTAATTCCAGCCTATCATGCAGTGACTGACCTAGATATCCCATATCTCCAAGGACTGTTGGTGTCCCAAATTGACTCAACACTTCCTCGGTCATTGAACTATCAGCCATTGAAGCAGGAGTAATTGTGTAGTCTATGACATAGCCTGATTCACTGACTAAAGCATGACATTTACATCCATAGAAGTACTGCCCCTTTGTAGCATTGTAGCCAACATTTGCATAATCTCCAAGAACTTTGCTTCTGAAATTACGAATAGGCTGACACAAAGGAATGGGGAAGCTGTCAATAATGGATACACTCATTCCTTCAACCTCTTTAAAGACGATTGCTTGGCGAATGACTTGGATACTCGGTAAGAGGGCATTACAACGGCGGACAAAGCGAGAATATTCTAGGAAATTAGGAAATAAACTTTGAGCCAATTGGTGCTTAGCTTTAAGCGTTTCACTAAAATGCAGTACGCCCCAGAGGTAACAAGCGATAACTAAGCAATCTGATGTTGCGAGATGGACGTTCTTTCGGTTTTGAACCTCAAGGGGAACACTCGTTTGATAAAGCGTCTCAATGGTTGTCAGTAAATAAACAAAAACTTTTGGAAGTGTGCTATTATAAGTCATATAAGTCGTGCGCTTTCTAATGCTTAGTGGTTTAAGATTAGGATAGCACGACTTATTTATTTTCCAATGAACTTAACTAGCAATTCGGGTAGGATTACTAAAACTTCTTACTGAGCTTTTTGTTTTTGGGCTATGCCAATGAGAATCATTGCAAGCAAGATGATAACAATTCCTCCGATAGGCGTAAAGACAACACTAGAGGTTTTGGAAATTTGGCCTCCTACAAAAGAACCAAGAGTAATTCCAATGTTAAAGGCTGCAATATTGAATGCAGAAACCAGAGTAATATCTTTTGGAGTGAATTTTTCGGCCAGTTGAACAACATATAATTGTAAACCAGGAACATTCATAAAAGCAAAGAGTCCCAAGAGTAATGTTGCAATCAATCCCAAAGGTTGAGAAGCTAAGCTTGTACTGATAAAAAGAAAGAGTAAGCTTAAGGCAAGAGCCGCAAACATTTTTTGCAAAGCAGGAAGGATATTTTTATTTGCTAGATGTCCACCTAGTGAATTACCAATGGCAACCATCACACCAAAGGCAACTAAAATAATAACGACTGTACTTGCTGAAAATCTAAAAGTCCCTTCAAGTATGGGGCTAAGATAAGTGTAAGCAGCGAAAGTTCCACCATATCCAAAAGCAGTGATAAAGAAGGACATCATAATTGATTTATTCGTGAAAATTCGTGCAAGTCCACTCAAGTTGATTTTTCCAGGGATTGGAAGACCTTTAGGAACAAGAATACTTGTAGCTATCAGTCCAATCAATCCAATGACAACAATGAAAATAAATGACATGTGCCAAGTAGAGTGTTGACCAATGAAAGTTCCCAAAGGAACACCGATAACTGTAGCAACTGTAAGTCCTGTAAACATTAAGGCAATCGCTGAAGCTCTTTTTTCAGGACGAACAACATCAGCGGCAATAACTGTGGAAATGGACATGAAGATCCCATGGGCAAGTGAAGCTAGCACCCGTCCAACTAAAAGTAAAATAAAAGTTGGGGCAAAGGCTGAGAGTAAATTACCAAGGATAAACAAAATCATAATGGCAACCATCAAAGTTTTTCGATTCCAAGTTCCTGTGAGAATAGTTAGTAATGGTGCACCAACCGTTACACCTAGCGCATAAAGAGAGACTGTTAAACCGGCTTGCGATAAACTAATATTAAAAGTGTTCACAATCATTGGCATTAAACCAACGCTGATAAATTCGGTTGAACCAATTGCAAAAGCATTAATCGCTAAAGCAAGAAGTGTAAGACTAGGAGAGATTTTTTTCATTATATTTCTTTCTTAAAAATTAAAAGTATCTGGGTTAGGGCCAACACGAAGGGCTTCATTTAATGAGTTTAGGGCCTTCATATCTTCTTGGTCAAGTGCAAAATCAAATATTTGTCGATTAGCAATCATTCGCTCACTCTTGATTGATTTGACATTGACTAAAATCTCTTGCTGAATATCCCAACGAAGAATAATTTGGGCAACAGATTTTCCATGTTTGTCAGCAATTTTTTTGAGCATTTCATTGTCTAATAGTTGACCTTGCATCAAAGGAGACCAAGCTTGGACCTTAATATCATGAAGTTTCAAAAATTCACGAAGTTCTTTTTGTGAAAGCTTAGGGTGAAGTTCAATTTGATTTAATACTGGTTTTATTTCAGCATAGCTAAGAAGTTCTTCTAAATGATGTTTTTGAAAGTTGCTGACACCAATCGCTTTAACTTTTCCCGCTTTATATAAATCTTCCATTGCTTTCCAAGCTTCTTTGTAAGCATAATTAGTGCCAGGCCAGTGGATAAGATATAAATCAAGATAATCCAAATCTAATTTTTTCAAACTTTCTTCAAAGCTTTGAATTGTTTCTTTATAAGAATGATTGTCTCCCCAAAGTTTTGATGTGACAAAGAGATCTTCACGAGTAAGCCCTGTCGAGGTCAAACCTTCTTTTATTCCTTGACCAGTCCCTTCTTCATTTTCATAAATTTTAGCTGTATCAATTAAACGATATCCATTGATAATTCCGTTCTTTACCACTTCAGCAGTTTCTTCATTCGGAATTTGAAAGACTCCTAAACCGAGTTCTGGAATTTCAATTTGATTATTAAGTTTCATTTTTTGCTCCTCATCTATTTTGTTTTGGCAGAAAATTAGTATATAATAAATAAAACCTCTTGAACAGTACCTACTTTTTTGTGTCATACGTACTAAAAAGTAATAATTGGATAGAATAAGGAATTAGAAAGGAAATTAATTTTGAAAAAAATTTATAATATAGGTGTGGAAGCGACAATGGATGTTATTGGTGGAAAATGGAAACCAATTATTTTGTGTAATTTAAGACATCATCCAAGTCGTCCAGGAGAATTGAGAAGACTAATTCCAGGAATCAGTCAAAAAATGCTGACCCAGCAATTAAGAGAATTAGAAATTGATAATATTATCGTGCGTAAGGTTTATAATCAGGTCCCACCTAAGGTTGAATATTCACTAAGTCCTTATGGGGAAACTTTAAATGGCTTACTAGATATTCTTTGTTCATGGGGCGAAGGCCATGTCCAAACTTTAAAAAGTAAAGGTGAAGAAGTTCAAATTTTAGAATAATCTAGTGAATAATGAGTAGCTGATAGGTAAGAGGAGTTAGGAAATGTATCAACCAAGATTCAACAAAATTCATCATATTGCAATCATCGCCGACGATTATGAAAAAGCTCGTCATTTCTATGTTGATATTTTAGGATTTTCAATTATTCGAGAAAATCATCGGCCAGAAAAAGAGGATGTTAAACTTGATTTAAGACTGAATGATGAAACAGAACTTGAATTATTTATTAAATCAGGAGCGCCCGAACGTTTAACTTATCCAGAAGCAAAAGGATACCGACATCTCGCTTTAACAACAACAAATATTGAAGAAGATCGAAATTATTTGATAAGCCAAGGGGTAAAAGTAGAGGAAATTCGGCAGGATGAGATTACTGACAAAAAAATGCTCTTCTTTTATGACCCAGATGATTTACCAATAGAACTTCATGAGTAATTTTTTGAAAAAATCAGATGAAGGAAAGATTTTTATTTTTGCTGACGCTTCTGTCAGTAAATAAAAGGGCTTACAGAAAATAAAAGCTAGAAAAAAAAGAAAAAATGTAGTAAAATTAACTTTGTAAATGAACGAACTAAATGTCGTTCAAGTAAAAAATAAACGGAGAATACACAAAATGCCAAAATTAGTATTTGCACGTCACGGTGAATCTGAATGGAATCTTGCTAACCTTTTCACAGGTTGGGCTGACGTTGACCTTTCTGAAAACGGAACTAAACAAGCGATTGAAGCTGGTAAATTGATTAAAGAAGCTGGAATCGAATTTGATATTGCATACACTTCAGTATTGAAACGTGCGATCAAAACAACTAACCTTGCTCTTGAATTTTCAGATCAACTTTGGGTACCAGTTGTTAAATCATGGCGCTTGAACGAACGTCACTACGGTGGTTTGACAGGTTTGAACAAAGCTGACGCTGCTGCAAAACATGGTGATGAACAAGTTCACATCTGGCGTCGTTCATATGATGTATTGCCACCTGCAATGGATCATGATGATAAATATACAGCTCACGGAGACCGTCGTTATGCTGGTCTTGAAGATTCATTGATTCCTGATGCTGAAAACCTCAAAGTTACTTTGGAACGCGCTCTTCCATTCTGGGAAGACCAAATCGCTCCAGCTTTGAAAGAAGGAAAAAATGTCTTCGTTGGTGCTCACGGTAACTCAATTCGCGCCCTCGTTAAACAAATCAAAAAACTTTCTGATGACGAAATTATGGATGTTGAAATCCCTAACTTCCCACCACTTGTTTTCGAATTTGATGACAATTTGAACGTTCAAAATGAATACTATTTGGCTCCAAAAAAAGCTTAAACATAATTGAATAAGCCATATAATGCTCTGATTTGTCAGTGGAATTTCTACTGATAAATCGGAGCTTTTTTGTATTCAATTTAATAGTTTGTGAGTTTTTAGACAAATTAATTGATTCTTCATTTTTTTCTTGAGATAATTTAATAGTAAAGTTTTAAACAAAAAAAGGAGAACATCATGTCACTAATTGGTAAAAAAATAGAAGAATTTTCAACAGATGCTTATCTTGGTGGGAAATTTATTAAA
This sequence comes from Lactococcus cremoris subsp. cremoris NBRC 100676, assembly GCF_001591705.1. Lineage (GTDB taxonomy): Bacteria > Bacillota > Bacilli > Lactobacillales > Streptococcaceae > Lactococcus > Lactococcus cremoris. Next base: position 38,855 of record NZ_BCVK01000003.1, on the reverse strand, counting down.
GTTTCTGACAAAGATTTTTATGGGAAATGGAATGTACTTTGTTTCTATCCAGCGGACTTTTCATTTGTTTGTCCGACAGAGTTAGAAGATTTGGAAGAAACATATCCTGAATTGAAAAAACTCGGAGTAGAAGTTTACTCTGCTTCAACAGATACTCATTTTGTTCATGCTGCATGGCATGACCATAGCGATGCAATTTCTAAGATTACTTATCCTATGCTTGCGGACCCTTCACAAAAAATTTCACGGGCTTTTGATGTTCTTGATGAAGAAGCTGGACTTGCTCAACGTGGAACATTTATTATTGACCCTGATGATGTGATTCAAGCTTTTGAAATTACAGCAGATGGAATTGGGCGAGATGCCAGTCAGTTAATTGATAAAATTAAGGCAGCCCAATATGTCCGCAATCATCCAGGTGAAGTTTGTCCCGCTAAGTGGAAAGAAGATGGGGAAAGCCTTCATGTAGGAATTGACCTTGTAGGAAAAATTTAAAATAAATAAGTGAGTCTTGACTCACTTTATTTGTCTTGAAAAATTTAATGACAGAAAGGTTTAATATGATTTTAGATGAAAATCTGCGTTCTCAGTTACTGCCGTATATGGATTTATTAGAAAATCCAATTATTTTAAAAGTGGACGCAAACGATAGTGAAAATGGACAAAAAATAAATGAATTTACAGATGAACTGGCAAGTTTATCAGACTTGATTTCAAAAGAGAAAACAAATCTGAATCATAAACCGGCTTTTTCAATTGAAAGAGAAGGTGTTTCAGGGGTTGCTTTTTCAGGTCTTCCTTTGGGTCATGAGTTAAATTCATTGGTTTTGGCCCTTGTGCAAGTGAGTGGTCGACCACCACGTATTGAACAAGAATTAATTGAACAAATTAAGGCTATTAAAACTTCACTTCATTTTGATACTTATGTCAGTTTAACTTGTCATAATTGTCCAGATGTGGTTCAAGCTTTAAATACAATGACCATTCTCAACCCTAACATTAGTCATACCATGATTGAGGGAGGCATGTTCCAAGCAGAAGTAGAAGCAAAAGGAATTATGGCTGTTCCTGCTGTCTTTAAAAATGCCGAAGAATTTCATAGTGGACGAGCAAGTCTTGAAGAATTGTTGGAAAAAATTACAGGTCCAGAAAGTTCGGATAGTTTCGCAGAAAAAGAACCTTATGATGTTTTGGTAGTAGGAGGGGGGCCAGCTGGTGCGAGTGCAGCTATTTATGCGGCACGTAAGGGAATCAGGACAGGATTGATTGCCGAGCGCTTTGGAGGCCAACCTTTAGAAACTTTAGGGATTGAAAATCTGATTGGAACACCCTATATAGAGGGTGTTCAGCTTGGGCGTCAGCTTGAAGAACACGTGAAAAAATATCCAGTAGATTTGATGAATCTGCAAAAAGCAGTTAAACTTGAGAAAAAAGATTTAATTGAAGTAAGTCTTGAAAATGGTGCAACCTTGAAGAGTAAAGCTGTTATTCTCTCAACTGGCGCTCGTTGGCGGGATTTAGGAATCCCAGGAGAACAACGCTTTAAGAATAAAGGAGTGGCTTATTGTCCTCATTGTGATGGTCCGCTTTTCTCTGGTAAAGATGTGGCAGTTATTGGTGGAGGAAATTCAGGGATTGAAGCAGGGATAGACTTAGCTGGTTTGGTCAACCATGTCACTGTTCTTGAATTTTTACCAGAACTTAAAGCAGATAAAATCTTACAAAAAAAACTTGCTAGTCTAACTAATGTTACTGTTTTGACCAATGTGGAAACTAAAGAGATTTTAGGAGATGAGCAAGTCACGGGGTTGAATTATCAAGTTCGAGGCTCTAAAGAAACGATTCATTTAGAGCTTGCCGGTGTCTTTGTTTTGATTGGTTTAGTTCCCAATACTCAGTGGTTGGAAGGGACAATTGATTTGACAGATCGTCATGAAATTGTGACTGATAAGGTTGGAGCAACAAATATTCCGGGTGTCTTTGCAGCAGGAGATTGCACAGATACTGTTTATAAACAAATTATTGTGTCAATGGGAAGTGGAGCGACTGCTTCCTTAGGTGCCTTTGATTATTTGATAAGAAATTAAGTTGTTTTTCTTAAAAAGGAAGCTTGTCTGAGTTTCCTTTTTTAGTCTTTTCATTTTTCTTGATTAAGTTGCGTTTCTCGATTAAACTAGAACTAATCAAAATTGTAAGGAAAACTTTTCATAAATGTGGTAAAATGTTTAAGTACAAATTTTGAATTAAAAAATTATTTATAAAACTCATTCTTGGAGTCCAAATGTCAGTTAATAAAAGAAAAAACGATAAGCGCAATAAAGTCGATCAGTCTAAAAAAACAAATAAAGAAACAAAAGTATTAAAAGATCCAACAAAATTAATCCCAAAACGCATTAATCTTCTATTTTTCGTTATTTTTGTTCTGTTTATGATTTTAATCGGAAAACTTTTTCACATGCAAGTTTTGAATTCTCATTTCTATGCCGAAAAATCAATTAGCGCCGGTGGCGATGTTCAGATTATCGAAGGAGCTCCGAGGGGAAATATTTACGATGCAAGTGGTAAAGCTTTAGCAACAACAATCCCTGTCCAAGCCGTTGAATTCACACGTAGTCAAAATGCGACAGCAGATGAAATGTATCAGGTGGCAAATAAGCTAGCAACTATTTTATCTAATGATATTGATGTTGCTGATTTGACAACTCGTGACAAAAAAGATTATTTCTTGGCTAATGCTAAAAATTTGGAAAAAATCGCAAACAAGCTAACTGATAAAGAAAAGAAAGATAAACAAGGCAATGATTTAACTGGCTCACAAATCTATGAGATTGAGCTAAGTAAAGTTAAAGATAGTGACTTGAACTTTACGGCGGAACAAACTTTTGCCGCAAAATTATTCAAAGAAATGAATAGTACAAGTACTTTTAATACTACTAAAATTGCAACTGGAAGTATTACGGCAGAGCAACAAGCGACAATTGCGGAGCAAGAAGGAGATTTTCCAGGAATTACGATTGGAACTTCTTGGGATCGCTCTTATGCTCAAAATTCGCTAACTCCATTAATGGGGACTATTACTTCACAGAAATCGGGGATTCCGGCGGAAGATTTAGATGCCTATCTTAAAAAAGGTTATCAACGTAATGACCGTGTGGGAACTGGACTTCTTGAGAAAGGCTACGAAAGTGAACTTCAAGGAACGCACAGTATTAGCAAAGTCAAATTTGATAAAAATGGTGATGTTTCTGGAACAAAAACAATTCAAAAAGGAAAACGTGGGGATGATTTAAAATTAACGATTAACCTAGATTTCCAAAATGCTGTCAACGATTTGGTTAAAACACAATTGGACCAATTAATTGCCCAAGGTTATGGTCAGTATAACAGAGGGGCTTATGCTGTTGTTCTCAATGTTAAAACAGGTGCAGTACTAGCCCTATCTGGATATAACCGTGACCCTAATACAGGAGTAATTACGGATAATACACTTGGAACTTTCCAAAGCGTCTTTACGCCAGGGTCTGTTGTGAAAATGGGAACATTGACTGCTGCTTGGAATGCAGGGGTGATTTCGGGAAATGACACTTTAACTGCGCAGTCTATTCAATTTAAAGGTTCACCTCCTATCAATGACTGGTGGGGAGATGCTTCACCAATGGCTTTAACGGCTGTTGAAGCCCTGCAATATTCATCAAATACTTATATGATGCAGTTAGCAATGAGAATGTTAGGGGCTCCTTATACTGGTGCTGGACAATATCTCAATGATAGTAACCGGGTTAAAGTCTATGAGCAGCTACGAAGCGCATTTGCTTCTTACAGTTTAGGGACTTCAACAGGATTCGATATTCCGGGAGAGTCCACAGGATTTATTCCTTCAGCAAAATCTAAAGATGCTTCTGGGGTTAATGTATTGTATGAATCATTTGGTCAGTATGATAACTATACTCCACTTCAATTGGCAGTTTATGCTGCAACTTTAGGAAATAATGGAACGCGCTTAGCGCCACACATCGTCCAAGGGATTTATGAGGGCGGAAATGATCGACAACCAGGAACCTTAATTAAAAATATTACGCCTAAAATTATGGATAAGGTTAATATTACTCCAGACAATATGGATGTTCTTCATCAAGGGATGTATGCTGTTGTTCATGGTGCAGGTGGTTTGACTACTGGTAAGCCAATGAGCGCTGCAACGGTTTCTATTTCTGGTAAAACGGGTACTTCCGAAAGTACGAAAATATTAGGAGATGGTAGTCAAGTTATCGTAACAGCAAATAATGCAGTTGCTTTTGCTCCGTCAGACAATCCAGAGATTGCGATTGGAGTTGTGTTGCCAGATAATACTGAAAGTGATGCTTCTAGTGGTACGAAGGCAAACCAAAGCATTGTCACTGGAATTACCGATTTATACTACTCAAACGAAGCTTTTCGAACAAATTAAAATAAAAAAGCCCTCTTGAATGAGGGTTTTTCTTTTAAAAATCTTGTCGCATTTCCTTTTCATTTTAAGCCTTTTATAGTAAAATTAATAAATTGAATAAAATATTTACAAGTGAAGAATTGGTGAAATATGTATTATCCAGAACCTATTGCTCGCCTGATTGAGTCATTTTCAAAATTACCCGGAATTGGGAAGAAAACGGCGACACGGCTAGCTTTTTATACGATTGGCATGGAAGATCAAGATGTCAATGAATTTGCGAAAAATCTCTTGTCAGCAAAACGAGATTTACGCTTTTGCTCTATTTGTGGGAATTTAACAGAAAGTGATCCTTGTGCTATTTGTACTGATCCCACACGTGATAGAACAACGATATTGGTTGTCGAAGAATCTAAAGATGTTCTTGCCATGGAAAAAATCCGCGAATATCGTGGACTCTATCATGTCTTACATGGAACAATTAGTCCAATGAACGGAATCTCTCCTGATGAAATTAATGTTAAATCTTTGATTACAAGGTTAATGGACTCAGAAGTTAAAGAAGTGATTATTGCGACCAATGCGACATCGGATGGTGAAGCAACCGCTATGTATCTGGCTCGAATGATTAAACCTGCGGGAATTAAAGTGACACGACTGGCTCGTGGATTAGCTGTAGGGTCTGATATAGAATACGCTGATGAGGTTACCTTATCAAAAGCCGTGGAGAATCGGTTGGAAATTTGATTTTTTCTGTGGTAAAATAAAAAAGACAATTATTGACGTTTTGTATTATAAAGAAATCTTAAAAATGGTCAGTAAAAAAGAAGCGACTGACAAGGCAGTCAGTAAAAAAGGAAGAAATATGTCAAAAGAAACATTAATTTTGTTGTATGGTGGTCGTTCTGCTGAGCGAGAAGTATCAGTTTTATCAGCAGAATCAGTGATGAGAGCTGTCAATTATTCTCGTTTTATTGTGAAAACTTACTTTATCACTAAGGGTGGTGAATTCATAAAAACACAAGAATTTACTGACACACCTGCTGAAGAAGAAAAATTACTGACAAACGATTTGGCAGAGTCTTATCCAAAGATTTCACCTGCGGCAATTTATGAAAAAGATGCTGTTGTATTTCCAGTTCTACATGGTCCAATGGGTGAAGACGGCTCTATTCAAGGATTTTTAGAAATTTTGCGTTTGGCATATGTCGGACCGAATATTTTATCTGCCTCAAGTACAATGGATAAATTATTAGCAAAACATGTTTTTGAAGCTGTTGGTGTGCCACAAGTTCCTTATATTGCCGCTTTTGCTGACGAAAATCAAGCGGAGATTGCTCAAGAAGTCGTCGAAAAATTAGAATTTCCAGTTTTTGTTAAACCTGCTAATATGGGTTCTAGTGTGGGGATTTCAAAAGTTGATGATTTAGCAGATCTTCAACCAGCCCTGAGTGAAGCTTACAAATATGATAACCGTGTGGTCATTGAACAAGGGGTGGATGCGCGTGAAATCGAGTGTGCTGTCTTGGGAAATAATAGTGACGTTTCTGCAACACTTCCAGGAGAAGTCGTGAAAGATGTTGGATTTTATGATTACAACTCAAAATATATTGATAATAAAATCCAAATGGACATTCCTGCAAAAGTTTCAGCAGATTTAGCTCAAAAAATTCAAGAATATGCCAAGAAAGCTTATAAAGCAGTTAATGGAGCTGGTTTGTCACGTTGTGATTTCTTTGTGACTAAAGATGGAAATGTGTATCTTAATGAAGTCAATGCCATCCCTGGTTTCACTCAATGGTCAATGTATCCATTGCTTTGGGAAAATATGGGCTTGTCTTACTCTGATTTAATTGAAAAATTAGTTGATTTAGCTAAAGAAACTTTTGAAACACGCGAAAATCATCTCTTATAAAAAATACGAATCTGTCAGTAAATTAATTGCTGACAGATTTTTTCATCAGTAAAAAGGGCAAAAAGTACCACTGCTTATGGGCTGTGTTACTTTTTTCTATAATTCAGAGTAAAAAGTTTAAGTTGATAAGGAGGCCGGATGTAAGAAATTATCATTCTAAGGTATAACCGCAGATAGGGTTGGTTTCATTCGGTCCTAATAAATTGAAAGCCAGTCACACGAAACGTGTTTCATCTGGCTGGCTGTGTTATAATGGAGTCACTATGAAACTCACAATTCACGAAATCGCTCAAGTCGTTGGCGCAAAAAATGATTGGTCGCAACTGGCAGATTTGTCAGTAAATAAAATTGAATTTGACAGCCGTTTAATTGAAAAAGGAGATATCTTTTTGCCACTCAAAGGGGCACGAGATGGTCATGATTTCATCGAGATTGCTTTTGACAATGGAGCAATAATTAGCTTTTCAGAAAAAGAAGTTGAACAAGCTCATCTTTTGGTTGATGATAATCTAGCAGCTTTCCAAACATTAGCAAAATATTATCTGGAAAAAACAAAAGTTCCAGTTATTGCGGTGACAGGCTCAAATGGTAAAACAACCACCAAGGATATGATTGCTGCTGTTTTATCTAAAAAATATAAAACCTATAAAACACAAGGAAATCATAATAACGAAATTGGATTGCCTTACACAATTTTACACATGCCAGAGGATACTGAAAAATTAGTATTAGAAATGGGAATGGACCACCCTGGCGATATTGATTTTCTCTCACAACTAGCTCAACCTGAACTAGCTCTTATTACCTTAATTGGTGAAGCTCATCTTGAATTTATGGGTAGTCGTGAAAATATTGCAAAAGGTAAAATGGGTATTACTGCTGGTCTACATGGTGAATTAATTGCCCCTGCTGACCCAATTATTAATGCTTTTATTCCAGAAAATCAAAAAATCAGTCGTTTTGGTTTGCCCGGTGAAGATTTATTCATTACAAAATTAATTGAGCACAAAGAAAGATTGACTTTTGAAACTAATTTTTTAGATGAATCAATAACGATTCCAGTTCCTGGTAAATATAATGCAACGAATGCTATGTTAGCTGCTTATGTTGGCTTACATTATGGGTTGACAGAAGCTGAAATCAAAAATGCTTTGAAAGAAGTTGAACTGACCAGAAATCGGACAGAGTGGAAAAAATCTAAAAATGGAGCTGACCTTTTAAGCGACGTCTATAATGCCAATCCAACAGCTATGCGCCTGATTTTGGAAACTTTCCAAGCCATTCCTAAAAATGAAAATGGTCGAAAAATCGCAGTTCTTGCTGACATGTTAGAACTCGGGCCAACTGCTGCTCAACTTCATAAAGAGGTGCTGAAATCGATTGATTTCACAAAAATTGATAAAGTCTATCTTTATGGCGAAATGATGAAAAATTTGGCAGATATTTCGACTGACAAACCTGTCAGCTATTTTACAGATTTGGATTTACTGACAGAAAGTCTGTCAGCAGATTTGAAACCAGCAGACCAAGTTTTATTCAAGGGTTCAAACAGCATGAAACTTTCAGAAGTTGTTGAAAAATTATAATGACAAAAAAGTACTGACAAGAGTCGGTACTTTTTAGTTTTGTTAAATTGTCAGAAAAATACAATAATATTCTTGACATTAGATTTTTGAAGAAGTATAATAGGTCCACGTTTAATTTTCAGAATAATTAGAAAATTCGATAGTACTTTTAGGATTTGGAGAAACCAGATGAAACAAGCAAAAATTATTGGGCTCACCACCGTCATTGCTCTGTCAGGAATTATTTTAGTGGCCTGTGGTTCAAAAACAAGTGAGCAAAAAAACATTCAATTTTCAATTCCCACTGATGTGGCCTCGCTGGATACCACAATTTTAACTGACCAGTATTCTTATGATGTTTGCAGGAAATGTTGAAGAAGGATTGACACGCGTTGACTCTAAAGGAAATGCTGCCTTGGCTCTTGCAAAATCAATTGACGTTTCAAAAGACGGCTTGACCTATACGGTCACCCTTAAAGATAATTTGAAATGGTCAAACGGTGACAAATTGACCGCTAAAGATTTTGTTTATTCATGGAAAAGAGCAGTGGACCCTAAAACGGGTTCAGAATATGCCTATTTGATGGGAGCAGTTTCTGGAGCTAATGATATTATTTCTGGTAAATCATCACTTGATAGTCTAGGAATTAAAGCTGAGTCAGATACAGAATTTACAGTCACCTTGGCACAACCAACACCATATTTCAAATTCCTTTTGTCAGAACCCGTTTATTATCCACTTGATCAAAAAGTCGTTGATAAATATGGTAAACAATATGGGACATCCTCAGATAAAACCGTCTATAATGGCCCATTCATGTTCAAATCAGATAAAGCTTGGACTGGAACAAATAAGAATTTTTCAATTTATGCCAATCCAAATTATTATGATAAATCAGCAGTCAAGTCTAAACAAATTGATTTTCAAGTCATTTCAAATGCTAATACAGGAGCTCAACTCTATAAACAAGGAAAACTCGACTTTACACTCCTTTCAACAACTGATTTGATTAATGCCAATAAAAAAACAGAGGGTTATACAGTCTTTAAACAAGCACGGACAGACTATATTGAATACAATCAGTCTGGAAAAAATGCCTCAAGTCCTGATGCTCAAAAAGCTTTAGCAAATCAAGACATCCGTCAGGCTTTAAACTTAGCAACAAATCGAGCAGAGGTTGTCAAAACAGCCCTCCCAGGCTCGACCGTTGCGACAAGTTTCATACCAGTGGGGATGAGTAAGACCTCAACGGGAGAAGATTTTGCAACTTATGCCAAACAAGATTATAGTTATGACCCGACAAAAGCAAAGGAACTTTGGGCAAACGGATTAAAAGAACTTGGTTTGACCAAACTCAGTCTTAGCCTTGAAGCTGCTGGAGATTTGGCACCATCAGAAGCAACGGCTAACTTCTTGCAAACGGCTTATCAACAAAATCTGCCAGGATTGACGGTTAATTTAAAACTCGTTCCATTCAAACAAAGACTGAATGATGCGCAAAATGGAAATTTTGACATGGTGCTCTCAGGTTGGGGTGGAGATTATGCTGAACCCTCTACCTTCTTGCAACTCTTTACAACAGGTCAATCCTATAATGACGGAAAATTCTCAAGTAAAACCTATGATGATGCTTTTAAAGCAGCAACAACAACACCAGATGTTCTTGAGCCAGCCAAAGTAGACGAACATTATAAAGCGGCAGAAGCAGCTCTTTATGAAGGATCATATATCAATCCAATTGATTTTCAAGCCAATCCAGCTTTAATGAATCCTAAAATCACAGGCTTAGAATTTCATTCAACAGGTCTAGCTTACGACTTAAAATCGGCTTATATTAAATAATTAAAACATAAAGATAAATTTTCTGAAAATTTATCTTTTTTATTGAATATTCTTACTGGTTGAAATAGAATACAAATACATACTCAAACATCATTATTGGTAACACCAATGCAGGTTTGACACGTGTGGACAAAGATGGTAAAGCACAGCCAGAATTGGCAAAATCTGTTGATGTATCAAAAGATGGCTTGACTTATACTTTCCATCTTCGTGATGGCTTGAAATGGTCAAACGGTGATGCTTTGACAGCTAAAGACTTCGTTTATTCTTGGCAACGTGCGGTTGATCCAGCGACTGCTTCAGAATACGGATACCTCCTTGGCCCAGTTAAAAACGCCAACGAGATTAATGGTGGTAAAGCTGATAAATCAACACTTGGTGTTAAAGCAACTGATGACAAAACATTTGTTGTTACCCTTGCACAACCAACACCATACTTTGAATTCTTGACAGCTAACTCTGTTTATTACCCACTCAATCAAAAAGTGGTTGAAAAATATGGAAAACAATATGGAACATCATCAGAAAAGATGGTTTACTCAGGACCATATAAATTCGAAAAATCAAAAGGTTGGAACGGTTCAAACCAAACATTCTCAATCGTGAAGAATGATGATTATTGGGATAAGAGTGCAGTTAAAACTAAAGAAATCGACTTCCAAGTTGTTCAAGACCCTAAAACTTCATTTAACCTTTATAAACAAGGTAAGATTGTCCAAGCAAGTATTGGTGACCCAGACCTTTTCAAAGCAAATAAAAATAATAAAGATGTCGTATCTTTGGATGAAGCAACAACAGCTTACATTCAATATAATCAATCTGGGAAAAATAAAGCTCTTGCTAACAAGAACATTCGTGAAGCCTTCAACCTCGCTACCGACCGCCAACAATATGTTGATACAGTAATGCCTGCTTCTAATCCTGCGACAGGATTAACACCAGCGGGTATGGCTAAAACAAATACTGGTGAAGACTTCGCTAAGTATGCAGCACAACCATACAAATACGATGCTACAGCAGCAAAAGCAGCTTGGGCTAAAGGATTGAGTGAAATTGGCGAAACTAAACTTACGTTGACTTTAACAACTGATGATACATCAGCTTCAAAAGATTCAGCAACTTTCCTTAAACAAGCATGGGAAAAACAACTTCCAGGATTGACGCTTAATATCAAATCAGTACCATTTAAACAACGTTTGAATGACTCAACAACTGGTAACTTTGATATGGTCATCTCTCTTTGGGGTGGTGACTATGCTGAACCATCAACTTTCCTTGACCTATTTGTAAAAGATGGACCAAACAACAATGGTAAAATCAACAATGTTACTTATGATAAAGCCATTAAAGCTGCCGAAGTAACAGATGCCCTTGATCCTGAAAAGCATTTTGCAGATTATAAAGCGGCTGAAGAAGCACTTTATACAGAATCAAATCTCAATCCACTGTACTTCCGTACAACTCCAGTCCTGCGTAATCCTAACCTTAAGGATGTACGATTCGGTTCAACTGGTTTAATGTATGACTTCAAAACAGCTTACCTCAAATAATAATAGAGTTTTAGAGCAAGAAAGTTAGGATTGGCAGATTGCCAACCCTATCTTTTCGCTTAGATTAGGAAATTTTTTATGGTTAAATATATTCTTAAACGTTTGGGACTTTTGCTTCTGACTTTGTTCCTGATTGTGACATTGACTTTCTTTATGATGCAAGTCATGCCCGGAACACCTTTCTCAAATCCCAAACTAACGCCAGATCAACTGGAAATTTTAAAACATACCTATGGTTTAGATAAACCGCTTTGGCAACAATACTTTATCTATGTTGGACATATGTTCACAGGTAATTTTGGTACATCATTTGTTTATACAAATCAACCGGTTATTACAATGATCGCTCAACGTTTACCAGTTTCAATGCAACTTGGGGTCCAAGCACTTATTCTTGGAACAGTTCTTGGAGCCTTCATGGAAAAAGCTTCCGCTCGTCGTAAAAATGGATTGCTTGATGGAATTTTTGGTTTTGTCTCAGTCCTAGGGATTTCCGTTCCTTCATTCGTAATTGGTACCTTAATCCTTCTTTACTTAGGGTTCAATTTGAATCTTTTCCCAATTTCTGGTTGGGGAACCTTCTCACAGACAATTATGCCAACAATAGCTCTATCTTTCGCTCCAATGGCTGTGGTAACCCGTTTTGTTCGTTCTGAAATGATTGAGTCTTTATCTTCTGACTACATCTTGTTAGCTCGTGCTAAAGGACTTTCTGAAAAAGAAGTGGTCAATAAACATGCATTGCGTAATTCATTGATTCCGATGTTGACTTTGATTGGGCCAATGGCTGCCAATCTTTTGACAGGTTCGGTCTTGATTGAAAAAATCTTTTCAATCCCCGGGATTGGTTCACAATTTGTTGATTCAATTCCAGCCAAAGACTTCCCAGTTATTATGGCAACAACAATTGTCTATGCAGTAATCTTGATGTTATTTATCTTAGTTACAGATATTCTGACTGCAATTGTTGATCCACGAGTTCGTCTCTAGAAAGGGTTTGTCGAAATGGAAAATTTAAATAAAGACTTCACCCTTGTTGGTTCAAAGGGTTCAGATTCAACAGAAAAAATTGCGAAACCTGCCTTGAGTTTTTTCCAAGATGCTTGGCGTCGTTTTAAGAAAAATAAAGCAGCTTTGGTTGCCATGTGGATTATTGCGATTACATTGGTTTTCTCAGTGATTTCAGCATTTGTTGTACCACAATCAAAGGCAAATTACTTTAATCCAAATAAATCACAAGTTTATGGAAATCTTCCGCCAAAACTATCAGGTGATTTACCATTTTGGAATGGTGAATTTAAAGCACCGGGTTCTACTGAAAGAACAGATGTCTATAAATCACAAGATGTTCCAAGCAAAGACAAATATGTCTTCGGGACTGATAAATATGGTCGTTCATTAGCTAAACGAACAGTTGTTGGTTTGCGTATTTCATTGATTATTGCCCTTGCTGCGGCTCTAATTGACTTAGTAATTGGGGTGACCTACGGGATTATTTCCGGCTGGATGGGCGGAAAAGTCGATATGGTCATGCAACGGATTATTGAAATTATCCAATCTGTACCAAACTTAGTTGTGGTAACCATGCTTGCCCTCTTATTGGGACAAGGGATTTCATCAATTATCATTGCCATTGGGCTCTTTGCCTGGACCGGAATGGCCCGGCAAGTCAGGAATATGGTGCTCTCCTATAAAGAGCGTGACTTTGTCTTAGCTTCAAAAACTTTAGGACAATCTACTTGGAAAATTGCAGTAAAACATTTGTTGCCAAACGTTTCAGGGGTTATTGTTGTCCAAATCATGTTTGATATTCCAAGTATGATTATGTATGAGGCTGTTTTATCAGCGATTAACCTTGGGGTTAAACCGCCAACGTCTTCTTTGGGGACTTTGATTAATGATGGGATTGCAAGTTTGCAATTCTATCCATTCCAATTGATTATTCCAGCAGTAGTATTGTCTGTGCTTTCACTCACATTTATCTTCTTTGGAGATGGTTTGCGTGATGCATTTGACCCTAGAGCAAGTGAGGATTAGAAATGGCAGAAGAAAAAGTATTAGAAGTTAAAAATTTGCATGTCAATTTCCACACCTATGCTGGAGATGTTAAAGCGATTCGTGATGTTTCTTTTGATTTAGAAAAAGGACAGACCCTAGCGATTGTTGGTGAGTCTGGTTCTGGTAAATCAGTAACAACAAAAACTTTGATGGGCTTGAATGCGAAAAATGCGGTAATACCGCAAGGTGAATTATTATTTAAAGGGCGTAACCTTCTTGATTTAAAAGAAGAAGAATGGCAAAAAATTCGTGGAAATGAAATTTCAATGATTTTCCAAGACCCAATGACTTCTCTTGACCCAACCATGCGTATTGGAAAACAGATTGCTGAACCTTTGTTGAAACACAATAAAGGCATGAGTAAAGCCGATGCCATGAAACGGGCCCTTGAATTGATGCAACAAGTAGGGATTCCTGATGCCGAAGTACATATCAATGATTATCCACACCAATGGTCAGGTGGGATGCGTCAACGGGCGGTTATCGCCATTGCCTTGGCTGCTGACCCTGAAATATTGATTGCAGATGAACCTACAACTGCGCTTGACGTTACTATTCAAGCACAAATCATGCACATGATGGCCGAATTGCAAGAGCGTATTAATTCATCTATTGTCTTTATCACCCATGATTTAGGGGTTGTTGCTGGATTTGCACATAAAGTTGCAGTAATGTATGCGGGAGAAATCGTTGAATATGGGACAGTTGAAGAAATTTTCTATAACCCACAACATCCTTACACTTGGGGACTTTTGGATTCAATGCCAACAGTTGATTCAAGTGTAGACCGCTTGGTTTCAATTCCAGGAACTCCTCCTGACTTGTTGAATCCGCCAAAAGGGGATGCCTTTGCGGCACGTAATAAATTTGCCCTAGCAATTGACTTTGAAGAAGAACCTCCATACTTTGAAGTTTCTCCAACTCATTTTGCTAAAACTTGGCTTTTAGATCCACGAGCACCAAAAGTAACGCCTTCCGATAATATCTTGGCACGTTGGAAACGCTGGGAAGAATTGAAAGGGGATAAATGATGACAGATCCTAAAAAAGTGGTTGAAATAAAAAACCTTGATTTGACTTTTAATAAAGGAAAAAAAGGGGCAAATAAAGCAATTAATAATGTTTCTTTAGATATTTATGAAGGAGAAACATTTGGACTTGTTGGAGAATCAGGTTCTGGTAAAACAACGATTGGTCGAGCAATTCTTAAACTTTACGATAATTTTATTACTGGTGGAGAAATTCTCTTTGAAGGTAAAGATGTTCGTAATCTAAAAGGCTCAGAGTTGCGAGAATATCGTTCAGAAGCACAAATGATTTTCCAAGATCCACAAGCTTCATTGAATGGGCGGATGCGCGTTAAAGATATTGTTGCTGAAGGACTTGACGCTAACGGTTTAGTAAAAACTAAAGCTGAACGTGATGCTCGTGTATTGGAACTTTTGCGTCTGGTTGGATTGAATGATGACCATTTGACACGTTATCCCCATGAGTTTTCTGGTGGACAACGTCAACGGATTGGGATTGCACGTGCACTTGCTGTAAAACCAAAATTTGTCGTTGCCGATGAACCTATCTCGGCACTAGATGTATCAATTCAGGCCCAAGTCGTTAACTTGATGAGAGATATTCAAGCAAAAGAAAATTTGACTTACTTATTTATCGCTCATGATTTGTCAATGGTTAAATACATTTCAGACCGCATTGGTGTGATGCATTGGGGGAAAATTTTGGAAGTTGGAACTTCTGAGCAAGTTTACAATCATCCAATTCATCCTTACACTAAGAGTTTGCTAAGTTCGATTCCGTCACCAGACCCTATCTCTGAACGTCAGCGGACCCCAATTGTTTATGACCCAACAGCAGAATTGGATGGACAAGAACGTGAGATGCGTGAAATTACGCCTGGACATTTTGTCTTTTCAACAGAAGCTGAAGCGGAAGTGTATAAGAAAAATGCCACTCTATAAGTAAAAAATAATGATAAAACAATTAGTTCTACTGATTGTTTTTTCTATTGTTTTCTTACTGCCCGAATAAATTTTTCACTCTTTAATCCATCAGTAAGTGTAAAAAAATCAGCTATAAAATTATGGCAAATTTTGGTATAATTGAGTTCGTCCTCCTAGAAACTAGGAAAGTAGAAAAATCGGAACCTGCACAAGTGCAGAACCACGATTCCCTACCTTACGTTGTCCGCTCTCGCTATGTCGTTGAAGCGACAAGTCGAGCCGCAATTTTCTACGTTTCTTGCAGTCGGCCTCGCATCTTGATATAATTAAAAGAACTATTTTTTTTGAGGTTTAGCCAATGTAAATTAAATTAAAAGTATAAATGAATAATTAAAGAAAATGAGAGTATAAATGACTTTACAAGAAGAAATAAAAAAACGTCGGACTTTTGCCATTATCAGTCACCCGGATGCCGGTAAGACGACGATTACAGAACAACTATTGAAATTTGGGGGTGCCATCCGTGAAGCTGGTACTGTAAAAGCACGTAAAACAGGAAATTTTGCCAAATCAGACTGGATGGACATTGAAAAAGAACGTGGA
Source organism: Lactococcus cremoris subsp. cremoris NBRC 100676 (assembly GCF_001591705.1). Taxonomy (GTDB): domain Bacteria; phylum Bacillota; class Bacilli; order Lactobacillales; family Streptococcaceae; genus Lactococcus; species Lactococcus cremoris. The sequence continues at coordinate 22,944 of NZ_BCVK01000003.1, read as the reverse complement.
ATTTCTGTAACGAGTTCTGTCATGCAGTTTGACTATGCGGGAAAACGGGTTAATATCTTGGACACGCCAGGGCATGAGGATTTCTCAGAAGATACTTATCGAACGTTGATGGCAGTTGATGCGGCAGTCATGGTTATTGATAGTGCTAAAGGGATTGAAGCACAGACGAAAAAACTTTTCCAAGTTGTCAAACGTCGTGGAATTCCAGTTTTCACTTTCATCAATAAACTTGACCGTGATGGACGTGAACCACTTGATTTGCTTTCTGAATTGGAAGAAATTCTTGGAATTGCCAGTGTACCAATGAATTGGCCAATCGGCATGGGGAAAAATTTCCAAGGGCTTTATGATTTTACGCATGGGCGCGTAGAAGTTTATCAACCAGAAGATGGAAAACGTTTTGTTGAATTTGATGAAAATGGGGAAGTACCAACAAGTCATCCTTTAACGAAAAATCCATTTTTCACGCAAGCTTTAGAAGATGCTGAATTACTTTTGGATGCAGGAAATCAATTTTCAGAAGACGAAGTAGTTGCTGGGCAATTGACACCAGTTTTCTTTGGGTCAGCTTTGACCAGTTTTGGGGTGGAAACTTTCCTCGAAACATTTTTAGAATACGCACCAGAACCTCATTCACACAAAACGGTTGATGAAGAAGAAATTGAACCTTTAAATCCTGATTTTTCTGGTTTCATTTTCAAAATTCAAGCGAATATGGACCCTCGTCACCGTGACCGAATTGCTTTTGTCCGTATTGTTTCTGGCGAATTTGAGCGTGGAATGGATGTTAATCTTGTCCGCACGGGTAAAAAAGTAAAATTATCTAATGTGACACAGTTCATGGCTGAATCACGAGAAAATGTCGAAAATGCTGTCGCTGGTGATATTATTGGGGTTTATGATACCGGAACTTATCAAGTTGGTGATACTTTGACAACTGGTAAATTAAAGAAATCATTTGAGCCACTTCCAACGTTTACACCGGAACTTTTCATGCGTGTGCAAGCGAAAAATGTCATGAAACAAAAATCATTCCAAAAAGGAATTGACCAATTGGTTCAAGAGGGAGCCATTCAGCTCTACAAATCTTATACGACTGGCGATATCATGCTTGGTGCGGTTGGACAACTTCAATTTGAAGTCTTTAAAGACCGGATGGAGCGCGAATATAATTCGGAAACAATCATGACACCGATGGGCTCAAAAACAGTGCGTTGGATTAAAGAAGAAGATTTAGATGAAAAAATGTCAAGTTCGCGAAACATCTTGGCGCGAGACCGTTTTGACCATCCATTGTTCTTATTTGAAAATGAATTTGCCATGCGCTGGTTCAAAGATAAATATCCAGATGTTGAATTAATGGAACAATTTTCAGTATAAGTTTTATAAATTTACTGACAGAATGTTTATTTTTAATAAAAATTTCCATTAAAAAAATGATATATTTTAAAATTACTGACAAAAATTTGTGGATAGTGTAGTTGTAAAATTACCGATAATTATCCTTTGAAAAACTGTCAGTAATTTTTTTATGAAAATATTTTTAAAAAAGTAAAGGGCGTAAGCATTTTCAGTCAAAAAATTATGCTATAATAGATAAGTTACGTCAGGCGAGTCACATAAATTTCGCCTGTAGCAAGGGTTTCGTACCCTGTAATAAAAATTTTGGCGTGGGAACATGCAGTAGAAATATAGGTAAAAAATGAAATTTAGTGAACTCGGCCTGTCAGAAGGAATCGTAAAAACACTTACAGAGATTGGTTATGAACAACCTACACCAATCCAAGAAGAAACAATTAAATTGGCGCTTGAAGGCCGTGACGTTCTTGGTCAAGCGCAAACAGGGACTGGTAAAACAGCGGCATTTGGTCTTCCTACTATTGAGAAAATCAATGCTGAAAATCCAGCCATTCAAGCACTTGTTATTGCTCCAACCCGTGAACTTGCAGTTCAAGGACAAGAAGAACTTTTCCGTTTTGGTAAATCAAAAGGACTTAAAGTTCGTACTGTATTCGGTGGTTCAAGTATTGAAAAACAAATCAAAGGACTTAAAGCTGGCGCACATATCGTTGTGGGAACACCAGGTCGTTTGGTTGACTTGATTAAACGTAAAGCAATCAAACTTGACCAACTTGAAACTTTGATTCTTGATGAAGCAGATGAAATGCTTAACATGGGATTTTTGGAAGACATTCATTTTATTATTGAAAAAACACCAGAAAATCGTCAAACATTGCTTTTCTCAGCAACAATGCCTGCTGATATCAAAAAAATTGGTGTGAAATTCATGAAGAATCCTGAACACATCAAAATTGCAGCCAAAGAAATGACTGCTGACCGTATTGACCAATACTTTGTGAAAACAAAAGAATTTGAAAAATTTGATGTTTTGACTCGTTTGCTTGATGTTGAACGTCCACAACTTGCAATTGTTTTCGGTCGTACAAAACGCCGCGTTGACGAATTGATTCGTGGTCTTAAATTGCGCGGATATCGTGCTGAAGGAATGCACGGAGATTTGGACCAAAACAAACGTTTGGCCGTTTTGCGTGATTTCAAAGCTGGACATATTGATGTCTTAGTTGCTACTGACGTTGCCGCTCGGGGGCTTGACGTATCAGGTGTAACACACGTTTACAACTACGATATTACCCAAGACCAAGAAAGCTATGTTCACCGTATCGGACGTACAGGTCGTGCTGGTAAATCAGGCCGCTCAGTAACTTTTGTTTCATACAATGAAATGGGCTACCTTCGTGCCATTGAAAAATTGACAAACAAAGAAATGAAAGGCTTGAAACCACCAACAAAAGAAGAAGCTTACCAAGCGTCACTTTCTGTTGCGATGGATGATGTTCTTCGTGATTTGTCTGATGAATCAGGTAAAGCAAAATTAGCAAAATTTGACAAACAAGCAGCAAGCTTACTTGAAAAATTTGATGCTAAAGAATTGGTTGCCTTACTTCTCCAAGGACGTGTTAAAGACCCGGATAACCAAGAAGAAGTTAAAATTACAGCCGAACGTCCATTACCATACAATGGTGAAGGAAAAGGATTCAAGAAAAAAGGTAAAGGTGGCGGCGGACGCTACAAAGGCCGTGGAAATGGCGACCGTGATGGTAATCGTGACGGAAACCGTGGAGGCTACCGTGGTAATCGTGATTCTAAAGATGGCGAACGCGGTGGAGATCGTAAACGTAACTGGAAAGACCGTGATGATAATCGTGGAGGTTACCGTGGAAAACGTGATGACCGTCGCTTTGACGACCGTAAACAAGGTGAAAAAACTCCTCGTAAACGTACCACAGGAACTGAAAAATCAGCTGGCTTCGTAATGCGTAGCCGTGGCGATAAATAAAATAAGTTATAAAAATTACTGAAATGAGCGGCTTAATGAGCTTTAAATCGGTAAATAAAGGAATCATCAGTTATCTGATGATTTTTTCTTTTGTCAGCTGTCAGTATTTTTTATATTAGTCATAAGTCTGTCAGTTTAATCTGATTGAGTAGAGGCATTAATTCTGTGGATAAAGAATTTGTCAGTTTTACTGATGCATCTGTCAGCAAAATATTCTTCCGCAAAAGGCTGATTTTATGATATAAATATCACTGCTTATAACGCGCAGACGGAAGTTGCTATGACGCATTTACTGCCATTTCATCTTGCCAGCTTTGCTGGCTTAGAGCGAGCCTTTTTGCCCAATGTTTTAGCGTTGATAGCAAAACGGACAGCCGTGCTATGTACAACGTAGTGAAACGAAGTAGATACCTTATCAATCACTCTGGTGAAAATACTAGCATATTCGTAAGTCAGCATCTACGCGATTACGCGCTACGCTGTCCATTTTGTCTATCCGCTAAAGCGAATGATAAAACGGACAGCTGACAACGACTATCCTAAGTGGAAAATTATCGTTTCTGGGAGGGACAACCAGCATATCTGTAAGCCACTAAAGTGGCGACAGCTATCCTACGCTTCTCTATAGCATAATTAATAATGAGGACCAGTAATACGAAACCTTGTTTCGTCCCACTGGCTGTGATATAATAGCGCTATGACAAATAAAAAATTTAAATCAGGATTTGTGGCAATTTTAGGTCGTCCAAATGTTGGAAAATCAACATTTATGAATCACGTGATGGGTCAAAAAATTGCCATCATGTCAGATAAACCTCAAACAACAAGAAATAAAATTCAAGGAATTTATACTACAGAAAATGAACAAATTGTCTTCATTGATACACCAGGGATTCACAAACCACACAATGCTTTAGGCGATTTTATGGTTCAATCTGCTTATTCTACTTTGCGTGAATGTGATGTCGTTTTATTTATGGTTGCAGCTGATGAACCTCGTTCAACTGGTGAAAATATGATTATTGAACGCTTGAAAAAAGCAGAAGTTCCAGTCATTTTGGTTGTCAATAAAATTGATAAAATTCATCCTGACCGTCTTTTTGAAATTGTAGCTGATTACACTTCACAAATGGAATTTTCAGAAGTCGTTCCAATTTCAGCTAAACAAGGAAATAACACCGAAAGATTAATTGATACACTCTCTGAAAAATTGGATGAAGGGCCTCAATATTTCCCAGAAGACCAAATTACTGACCATCCAGAACGTTTCCTCGTTTCAGAAATGATTCGTGAAAAAATCTTGTTGTTGACTCGCGAAGAAGTTCCGCATTCTATTGCGGTTACTACTGACCAAATGACTCGAGATGAAGAAACGGGTAAAATTCATATCATGGCAACAATTATTGTCGAACGCAAGAGCCAAAAAGGAATTATTCTTGGTAAAGGTGGCGATATGATTCGTAAAATCGGGAAAATGGCTCGTCGTGATATTGAAATCATGCTTGGTGACAAGGTTTACCTTGAAACTTGGGTTAAAATTAAAAATGATTGGCGCGACCGTAAAATGGATTTAGCTGACTTTGGCTACAATCGTGATGATTATATGTAATGAAAATAGCGAATTATCGCTATTTTTTGTTTTATTATGAAATTTCCAGACAATTGTGATATAATATTGAAAATTATAATTATTATTGGGGGAAATTATGTGCGGTTTTTTATTTATGGAAACATCTGACTTAACGATAGAAGAGTTTAAAAGCAATTTGGAACTGATTGAACATCGAGGACCAGACGACCAACAACATGTTCGTGATACTTTGGGAAATGATTTTGGTTTTTGCCGACTTTCAATCATGGATTTGTCAGACTTGGGGCGTCAGCCCTTTGGACTGAACGGTAAAAGAGTCATGTGTAATGGTGAAATTTATAACTTTTTAAGCCTTCGTAAGTTCTTGGAAACTAAGGGATATAAATTTACAGGAGATTCTGATTGTGAAGTGCTTTTACCTCTTTTTGAAACCACAGGAATCGAAACAATGGTCAAAATGCTTGATGCTGAATTTGCTTTTGTCCTAGTTGATGAAAATACTGGTGAGATTTTTGCGGCTCGTGACCCCTTTGGAATTCGTCCACTTTTTTATGGTTATAATAAAGTTACGGGAAAAATTTCTTTCTCTTCTGAAGCTAAGGCCCTTATTTCAACCTGTAAAGATGTGACGCCTTTTCCACCAGGTTATTATTATACGGGTGGTGAATTTTATGTTTATAATGATATTGCGGAAGTTTCAACGATTGTTGAAGAACCTTTGGCTGAAATTTCAGGACATATCCGTCGCAAATTGGAACGTGCAGTAAAAAAACGTCTTCATGCAGATGCTCCAATGGGTTATCTCTTGTCAGGCGGTTTAGATTCATCATTGGTCTGTGCCATTGCAGCTAAAGAATTAGAAAGTCCAATCAAGACCTTTGCGATTGGAATGGAAACAGACCCGATTGATTTGAAATATGCTCGGGAAGTAGCAGATTTCTTACGGACTGACCATACCGAAATTTTGATGACAAAAGAAGACGTACTTTCAGCAGTTCGTGAAGTGATTTGGCATTTGGAAACTTGGGATATCACGACGATTCGGGCTTCTATTGGGATGTATTTAATCTGTAAGTATATTCATGAGAATACAGAGCTGAAAGTTTTGATGACCGGTGAGGTTTCCGATGAAATGTTCGGCTATAAATATACTGACTTTGCTCCATCAGCTGGGGCCTTTCAAAAAGAAGCACAAAAGCGAGTACATGAACTATATATGTATGATGTCCTGCGGGCTGACCGTTGCTTAGCGGCTCATTCTCTTGAAGCTCGCGTTCCATTTGCTGACTTGGACTTTGCGACTTATGTCATGTCCATCAATCCGAGTAGAAAGCTGAATACTTATGGCAAAGGAAAATATCTCTTACGCCATGCTTTTGAAGGAACGGAGCTATTGCCAGACGAGATTTTATTTAGAGAAAAAGCGGCTTTTTCTGATGCTGTTGGTCATTCCATGGTCGACTATTTAAAAGAATTTGCTGACGAAAAATATTCTGATGAAGATTTAGCAAAGGCTAGTGAAAAGTATCCAAAACATACACCATTTACCAAAGAATCCTTGATGTATCGGGAAATTTTTTCAGAATTTTACCCAGGTTATGAAGATTGGATTATTGATTTTTGGATGCCAAACCCTGATTGGGTGGGAGCAGATGTTAAAGATCCATCAGCACGCGTCTTGTCAAATTATGGTGATTCCGGAAAATAAATTTTGAAATCTTTATCATAAAAAAATGAATAAGAAATGTTAAAATAGTCACTGATAAAACTTATCTGATGATAAATTGTCAGTGATTTTTTATGTTGAAATTTAGTACAGAATGAAAATAGAAAGCTGTCAGTAAAATAAAAGAACTGACTGGAAAGTCTGTCAGTAAATTTTGTGATAAGAGGGAAAAATGCCAGAATTACCAGAAGTTGAAACCGTTAGAAGAGAACTTGAAAAAAGAATTGTTGGACAAAAAATTATATCTATAGAAGCCACTTATCCAAGAATGGTCTTAACTGGTTTTGAGCAATTGAAAAAAGAATTGACAGGAAAAATCATTCAGGGCATCTTGCGGCGAGGGAAATATTTAATTTTTGAAATTGGAGATGACTTTCGCTTGATTTCTCATTTACGAATGGAAGGGAAATATCGCTTAGCAACACTTGATGCACCAAGAGAAAAGCATGACCATTTGACAATGAAATTTTCTGATGGGCAGTTAATCTATGCCGATGTAAGGAAATTTGGAACTTGGGAATTGATTTCTACTGACCAAGTGATTCCCTATTTTCTGAACAAAAAAATTGGACCAGAACCGACCTATGAAGATTTTGATGAAAAGCTTTTTCGAGAGAAATTAAGAAAATCAACAAAGAAAATAAAACCTTATTTACTTGAGCAAACCCTTGTTGCTGGGCTTGGCAATATTTATGTTGATGAAGTGCTCTGGTTAGCAAAAATTCATCCAGAAAAAGAGGCTAATCAGCTGACAGAAAGTTCCATCCACCTTTTGCACGACTCAATTATTGAAATTTTGCAAAAAGCGATTAAGCTTGGTGGTTCAAGTATTAGAACTTATAGTGCCTTAGGATCAACTGGTAAAATGCAAAATGAGTTGCAAGTTTATGGTAAAACGGGTGAAAAATGTTCCCGTTGTGGTGCAGAGATTCAAAAAATAAAAGTTGCTGGTCGAGGCACTCATTTTTGCCCAGTTTGTCAGCAAAAATAAGTGAAGAATATTTACTGACAGACAAGGTAAATTAACTAAAAAAGTCAGTGACAAAGTTCATAAAAAAACGTATAGATATAATATAGGGGCTTATAAAAAATCCTGAAAAATGCTATAATTAAACCATAAATAAAGAATAACGGAGATAAAATTTGGCAACAAAGAAAAAAACAAATTTTGATGATATTACCAAAAAATATGGCGCTGAGCGTGATAAAGCATTGGCTGATGCTCTTGCTCTGATTGAAAAAGACTTTGGGAAAGGTTCACTCATGCGTCTTGGTGAAGCAGCTAACCAAAAAGTATCAGTTGTAAGTTCAGGTTCTCTTGCGCTTGATATTGCACTTGGTGCAGGTGGTTACCCTAAAGGTCGTATCGTTGAAATCTACGGACCAGAATCTTCTGGTAAAACAACAGTCGCTCTTCATGCCGTTGCAGCGGTTCAAAAAGAAGGTGGAATTGCAGCCTTTATCGATGCTGAAAATGCTCTTGACCCAGAATATGCAAAAGCACTCGGTGTAAATATTGATGAACTTTTGCTCTCACAACCTGACTATGGTGAACAAGGACTTCAAATTGCTGAAAAATTGATTACTTCTGGAGCGGTTGACTTGGTCGTTATTGACTCAGTTGCAGCCTTGGTACCAAAGTCCGAAATTGATGGCGAAATCGGAGACAGTTCAGTTGGTCTTCAAGCACGTATGATGTCACAAGCTATGCGTAAACTTGCAGGACATATCAACAAAACAAAAACAACAGCGATTTTCATCAACCAATTGCGTGAAAAAGTTGGAGTGATGTTTGGTTCACCAGAAACAACTCCTGGTGGTCGTGCCTTGAAATTTTACGCCTCAGTTCGTCTTGACGTACGTGGTTCAACAAAAATTGAAGAAGGTTCTGGAGATAACAAAACTCAAATTGGTAAAATCACCAAAATCAAAGTCGTTAAAAATAAAGTTGCACCACCATTTAAGGTTGCGCTTGTTGATATCATGTTTGGTGAAGGAATTTCAAGTACAGGTGAGCTTTTAAATATTGCTGTTGAAGAAGGCATTATTAAGAAATCTGGTGCTTGGTTTGCTTATAATGATGAGAAGATTGGTCAAGGGGCAGAAAAAGCTAAAAACTACCTCAAAGAGCATCAAGATGTTTTTGATGAAATAGACCACAAAGTTCGGGCAGCTCATGGACTTCTTGATGATTCAGAAGTAGCAGAAACTGAAGAAGAAACTACAGCTTCAAAAACTAAAGCAAAAGCTAAAAAAGAAGAAAAAGCAGTAGAAACAGAAGAAATCGAACTTGAACTTGAAGATTAAAAAAAGCAGCTGAATTAATCAGCTGTTTTTATTTTTCTAAAGAAGGTAAATAATCCAAAGATAAGAACCCAAATCACAGAACCAATGGCCGGAATAATTGTATCTTTAAAGCAGAAAAGTGAAATAAAGATTAATACAAATCCAGCAATAGCTAATGGAATAAAGATATGAGCCGCTGGTAAAGTAAAGCCACTTGGATCAAAATCTTTTGATTTGCGATATTTTAGATAAGTGATTAAAGTCATCAGATAGACGACTAGAAAAAGATTTGTTGCGACACTGGTAATAAAGACAAAGGAATTAGAGATTGCTGGAATCATTGAAATAAATGGAGTAAATAAAATCAATAGTGATGTGAAAAGTAACGCATTTACGGGGACACCAGCTTTTGAGAATTTTGTAAATGGCTTAAGAATTTTATCATCATTAAGTTGTGATAATGAGTAGAGATTTCGCGTGATTGAAAAGAGAGCGGAGTTCAAGGCAGAAGCAGCAGAGGTTAAAACAACGAAATTAACCAAAGCGGCAGCCCATTTGATACCAATTAATTGGAAAATGGTGACAAATGGAGATTTATCAGCAGGAATATCTCGCCATTGATAAATACTCATAATGGCAAGAAGAGCCCCAATATAAAAGAGTACAATTCTAATTGGAATTTGATTAATAGCTTTTTTCAAAGTAGGCCTTGGATTGTCCGTTTCAGCCGCAGTCATCCCTATGAATTCCATAGAAACAAAGGCAAACATTACCATTTGAAAGCTTTCAAAGAAACTAGAGACGCCGTTAGGGAAGAACTCAAAGCCTTTAGTGATGTTCGTTAAACTAACTGTGTCAGTTCCCGTATGATAGTGGCTAAAAATTAAAATAATTGCAGTTAATATCAAACCAATGATGGCAACAATTTTAATCATTCCAAACCAAAATTCTGTTTCACCGAAGAATTTAGGATTTAAAGTATTTAATAGTGTTAAAAGAACTAAAACAAAAACCTCAGTCATCCAAATCGGTAAATCTGGCAACCAAAAATTAATATAAGTTCCGATGGCAATTAGTTCGGCCATCGCGACAAAAACAACGACTAGCAAATAAGACCACTGAATAAAGTATCCAGGTTTGGCTCCCATATATCGTGAGACAAAGTTCAAAAAGGAATGCTGACTAGGATCTTGATAAAGCATCTCTCCAATTGCTCTTAATAGGATGTACATCAGAGCTCCGATAATCAAATAAACAAAAATAATCGAAGGACCAGTAAGATGAATTGATTTTCCGGCTCCAAGGAAAAGTCCGGTACCGATTGTTCCCGCAATCGCAATCAGTTGAATATGCCTATTTTTTAAACCACGTTGAGAAGGCTGTTTTTCTATGTTTTCATCATTTTGATTTGTATTCATAATATAATATTATACGCTTTTTCATTAAGATTTTCAGAGACTGCTCTATTTTATAAAGGAGTGAACCTGAATTAGATTTTTTTGAAATGGGAGTAAAGCCCAAAGATAAGAGTCCAAACAATCGCTCCTAAAGCAGGATAAAATGTATCGGCATTGAAGAACAAGGAAGCAAAAACGATGGCAAAGATAATCGCAATAAATGGTACGGCAATAGCGGGTTTAGGAGTCAAAAAGCCATTAGGATTATAATCATCAGACTTACGATATTGCCAGTAGGTATACAAAGTAATAAAATAAACTACCAAAAATAAATTGGTCGTACAAGAGGCGGCAAAGTTAAAAGCATTTTTTATTTGAGGAATTAAAGTTAGGACAGGGGCTAAAAGAGAAAGAGCCGTTGCCATATAAAGGGCATTAATCGGGATGCCTGCTTTAGAAAGTTTTGTAAAAGCGGTCAATCTCCCCTTGTCATGCTGTTTGGCAAGAGAGTACATATTGCGTGTTGCTGAGAAGAGAGAGCTATTGAGAGCCGAAGCAGCAGAAGTTAATACCACGAAGTTAATGAGAGCTGCAGCCCATTTGATTCCAATGAGTTGGAAAACAATAACGAATGGTGATTTGTCTGCTGGAATATAGTGCCAATTAAAAATTGCCATAATTGCCAGAAGTGCTCCGACGTAGAAAAGCAAGATACGGACGGGAATTTGATTAATAGCTTTTGGTAGACTCTTTTTAGGGTTAACTGTTTCTGCGGCGGTCATTCCGATAAATTCCATCGAAGTGAAAGCAAACATTACCATTTGTAGGGCTCCGACAAAATTCCAAGCACCATGTGGGAAAAGTTGAAAACCGTCAAAAATATTATTTAGCGAAGCCGTATCATTAACCGTTTTACCACTTAAGACTGTGGTGTAGTGGAAATTACTTGCTACGAGAATGATGGCAGTTACAATCATTCCAAGAATTGCTGCCACTTTAATCATAGCAAACCAAAATTCAGTTTCACCAAAAAAACGAGAATTTAAGGTATTGAGACCAAAAAGAAGTGCGAGCATCACAATTTCAATCAACCATAAAGGAAGATGAGGAAGCCAAAATTGAATATAAGTTCCAATGGCCGTCAATTCAGAGATACAGACAAAAATAATAACTAACCAATAAGACCACTGAGTGAAGTAACCTGTTCTGATTCCTGAATATTTGGTAACAAAATTTAAAAATGAATGCTGACTAGGGTCATTATAGAGCATTTCCCCGATAGTTCTAAGGAAAAAGAACATAGCAATCCCAATTAAAATATAAGCAAAAATGACACTTGGTCCAGTCATTTGAATTGTTTTTCCGGCACCGAGAAAAAGTCCAGTACCAATTGTGCCGGCAATTGCAATGAGTTGAATATGCCGGTTTTGTAAGCCCCTTTGGGCTTCATGATTCTTTTGAATATCTTCCAAAAGTTTTTCCTCCTTAAATTATCAGATGATTCCGATAATGTGTTAATTATTATACCAAATTAATAAAATTGTATCAAGAGTCATATTCTATTTTGCTAAAGATAACAGTAAAGTGTATCATTTCATATTTATGATATAATAAATTTATGTTAATTATCGATGAAAATCTAGTGGAAATAGATGATTTGTTAGAAAAAATTATGGATAGTTTCTTGGAATTTCCTGAAATCAAGCTTTATCAAAAAGCAAAAGCTGATTTTATGGCAGATGAAACTTTGCAAAACCAATTGAAAGTTTTAAATGATAATTCTGACTACATTTCTTTTCGTCCAGAATTAAAAACGTTACAGCATGAAATTAATACGAATGAGAAAGTTTATGCCTTACGTTTGGCAGAAAATGACGTTCAGCAAATTTTAACAGATTTGACTAAAAAAATTACAAAGAGTATTTCTGAACAGATTTATGTTGATGAAAATTTACCATTGAAAGGAGGGCAGCATGGACGACATCATGGAAAACATTGAAAAAAAAGAAATTCGCCCCCTTTATATAAGAGAGCGTGTGGCGGTTTATGTTTATTGTTACTCTTATAAAGGAACTAGACAACTTAGTCGTTTTGGTGATATTGTTTATAGTAGCCAGAAATCGCACTATAGCTTACTTTATGTGAATAATGATGAAGTTGCCGATTTATTAAATAAATTAAAAGAGTTGAGATTTGTCAAAAAGGTACGTGTGGGTCATATTAAAGAACTCGACCAAAACTTTTCGGAAGCTTTTATTCAGACAAATCTTGAAGTGAAAGAAGAACTTGAACACTGATAGGTGACTAGGGAAGTTTGTGCTCACTAGAAAATAAACTTGTATATTGTTTGAGTGGGCAGGCATTTTTTGATAAGATAGTAAAAAAAGAGAGGAGTCTTGGTAGAGTTGTAGGACTTCATATAGAAGTCAAAGAAATCTGTGAAATTGATGTATTCTATAAATTGCTTTATATTTCTTTTTCTAAAAATATGAAAAATAGACCAGAGCCAAGGAAAAAAACTATGTTGGAGACTCATTATTACTTCACTCCCATTTTAGACCATTTGGAAGAATTTGATCATAATGATTGGCATTTATATCCAATTGTTACGTTACCTGCTGCTAAGCAATTACGTGATGAGGAAGATTTGCCTAAAACTATTAGCTCACTAAATGCTTGCTATGACCGCTTGCAAAAAGTATCGCTTGATTATCTAACTGTTAATTTATATGGACGTAAACAGGGCCGTTTGTTTCTCCTTTTACTTCAAGATTTTTTGGAAGAAACAACTATCTTGGACTATACAGCTCAAATTCGTCAGCAAATTTTACAAGAAATTGGGGTTTCTACACTCAACTTTCTGGAATATCGCTCTTTTGCCAAAAAACATCTTGCTTTAATTTTAAAAGACTTTCGAAAAAACAATTTCCAAACTTCACCAGCCAGTTTAATTTTAACTGACAAAGAATGTTTGAGAGTGGAAAATTGTTCTCATGCACTCTTACAACAATATTTAGAACAAATTGAAAAAACTGCCTGATAGAATCAGACATTTTTTTTATAAAAAAATACTGACAGAATGCTGTCAGTAAATATTTAAAAATTATTTTCGTAAATGTCTTAAACAGTCTAAGAATCGAACTACTTTTGATTTTGAAAATCGATATTCAACACGATTTTTATCTAAGAAATCGAAGAAGTCTTTTTTACCTTGTTTACTGTCATCAACTTCAAGTTCAAGTTCATAATCGGTATGACCTAAGTAATCATTTTTATCTAAAGCAGCAAGACCAATCGGAAGGTGTTGCTCATAACGAATGGTTGTTAAACTTCCAATCAAGGTAATTTCCTCAAGATTGATATCGCGTGCCGTCAATAATTCACATATTTCACTTAAATCAGTAGCCCCACAAACAATATTTCGTTCACCAAGAAGTTGTTGAGCTTCTTCAAGGCTGAGATCAATGTTATACTCGATATTTCCAACTTCTTGTGGAACCTTTAAAGTCATTTCGGCGGACTTATCAAAAGTTCTAATTCGCAAAGCTAATTTTTTCTTGCGCAATTTAAAATCTTTTGAATCTAAGTAGTGGTTAGTTTGTCTAACAGGGGTTACGTGAGTAAAGAGTTTTTTGAGCTGGTCATACTCAGCCAGCGACAATAGCGACTTATACTCAATCTCCAAGTTCGTACTCATTAATTAATTTTTAAGATTATTTTCAAAAGAAAACATCTTTCCTTTCAATAGGTTTAAACGATATATTAATTAAAAGTATATCAAAAGGCTGACTATAAGTAAAGTTCTGCCCCGCTTATAACGACAGTCAAATCCCTCTCAAAGCAGATAAATAAAGGGAAAAATCCCCAAAATTTAAGGAGCTTAGCTAAAAAATGAAAATATGATAGAATTGTTTTTATGAGAAAAGTAAATGAGAAGTACCGCTTGAAAGATTTCTGGGATTTCGGTTTAAAACAATTTCGGTCAGCAATTTTTGGAATTACGATTATTTTGTCATTAATTGTGACCACCTTTATAAAGATTCCACATCTTGCTCGTTATGATACGTTATTGATTTGTGTTTTGGTCATTCAAGTTATTTTGTTGGTCAGTAAATATGAGCGTGTATATGATTTAATCCCGATAATGGTTTTTCATATTTTAGGAATGATTTTAGAAATTTTTAAAGTCAGACATGGAAGTTGGTCTTATCCAGATGCTGGTATATTCAAAATTATGGATGTTCCTCTCTATAGTGCCTTTATGTATTCAGCAATTGGCTCTTATATTGTTCGGGCGATAAAAGAATTTGATTTGGAAGTCATTCATTGGCCAAAATGGTTTATTTCAATTGGGATATCTTCAATCATTTATTTGAATTTTTTTAGCGGAACCTTTGGTTTTGACTTTAGAAATTTATTTTATCTCTTTATTTTGATTATTTTCTGGAAAACAAAATTTACTTTTGTCTTAAGGACAAAGCGTTATCAAATGCCAGCTATTTTAAGCTTCTTTTTAATTGGTCTTTTCATTTATTTCGCAGAAAATATTGGCTCTTATTTCAGCGCTTGGACCTATTCTTACCAGCTGAAAGCTTGGAAATTCGTTGACTTAGGGAAAATTTCTTCTTGGACCTTATTGATTATTGTTTCAATTATTATTGTAATTGAACTACAGAGATATTTTTCACAAAAGATAAAAATAAAAAATATTATTAATGACTAAAAGAAGCAAAAAGTTTGCTTCTTTTTTGTAAAAAGCTCAATCCATTTAAGTAACAATAATGTGAATAATAGAAACTTATGTTAAAATATTAGATGTGATTCTAATAAAAAAGAAGTCAGAAAACGTTTTAATATTTAAATACATCAGAAAGGAGTATGTGAGGGCGATTGCTTTTACAAGGTGAAAAAATGTTTAATTGGGAAGAATTTCTGGACCCCTACGTCCAAACTGTCGGAGAATTAAAAATAAAATTTCGTGGTGTTCGTAAACAATATCTCAAGAAAGGCTTGTATTCTCCAATTGAGTTTGTTACAGGGCGCGTGAAGCGTCGAGAATCAATCAGAAATAAAGCAAAACTCCGTGGTTATACCCGAGAAAATTTATCTGAAATGGAAGATATTGCCGGCGTTCGGGTAATGGTTCAGTTCGTTGATGATGTCTGGGATGTGCTAGAGCTTTTACGTAAACGTAAAGATTTTAAAATAATTGAAGAACGGGATTATATTAATAATCAAAAAGCTTCAGGTTATCGTTCTTATCATGTCATTATTGAATATCCGATTGATACGATTGATGGCTTCCAAATTGTTAATGCTGAGATTCAGATTAGAACTTTGGCCATGAACTTTTGGGCAACGATTGAACATTCTCTTAATTATAAATATGGAGGATTAATTCCTCAGGATGTCAAAGCTAGATTGACAAATGCGGCGCGTGAAGCTGCACAGCTTGATTCTGAAATGGGCGAAATTCGGGAAGATATTCAAGAAGCACAGTTACTTTTTGATAGCCCTCAGCAAAAACAAGACTTTAAAAAAGAAAATGGTGAAGAAAATGAACTTTGGTAAAAAAGTCTGGCTAATTGGAAATTCAAGTGAGAAGTCTAAAAAAATACTCAATAAATTGAGCAAGATTTTGAAAGCTGAACATTTTGTTTTTGATGATATTAATCCTGAAATTGTGATTTCAGTTGGAGGAGATGGAACGCTTCTACGGGCCATGCATATGTACGAGTATCAACTAGACCGGGTACGTTTTTTAGGTGTTCATACGGGACATTTGGGCTTTTATACAGATTTTACTGATGAAGATTTATTTGAAGTCGTTGAAGCACTTTATGACGAAAATCCAGCTCAAGCCATTCACTATCCACTAATTCGTGTTCAAGTTAGTTTTACTGATGGCTATCAAATTGTTCGTCATGTCCTTAATGAAGCAACCATTCGACGTGCAAGTAAAACAATGGTGGGTGATGTCAGAATTTCTGATTATCTTTTTGAACGCTTCCGGGGAGATGGTTTATCTATTTCTACACCAACTGGTTCAACGGCTTATAATAAATCAATTGGGGGGGCAGTAGTCCATCCACGTGTGAAGGCCATGCAAATTGCTGAAATTGCGAGTTTGAATAATGTTGTTTATCGGACTTTAGGTTCACCAATGATTGTGGCTGAGAAAGATACAATTACGGTTTGTCCTGCGCCAGAAGATGATTATAGTTTAACTTTTGACCAATTAACTTTTGAATATAAAAATATTAAGTCAATTGAGTTTTCTTTAGATGGAACAACGATTTCTTTTGCTAATTGCGCCCATACACCATTTTGGGAACGGGTCAGTAAATCCTTCATCGGGGAGGTTGAATAATGCAGTTTGCTTTTAGAAACGAGATTGAAGGAAGCATGGTCAAATCAATGCTAGGCCGTCATGGTATTTCTAGGAGATTACTGACAAAAGTTAAATTTGATGGTGGAAAAATTATGGTGAATGGTATTGAAAAAACTGCTATTTACCGTCTGGAAAAAGGTGATTTAGTTACGATTACGGTACCTGATGAACCAGATAACGAAAAATTAATTCCTGACGATGTTCCACTTAATGTTTTGTTTGAAGATGACCACTATCTGGTTGTTGAAAAGCCAGCGGGAAAGGCTTCAATCACAGGGTCTCTTCATCCGACAGGGGCAATGTCCAATGCTGTCAAAGGATATATTTCTAGAAAAAATTATCCCAATCAAACCGTGCATATTATTACTAGATTAGATCGTGATACCAGTGGAATTATGTTTCTAGCCAAGCATCGCTATGCTCATGCGTTAATGGTTCAGCATAAGTTTCGAGAGACTTTAGAAAAACGATATTACGCCATTATTAATGATGGAGATTTGCCGGATTCTGGTCAAATTGATTTACCGATTGGACGCCGTGATGATTCGATTATAGAGCGGCAAGTGCGTTTTGATGAAAAATCAAAAAATGCACTGACGTCTTATGTTGTGACTGAGCGAAAAAATGATTTAGCGCTTCTTGATATTATTTTACATACAGGTCGAACGCATCAAATTCGTGTCCATTTTTCTCATCTTGGCTATCCTTTAGTTGGTGATGATTTATACGGTGAAAATCATGATTTGATTTCACGTCAAGCCCTTCATTGTCATCATTTACAATTTTTAAATCCGTTTACTGACGAAATGGTTCATGTGGAATTAGACATGCCAGATGATATGAAAAACTTATTGAAATAAAAAAAAGTTACTGACAGAAAAGCTGTCAGTAACTTTTTATTGATTAAAATTTCCAGTCTTTAAGGATTTTAACGGATTTAATTTTTACAGGGTCAATCGGTGCTGAGGATTCCCCAGAAGAATTTGTTTTTACATCGGCTTTAGCAATTTTATCAACAACATCCATTCCTGAAATGACTTGGCCAAAGACAGTGTAACTTCCATCTAAACTAGGATATCCTCCCTTTTTATAAGCATCAATAATTTTTTGAGGATATTTGCTCTTATCTTGGATTTGACTAGTCATATCCTGAGGGTTTTGGACAATGAAAAATTGTGAACTGCTAGAGCTTGCTTGCCCTGTATTTGCTAAAGCAAGTGCTCCACGGATATTATAGAGTTGATTTGAAATCTCTGTATCAAATGTTTTCCCACCGAAGATTGAAGCTGTTCCAGTTCCTTTGTTTGAAGGGTCACCAGATTGAATCATGAAATCTTTAATGACACGGAAGAACTCATTGTTTTTGTAGTAACCATTTTTGGCAAGAACAAGGAAATTTTGAACGGCATTTGGAGCTAATTTAGGGAAAAGTTTAATGTTGATATTTCCAGCACTTGTTTTGATTTGAACTTCAGCTTCGTCTTCACCAACAGTTGTTGAAAGTTGGGGTAAAGTTAAATCATTAAGGGCAGTACTTGAATTTTTTACTGCAGCATTTAAGGTATAATTTGTTGGATAGTTAACTTTTTGACTTGAAGAAGAAGTATTTGTACTACTTGCTGAACTATCATCTGTTTTTGGGCGATTTGCAAAGAAAACTAAGAGCCCAACGACAACAATTAGGACAATCCCAAAGATTGTAAAAAGAATGGTGTTATTTTTTTTATTCGTATTCATAGGAATATTTTATCATAAAAACGAGTAATTATAAATTTTTATTAAATTAATTCTTGCAATTTCAAAAAAAAAGGTATAGAATATAGAAAAATCACGAAAGGAGAATCACGAAATGAATAACTTCTCATTGCGCCATCATCATTTGCATAGATAAGAGTTGTGTCATACAGTAGGTATAGATACAGCTTTAGAGTACGCTCAAGTATCTATGCCGGTGATTCTCAAGAGACCGGTTGTAAAGACAACTGGTCTTTTTATTTGCTCGTGCTCTGGTTTGTAAAAAAAACAAGAGATTAGAAAGTAAAGATTATGGAAAATCAAAATCAGGTCAAGCGCAACCTTAAACAGCGCCACATTACTATGATTGCTTTAGGGGGAACCATTGGAACAGGTTTGTTTTTAACCTCAGGAGCAACAATTAGTCAAGCGGGTCCTTGGGGAGCAGTCCTTGCTTATTGTTTTATTGGAATCATGGTTTATTTTGTAATGACTTCACTGGGAGAGATGGCGACTTATCTGCCTACCTCTGGTTCATTTTCTGACTATGGTGGACGTTATGTTGACCCTGCCTTTGGATTTGCACTAGGTTGGAATTATTGGCTAAATGGAGCCATTACGATTGCCGTGGATTTAACGACGGCTGGATTGATTACTCAGTTTTGGTTCCCACACCTTCCTTCCTGGATTTTTTCAGGAATTGCGACAGTTCTAATTTTTATTATTAATGTTATGGCAGTTGGTGCTTTTGGAGAAACTGAGTATTGGCTATCAACGATTAAAGTGATTACGATTATTCTCTTCTTAGCCATTGGACTACTAACAATTTTTGAAGTCTTGGGACAAGGAAATGTTGATGTTGTTGCCAATTTGACAGCAGGAAATCATGGCTTTGTTGGTGGAATTTCAGGTTTTGTTGGTGTTTTACTCATTGCAGGCTTCTCTTTCCAAGGAACTGAAATGTTAGGAATTACAGCAGGAGAATCTGAAGACCCAGGGAAAACGATTCCTAAAGCAATGAATTCTATTTTCTGGCGAATCTTACTCTTTTACATCTTTTCAATTATTGTCATAGCAGCTATTATTAATTTCAAAGACCCTCGCTTGTTGAACCCAAGCTCAACAGCTGTCATGAGTCCATTTACCATAGTCTTTAAAAATATTGGATTCGCTGTAGCAGCCTCAGTGATGAATGCGGTCATTCTGACCTCTGTCATTTCGTCAGCAAATTCAGTGATGTACGCTTCAACTCGGATTCTTTATTCTTTAGGTCAAGAAAAGGGAGCACCAAAATTCTTTGGCCGCACGGCTAAAAATGGAATTCCTTTTTATGCGCTTCTAGCAACGACAATCATTTGTTTCATTGCTTTCTTAACGGGAATATTTGGAACGCAAATCTATCTTTTCTTGGTTGATTTGTCTTCACTGACAGGATTTCTTGCTTGGCTTGGAATTTCTGTCAGCCACATTAGTTTTAGAAGAGCTTATATTGCTCAAGGAAAAAAATTGGAAGATCTTCCTTACAAAGCAAAATGGTTCCCATTTGGACCAATTGTGGCGCTCTTGATGACTGCAGCCATCGCAATTAATCTTGACCCAGCCATGCTCTTTAGTGAGCACTGGGGTGAAGGCTTAGCTTTATATGCGGCTATTCCGATTTTCATTGTTCTTTATTTTGGTTATAAATGGAAGTATAATACAAAAATTATTCCACTTGAAGAAGTCGATTTAAGTCGAGAAAAATAATATCTGAATCACAATTCTTATAGAGTTGTGATTTTTTATTTATAATATAAAGAGCAGTAAGTCGAAATAGACATCAATATAGTATAAAGGCTACTATTAATAAAGAATAAAATATAGAATACACTTACAGAATACTTATCAATTGAAAGAGGAAATGGGATGAAATTTATCGCCATTGTAGGGACCAATGCTAGTTTTTCATATAATCGAAAACTGCTTTGGTATATGAAAAAACATTTCAAAAATCAAGCACAAATAGATGTAGTGGAAATTACAGATGTTCCACTATTTTCTGAGGATACAAAAGTATTTCCTGAATCAGTAAAGAAAATTGCTCTGGCGATAAAAGATGCCGACGGGGTAATTTTTTCCACACCTGAATATGACCATGCCATCACTGCTGCTTTGAAATCCTTAGTTGAATGGCTCTCTTGGGGGAAAAATCAGCCATTGAACAATAGACCAGTCATGATTGTTGGGGCCTCGTTAGGAAATATGGGAACCGTTTTTGCTCAAGAAAATCTTCGCCAAATCTTAAGTTCACCAGGTCTTGATGCTTTTGTTTTGCCTTCAAATCAATTTCTCTTGGGGCGTGCCACCGAAGCTTTTGATCATCAGGATAACCTGATTGATGAGCATACGATTAGCTGGTTAGAGCATTGTTTTAGTAATTTTATGCTTTATAGTAAGACAATAAAACCGATGCGCTTGGAGATTCAAGATGAAAAAGAAGTTGAAAAAAAATCGAAAGCTAAAGAGGAAAAACAAGCTGCTGCTGATGATGAAGATTGGTGGATTGAAGACACGAGTCTTGGTTTTCCTCTCCTTTCAGATGCAGATACGGGAGCTACCGAAAATGAAGAAGTGAATGAGCCTGAAATATCAGCCTATACTCAATTTCTTGAGGAAGATTTGTGGCCCGATGATATTATGGACTCAAAAGGGACTTTTGAAAACGAATGAAATCTTTAGAAAAAAAAGCGGCAAACAAAATTACAAAATCTTATCGAGCATTAGGAACAGTTATTGATTTAACAATCTATGGTTGCCAAGACGAAGGAATTTTAGACCAAAGTTATCAATTAATCAAATATTATGAAGATATTTTTACTGTAAATCGAGAAAAATCTGAATTAATGACTGTTAATCAGATGGCAGGAATAGAAAGTGTACAAGTTACTGAACCTGTCTATCAACTGACAAAAATTTCCTTAGAAAAAAGTAAAGAACATTTCGGATTTAATGCAGCAATTGGGCCTTTAGTTAAACTTTGGCACATTGGTTTTTCAGATGCTAAAGTACCAAGCCAAGCAGAAATCTCTGAAAAACTAAAACTTATCAATCCTGATGAGATTGTTTTAAAGGATGAAGAATTTTCAATATTTCTTCCTAAAAAAGGAATGGAAATTGATCTAGGGGCAATAGCAAAAGGTTATATTGCTGATCGGATCAAGGATTTTTGGAGGGCTTATGGCGTCTCGTCAGGCATCATTAATCTAGGCGGAAATCTTCTATTAATGGGTGAAGCACCCCATCAGACAAATAAAAAATGGCGTGTTGGAGTTAAAAATCCACTAAGTAGTCGCAAAGAACCTATTTTACAGATTTTGACTGAGGAAAGTTCAGTAGTAACCTCAGGAATTACTGAGCGTTATTTAAAAGTCAATAATAAAAGTTATCATCATATTATTGACCCAGAAACAGGTTATCCTCACCCCAATTCACTTGCAAGTGTCACGGTCTTATCGAGAAAATCCATTGATGGAGAGATTGAAACGAGTAGATTATTTTTTGCTGACGGACCAATTGAAAATTGGCTGACAGAGCATCCAGAAGTTTATGGAGCAATCTTTATTAGTAAGAATAAAAAGATAAAAACCGTTGGTATTCCTAAAAATCAAATATATATTGCTGATAAAAGTTTTGAATTTGAATAAGAAAACAAGAGCCTGTCAGTAATTTTGAAGATATATATTTACTGACAGAAATAAAAAAACCGCCAAATGATGTGCACCCCAAAAGTTAGACTTTTTATCCAAGTAGAAATACTTGGATTTTTTTAATTGTTTTGGTAATTCAAGCGAAATTGAATTGGACTCATCCAGTTCAATTTTTGTTTGATTCGTTTTGTATTATAGTACCTAATCCAGATTACAATAACCTGTTCAAGTTCTTCGAAAGACGAGAAGATATGTCCGTAGTAAATTTCTTGTTTAAGTAGCCCAAAGAAATTCTCCATAACTGAATTATCATGACAGTTTCCTTTACGGCTCATAGACTGAAAAATTCTATGAGATTTTAATTTAGAAACATAGTCTCTCATTTGGTATCCCCATCCTTGATCTGAGTGGAAAGTACGTCGATAAGGACAATCAGATGTCACAGCTAAGGCTTGATTTAGAGCAATATCAATTGATTGATAAGAGGGTTGTTTAGAGATATGATAACTAATCACCTCGCTATTAAATAAATCAATGTAAGGATTGAGATAACACTTTTTCTGAATTCCATCTTCATAATATTTGAATTCTGTCGTATCTGTTGTGATTTTTTGATGAGGAATGGAAGTTCTGAAGCGTCTGTGCAATTTATTTTTAGCTACCGTCCCTACTTTTCCTTTATATGAATTATATTTATTACGTGATTTGTGCCAATAAGACGTCACACGAAGCCCTAGCTTCTTCATTAAGCGCTGTACCTTCTTGTGGTTGACGT
>NZ_BCVK01000002.1 GCF_001591705.1 Lactococcus cremoris subsp. cremoris NBRC 100676 | reverse complement strand
TTTTGTTCAAGTTCTTTAATTCGTTGAGAATCATTTGGGTTCTGAGTCATAGACGATGCAATGCTTTCTAGTTTTTTACGCCGTCCTCTCTTTTTGCTTATTGGGACTTCTCCATAAATTTTGAAATGATTAACCCAGCTTGCAAGTAAGGTAAAATTAGTAATTTCGAATTTTCTTGCCACAGCTTCATACGTTAAAACAGTTGTTAAATAACATTGTACCGCATTTTCTTTCAACTCCATAGAATAATTTTTATTGACTTTGGAGTGAGCTGTAGGAAGTCCCTCTGCTCGATAATTGCGAATCCAGCGTCTAACCTGACTAGATGAACCTACGTTGTGCAGTTTAGCAAGATAGGTAGAGCCTCCCTTGCCAGATAAATAATCTTGAATAACGCGTTATTTTAATTCTATGGAATATTTGACCATAAGAAAAGACCTCCGAAATATAGATTTGAAAAGTCTATATTTTGGGGGTCACTACAACTCACGGCTTTCTTATTATTAAGTTCTCATTCAATTAATCAACTTTAACAATTTTTACTGTCATTTCGCCAACCGGCAGTGGGACATTAACGATATCTCCAACTTTTTTACCAATCAAAACGCGAGCAATTGGTGATTCATTTGAAATTTTACCTGTAAATGGGTCTGCTTCAGCAGTACCAACGATTTGATATGATTCTTCGTCAGTTTCTCCGACTTCCACAAAAGTAACATTTTTACCAAGTGCCACTTCATCTTTAGCAATTTTAGCATTGTCAACAATTTCAGCATAACGAATCATTGTTTCAACAGTTGAAATACGTCCTTCAATAAAGGCTTGTTCATCTTTAGCTGCTTCATATTCTGAGTTTTCTGAAAGGTCACCATAGCTACGCGCAACTTTGATACGGTCAATAACTTCTGGACGTTTAACGAGTTTTAAATTTTCAAGTTCTGCTTTTAATTTATCAAGACCTTCTTTGGTCATTGGGAATGTTTTTTCCATTTTATTTCTTTCCTTTTATTATAAACTTTTCTTTTTAGTTAAATCAAAATCAATCATACTCTATTTACTTAATTTATCATTCACATATTTTTGAACATTTGCATTTTGTTCTTCTAAGGTTTTCGCAAAATAAACTTTACCAGTTGTTACATCAGCAACAAAGTAAAGATAATCATTTTGCGCAGGATTAAGCACCGCCTTAATTGATGACAGACTAGGACTATCCACAGGACCAGGGCCAAATCCAGTATTGGCATACAAGTTATAAGGCGAATCTAGGTTAGTATCAATATTAGCATCTTCTGCCAAGCTTGTTTTTTCACCTAATTTACCTTCAGCATAGAGAATTGATAAATTAGAACCCAAAGTCATTCCTTGATTCATGCGGTTGTAGAAAGTAGCCGCAACATTTCGACGATCATCGTCATTATTGGCTTCTTTTTCAACCAGCGCAGCTAAACTCAAAACATCATTAACAGTCAGATTTTTTTGCGTCATCGTGTCGTAGTAAGGCGTGAGTTGAGCATTCATCGTTTCAATCATATTTTCAATCACAGACTCAACAGTTGATGATTTTGTATAATCATAGGTTGCAGGGAATAAATAGCCTTCTAACTGATATTTGATCCCTGAATCTTTTGTAGGTAAACTTGCAAAAAGTTTAGGATAAGCTTTTACCATTTTTGCAATAAAAGTAGGATCTTGAACAGTCTTCATAAAGTCAGCTTCTGAGAATGGCGTTTTAGCATTTTTTTCTTGACTGTTACTATTGACTGTAACTGCTTTCGCTATTTGTGTCAATGTATAGCCTTCAGGAATTAAAATTTTACCCAAGGTAGGGGAAACAGGTTTTTCGGTTCCCCCTTCTTCCAGTTTGGAAGCAATAGTAGATAAACTCATGTTTGGCGAAAGGTTATAATAGCCACTCTTAAACTCTGAGTAATTTTTAAATTTTGTGTAATACTGAAATATCATTCCATTTTTAATAATGGACTGTCTTTGCAAAATTTCACCAATTTGTTTACTACTTGACCCCGCTGGAATACTGATTGATTTAACTGTTGTATTTTTAGAATCAAGAGGTTGAATTCCAGATTTTACAAAATTATAACCATACCAGCCTGTTCCACCAACTACCAAA
The DNA here is from genome assembly GCF_001591705.1 of Lactococcus cremoris subsp. cremoris NBRC 100676. GTDB lineage: Bacteria > Bacillota > Bacilli > Lactobacillales > Streptococcaceae > Lactococcus > Lactococcus cremoris. The sequence continues at coordinate 6,670 of NZ_BCVK01000002.1, read as the reverse complement.
ATTAAAAGAACAACAATTACAGTGATAATTTTTCCTGCCGTAACTTTTTTCTTTTTCTTATTTTTGTTTTTCTTTCCAGAAAAATTCTTCTTAGATGGCGCAGTCGTTCTTCTTGCAGGTTGGTGTTTCACCATTTTTTCTGATTCTCTTTTTTCTGAAATATTTTCCTGTTCAATCGGTTCTTCTTGAACTACTGATTCACTTCTTGAAAAAGGAGGTGGGACAGTTTGTTCTTGGTTTTCATCAGAAACTATTTCTTCTAATTTTTGACGCAGTGAACCCGTTTCTTGAGAAGTGTTTTCTTCTACTTGTGCTTGAAAATCTTCTTCTTCATCTGCTTCTGGGAATTTGAAAACTGGAAGCTTGAACGGTTCAAGTTCAACTTTCCGTGGTTCAATTTTTCGCTCAGAAGTTACTGGCTCACTCCCTTTGGGACGTTCGAAATCTTCAGGGTCTGGGAACTTAGTTTCTGCTTGTTTCGCTGCATTTTCTTCAAGTTGACGAAGTATTTTTTCTTTAAAACTTCCTCGAGAAAATTCAGTTGTTTCTTTGTCCACCAAATTTGTTCTCCTTATGATTAGCTCTCGCTCAATAATTAAATTTTTCTTTTTATAATTGTAACCGTTCTTTTAAACTTTTACAAATAAAAAGAAAATATTCATAAAAGTGAGGCTGATGCCTCACTTTTATGTGTTTTAGTCTTCATCAGTATCGTCTAAATCGTCTTCATCGTCTTCCACTTCGATGTCAACTTCTTCATCTACATTATCAAGTTCTACCTCAGCAAGTTCAGCATCATAAGCAGCTACGTCATCTTTATCCTCATCTTCTGCTTGAGTATCATAAGACATATCTTCTTCTGTTGTTTCTTTTGTGCCTTCTTCATCTTCTGGGTCGATTTCGTCTTCGATACCAAAAGCGTTAACTTTTTTGCGTTTTTTAGCTGGTTTTTCTTCTTCTTCGTCTTCAATTTCGTCAAGAGCGATGACTTCTTCATCAATTTCATCAATGGCATACCATGAACGAAGCGCCCAAACGTTATTTCCTAATGGAATGAAACTTCCGTCTGTATTGATTTCTGTATAAAAACGAGAAATACTAGCTTTAATTTCATCATCTGATTTTTCCAAATAATCTTGAATCGCTCTGATGATTTCAGAAAATTGCATTTCTTTGCCATTTTGCTCTAGTAAAGCATGGGCAACTTCAATCATTGAAAGTTCTGAGATTTTTTGTCCTTCTAAGGCTGTAATTTTCAAGTTTTTACTCTCTCTTTTCCTAATATAATATGGGCTCGTTTCCTAGAAAGCGAACGCCTCTGTAGATTTTCTTTTTATAGTGTATATCAAAATTGGCTTGCTGTCAATATTTTACACCAAAAAACCTCTGTCCTCTTGCCATTAGCTCGAATGTATCCTTTAACTTTTAGTAAAGGAATACTGACAGAAATTATTGGGTGACTGGCTGACAGAAATTAATAATGCATTAAAACTTTATAGTCGTAATTTCCGATTTTTTCGCGACCTTTAAGCTCGTCAAGTTCGATAAGGAAGGCACAACCGACAACAACTCCACCCATTTTTTCAACAAGTTCAATTGTTGCAGCAATGGTTCCACCTGTTGCAAGCAAATCATCAACAATCAAGACGCGTTGTCCTGGTTTGATACTATCTGAGTGCATTGTAAGTGTATCTGTACCATACTCTTTTTCGTAAGTTGCTTCAATAACTTCACGAGGTAATTTTCCAGGTTTACGAACTGGCGCAAAACCTACACCAAGTGCAAATGCGACTGGGCAACCAATGATGAAGCCACGTGCTTCAGGTCCTACAACCATATCAATTTCTTTATCTCTGGCATACTGAACAATTTCGGTAGCAGCATAGTTATAGGCATTCCCATCTGCCATCAAAGGGCTGATGTCACGAAAAACTACGCCTTCTTTAGGATAGTTTTCGATGGTTGCAATATAGTCTTTTAATTCCATGTTTTTGTTACTGACAGAATTGTCAGTGCTCCTTTTTCTAACATAAGTCCGTTGTTTTTACTGACAGAATTAACATTAACAGTCTAATTATTTTCTGTCAGTAAATTTTATATAAAAACGAAATTATTTTTCTAATAATTTTTGATAAATTTCTTTAACTGGCGCTAAGGCAAAGAGTTCTTGCATTTTTACAATTTTTTCTAATTCTTGGTAAATTGTACTTTCAGAAATTTCACGTTTTTGAGCCGCTTTATTAACGGTCATTAGGCCATTGTCAATGTTGACAAATTCAAGTTCTTCAAAGATTTTTATCATCTTGACAAGCAAGAGATGAGGAATATTCAAATAATCTGCAAGAGACTCAAGCTTATAACGAACATCAAATTCTGGAAATTGATAAATCGCCTTATAGAGCTTTGCAAATTGTTCACGTGTTCCGCTTCCTGTTAAATAATAGCTATCAGTGATTTTATTTTTAAAATAGATTATTTTAAAATCATCCGATGCTGCTTTACTGACAGCTTCTTCTAATACTGACAAACCTGCTAAATCTACAGGTGTCTCTTCGATGACAAGCACATCTTCCATTATACCATGTTTTAGCTGATTTTGAGAAAAAATATTAGCCTCTTTGGGGATAGAAATTTGTCTGCTCCGTATATCAAGGAGTTCCACACCTATTGAGTCGGCATCTTCAATCATCAGTTGAAGACTGGTGTTCCCATTCCAACTATTACTTGAAAGTGTCACCACAAGTTTAGTTTCGGCTTGTTCAAATTCTAGCTCTTCTGAGCCATGTTGAAAATAAACGGCATCAATTTGTTGCTTTTCTTCTTGAATTTTTAATTTAAGATGTGCATTATCTTTGCCCATGCTACGACTTTGAATGACTTTATAATCTTCTACTAAGAATCGCGGTTTGGGATTATCCATACCAAAAGGGGCTAATTTTGCTAAATTATTAATAGTAGCAAGTGAAATTTCAGCCAAATGACAGCGATCCGCAACTTCAAGTGGACTCTTTTTAGAAAGATCTAAATGATTATCCACAACAAAATCGCTCATTGCTTTTTTAACCGCTTCAACATTTTCCAGAGCTAGAGTCATACCTGCCGCCTGTTTATGCCCTCCAAAGGCAATAAAAAGTTCGCGGTGGGCATTTAGTGCTTTAAAAATATCAAAACTACCAATTGAGCGAGCAGATCCGCGCAAAATCCCCTCTTCTTCGGCGAGCATAATTACTGGTTTATGGATTTGTTCCAGTAAACGCCCAGCCACAATTCCTAAAACACCCTTATGCCAATCTTTGTGATATAAAATTTGGACAGACTCATCTGTCAACATTGCTAGAGCTTCATTGTGGATTTTTTCCACGATATCTTTTCGCTCAGAATTTTTTTGGTCAATCATTTTAGCAATTTCATGAGCTTCATCTTCGTCCCAACCTGTTAATAACTCAATTGCTGGATTAGGGTCATCAAGCCGTCCTAAAGCATTTAACCGTGGCGCGATTTGAAAACCGACAGTTTCCTCAGTGACCTTGTCAAAGTCGACGCCGGCGTATTTCATTAATTCTTGCAAACCCGCACGTTCTGTTTGGGCAAGAACTTTAAGACCATGAGCGACTAAAATTCGATTTTCGTCAGTTAAACTAACCATATCAGCAATCGTCCCAATGGCCACCAAATCTAGCATTTCGCGGGGTGCATATTCTAAGAGGGCACAGGCGACTTTAAAAGCAACTCCAACACCGGCCAAATATTTAAAAGGATATTGACTTTCTGGATGCTCTGGATGAATAATAGCATAGGCATTAGGCAGTTGGTCAGGCATTGAATGATGGTCAGTAATAATGACATCCACTCCATTTTCTTGAGCCCAAGCGATTGCCTCCACCCCTGCTACCCCATTATCCACAGTGATAATAAGATTGATATTTTCATTGTTAATATAATATTGATAAACATCAAGGTTTGGACCATAACCGTCAGTAAATCGATTTGGTAAGTAAACCTGAGCTTCGGCGCCTAATTCGTCAAGAGCAGATTTCATGACAGAAGCAGCTGTCATTCCATCAGCATCATAATCCCCATAAATCAGAATATTTTCGCCTTGTTCAATAGCTGATAAAATTCTTTGTGTTGCTTTTTCCATGTCGTGAAGCAAAAATGGGTCATGCAAATCTTCCAAATTCGGCTTTAAAAATTTTTCAATTTCAGATTCATCATGAATCCCTCTTTGATAAAGCACTCGACTTGTTAATTCGTCTAATTTATGTTTTTTGCTTATTTTTAGAAAATCTTCCGAAAGGACTGTCTCGTCCAATTTCCAATCATATTTCGCTTTTATCATTTTCGTTCTCTTTATCTTTTTCTGTCTTCAACTCAATTATTTTAGCACAAATTACTTAAAAGAAAAATGGCTGCAAAGCAAGATAAGTTTTAGTCTTCTTTATCGCAAATGACTGCTATTTTTTTACTGACAGAAGAATGAACCGCTTCTATCAAAAACTGTTAGTAGAATACTATTTAAAATTAAAAAATCTTGTTGATAAAAAATCAACCAGTGAGGGAAAAAGACTGCGAAGTTTGGCAGCTGTGGATAAAGTCCATGGTAAATTTAGTTCTCTTTTTCTTTTCCCGAGGTTATTCACAATTTTGTCAGCAACTTTAGCGGCAGAAATAGCACTTTTCCCCACTTTATTAAGATAATCTCCATTATCCTTATGAAATTTGGTCAGAACTGGACCAGTATTCACAGTGGTCACAATCAATTGTGGATTTTCCATGCGCAGGGCATCTGAAAAAGTAATTAATGCTGCTTTACTGGCAGCATAAATACTTGATTTTCTTGTCGGTAATTTCCCAGCAATAGAAGCAATGTTAATCAGCTGAAGTCTTGGTTTTAACTGTCTTGTCAGCTGAATGGGCATCAATGTATTAATGACAAATTGCTCAGTAATCTCAGAGTCTGTCAGTTCAGTAAAATCTTTAAAAATACCAAAGCCAGCATTATTAATTAAAATGTCCACATCATAAGATTGCTCAGCAGTTAAAAGTTCATCATTGGTCAGTAAAGTGACATTTGCTAACTGCCCATACAATTTCTCTAAAGCCGTACGACTTCGTGATACCAAAATCAAATGGTCATTTGTCTTAGATAATAAGCTGACAATTTCTTTTGCAATATCACCAGTTGCACCTGTAATTACAATATTTTTAACCAATTTTTTCCTCGTATAAATCTTTGGCCACAAAAGTATTCGCGTGAACAGCTTGCGCTTCACGAACCAATTGCCCTACCAAAGGACCAACATAACGTGCACTAATATGGGTCAATAACAGACGATTGACGCCTGCTTCCTTAGCAACATCAGCCGCTTGCTTAGTCGTTGAATGCCCATGAGCTCTGGCCATTTTACTTTCACTGGCCTCATAAGTTGCCTCATGCACCAGTAAATCTGCTTGCCAAGCCAAACGCACCGCTGTCTTTGTTTTTCGCGTGTCTCCTAAAATTGTCACGATTTTCCCTACTTTATCAGCTCCGATATAGTCCTTAGGGTCAAAGGTTTTTCCATCATAGGCGACGACTTCTCCTTTTTTAATTTTACCAAAAAGAGGTCCAAAAGGAAGTCCAGCTTCTTTTAAAGCATTGGCATCAAGCTCACCTACCCGATTTTTCTCTACTACGCGATAACCCAAGCAGAAAATGGTATGGTCAAGCAAATCCGTATAAACTTCAAAAGAATCATCTTCAAAGATTTTTCCGGCTGAATCAATCTCATGAAAATTAATCCGATAACCTAAACGTGAACCTGAAATTCTAAGCCCCGTTAAAACAAACTCTTTAATCCCTACAGGACCATAGAGGTCCAAATCAGTCTGCTCATCTGAGCTTTGAAAACTTCGGCTAGACAAAAAACCAGGGAGACCAAAAATATGGTCGCCATGCAAATGAGTAATAAAAATCTTTGTAATTTTTCGAGGTTTAATTGCCGTATTTAAAATTTGATGTTGACTAGCTTCACCACAATCAAAAAGCCAAATTTCATTACGTTCATCAAGCATTTTTAAAGCAATCGCTTGAGTATTTCTTGATTTCGAGGGCTGACCTGCCCCAGTTCCTAAAAATTGGATTTCCATTGACCCTCCATAACATAAGCTTTAGAATCATTAGCTTTTACCGTTATTTTCTCTAAACTTTGAGAAATATTTTTCAAAAATAAGAAAAAATTGTGAGCCATCCCCACAATCTTTTCTTCAATAAATTTAGTGACCCGTGCTGGGCTCGAACCAGCGACCCTTTGATTAAAAGTCAAATGCTCTACCAACTGAGCTAACGAGTCATGCTTAGGCGTCATTTTCACAACGAAATATATTATAACACAGACTTTCGCAAATTTCTAGTCTCAACTGTAATTTTTCTATTTTTTTATTCAAATTCTTGTCTACTAGGCCTTTTCCCCTGATTTCTAACTAATAAAATTATTATTTTCAAACAAAAAATAAAGCCTGACCACATGTAAATTTGAATTCTTTGGTTGACTCACGAATATTCAAACTACTTAAAAAGCTTGTTTTGTCTTATCTCTCCCCTTCTTTCTATAGAAATAATAGACTTAAATACTTCAGATTTCTCTATTTATATTCTCAATCGTGTTTTTTTCATAATCCTATAACTATT
>NZ_BCVK01000001.1 GCF_001591705.1 Lactococcus cremoris subsp. cremoris NBRC 100676 | reverse complement strand
GAGGAATTCCATGAACGGAATTACTGCGTGGATGGAGAAATATCTCGTCCCTGTTGCGGCAAAGATTGGGTCTCAAAAACACCTAGTTGCGCTGCGTGACTCATTTATCGGTATGTTGCCAGCAACACTTGCTGGTGCCTTGGCTGCAATGGTTTCGGCTATTGTAACAACATTCCCATCAGCTATCCAACAAATGATGTTGGGAGCAACAGCATTCTCAAAATTAGCACCAGAAAAAGTCTGGACACTTGCTAATACACCAATTATTGGTGATTTGAACAATATTTCAGCCCTTGTTAACCAAGGAACACTGACAGTTATTGGTCTTATCTTTGCCTTTTCTTGGGGTTACAATTTGGCCCGTGCTTACGGAGTCAACGACCTCGCTGGTGGTATCGTATCAGTTGCAACCCTATTTGCAGGTTTGCCAAACCAAATGGGTAAATTTACAGCAGCCCTTGGGACAGGTAAAGCTGGTGTAGCAGCAACTGACAAGATCAATGGCGTACTTGGAGATCAAGGACTTGCCGCTTGGAAACCACTCTTTGCCTCAGCTCACCTCGATGCTGGAGCTTACTTCACAGTTATTATTATGGGTGCCCTTGCAGTTATTATTTATGCAAAACTCATGCTTGCTGACATCACAATTAAGATGCCAGAATCAGTTCCACCTGCAGTAGCAAAAGCTTTCTTGGCTATCATTCCTACAATCGCAGCCCTTTATATCGTCGGCTTAATCTACTACATCATTGGTAAATTAACTAATGACTCTGTCATTAACCTTATCACTCACTACATCGCAGAACCGTTCCAAATTCTGTCACAAAATATCTTCTCAGTACTGATTGTTACACTCTTTGTTTCAGTATTCTGGTTCTTCGGACTTCACGGACCAAACGTTTTGGCACCAGTACTTGATGGTATCTGGGGACCTCTTGGACTTAATAACCAAGCCCTTTACTTCCAAGTACACTCACAAGGTATCCGTGACTTGATTGCTAAAGGTGCGGTTGATAAAGCTCATGCCATTAATGGTGACTATGTTAACCTTTGGGTACGTGGTTCATGGGATGCCTTTGCATGGTTTGGTGGATCAGGTGGTACAATTACACTTGTTATTGCAATCATCCTCTTCTCTAAACGTAAAGACTACAAGATTGTTGGACGTCTCGGACTTGCGCCAGGTATCTTCAATATCAACGAACCAGTCCTCTTTGGTCTACCAGTCGTCTTGAATGCGATCTTCTTTATTCCATTTGCAGTCGCTCCTTTGATTTCTGTAATCATTGCCTACACTGCAACAGCCCTTCACTTGGTTGACCCAGTCGTCAATGCCGTTCCTTGGGTAACACCACCAATTATGAATGCCTTCATGGCAACCGGCTTTGACTGGCGAGCAATTGTCCTTACAATCATCAACTTAATCATCACCTTCGTTATCTGGGTACCATTCGTTATCGCAGCTAACAAGTTGGAAGAAACAGAACTCGACTAAATTTGAAATTAATGGTAGAGCAAGTAAGAAAACTTGCTCTACACATTTTTTGTTAAATCTGGTAAGATATTATAAATATAAACCTTATCAGATGTGATAAAAAACATTCATAGAGGAGGAGATACTATGATACTCGTAAATTCTGCAATGATGCAAAAAGAAATTATTGAACTTTTAGAAGAAAATGGCTTTAAACATACCAAAAAACAAGGATTAAAACTTTTCTTTGAAACTCCAACGGACGATGCAACGACTGACGCAGCCATGGCTAAACAATTAATTAAAGGAAGCTCATTTGGAGCGGCTGTCTTCTTTAATGTGAGTGTTGTATGAGTACCTGGGGAATAGCTTTTATCAGTTTAGGCCTATTGCTTGTGGCTTATCATAACTGGCTTGGTCTAGCGATTGTATTAATTGGTTTCGTGATGATTTTTATTGCACGCAGTCAAAAAAAGAAGGCCACCAAAATAGAAGAAGAAAATAGACAAGAACACAAAGACATAAAGATAAAAACAAGAAAATAAAGTTGTCTTTTAAGGCAACTTTTTAAATTTTTTTGTCTAAAATTAAAAAACAAATTCCAAAATATAAAACAAAATAAAACGGTTACAAATGTTATAATTGTAGTATAAATAACCAGTGGGGGAATAATATGGAACACAAAAAATTGAGCTCATTTCCAAGTGATTTTCTTTGGGGTTCAGCTTCAGCAGCTTATCAAGTTGAAGGAGCACCTTTTGAAGATGGTAAAAAAGCGAGTGTCTGGGATAACTTTGTCCGCATTCCGGGTAAAACTTTTAAAGGGACAAACGGGGATGTTGCTGTTGATCATTACCATCGTTACAAAGAAGATGTCGCTTTGATGAAAGAATTAGGACTTAAATCTTACCGTTTTTCGATTGCTTGGACACGTATTTTACCTGACGGACGTGGCGAAGTCAATCAAGCGGGCTTGAAATTCTATGAAGACTTGATTGATGAGTTGATTGCTAATCATATTGAACCAATTGTCACGATTTATCATTGGGACTTGCCCCAAGCTTTAGAAGACCTGTATGGCGGCTGGGAATCACGAGAAATTATCTCAGATTTTGTTAACTATGCTGAAGTTTTGTTTAAAGCCTTTAAAGGTAAAGTAAAATATTGGGTATCGCTTAATGAACAAAATATCTTTACAAGTCAAGGTTGGTCACTCGCGACTCACCCACCAGGGAAAAGAGATATGAAGCTCTTTTATCAGGTCAATCATATCGCGAATTTGGCAAATGCTGCGGTAATTAATAAGTTTCATGAGCTTGAAATGGATGGACAAATTGGCCCTTCATTCGCCTATACACCGCAGTATGCTAAGGATTCTGACCCTTTAAATGTTTTGGCTGCTGAGAACGCTGAAGAACTTTATAGCCACTTTTGGATGGATGTTTACCTTTATGGTGAATACCCAATTGCGGCAATGGCTTATCTGCGGGAAAATGGTTTAGCACCTGAATTTGAAGCAGGAGATGCTGAACTCTTGAAGTCGGCCAAACCTGATTTTCTAGGCATTAATTACTACCAAACGGCGACTAACGCTTGGAATCCAATTGATGGTGGGGTTGGAGTTGGTTCATTTAATACAAGCGGTAAAAAAGGAACAACCAAAGAATCAGGAATTCCTGGGCTTCATAAAAAAATTCAAAATCCATTCATTGACCGCACAAATTGGGATTGGGAAATTGACCCAGAAGGTTTGCGAATTGCACTCCGTCGAATTACTTCACGCTATCGTATTCCGGTCATGATTACGGAAAATGGTTTGGGTGAATATGACAAAGTTGAAGAGGGCAAAATTCATGATGATTACCGAATTAAATACCTAGAAAGTCATGTTAAGGCAATCAAAGAAGCCATGACTGACGGTGCTACGGTCATTGGTTATCACACTTGGTCTTATACTGACTTACTTTCATGGTTGAACGGTTATCAAAAACGTTATGGTTTTGTTTATGTTGACCAAGACGAAACAATGGAAGGTTCCTTGAAACGAATTCCTAAGGATTCTTATTACTGGTATCAACATCTTATTGAAACAAATGGCGAAGAGCTCTAAACAAAGAGCACTCAAGTGAGTGCTCTTTTTATGTTATAATAATAAAAAAACAAAAGAGGTGAAGAATGAAAATTCGTGGATTTGAAGTAGTAGCTAAATATAAAAATGCTGGAATTAACTTACCAAAACGTTCAACTGAACATTCGGCAGGTTATGATATTGAAGCGGCAGAAACAGTTCGTTTTGCTCCAGGTGAAATTAAATTAATCCCAACAGGTTTAAAGGCTTATATGCAGACAGGCGAAGTTCTTTATATGTATGATCGCTCATCAAATCCTCGTAAAAAAGGCTTGGTTTTAATCAATTCGGTTGGTGTCATCGACAAGGATTATTATAATAATCCTGATAATGAAGGACACATGTTTATGCAAATGCGTAATTTCACTGATGAAGAAGTTTTAGTTGAAAAAGGAGAGCGCGTGGTTCAAGGAGTATTTATGCCCTTCTTAGTTGCTGATGGCGATGAAAATCAAGAAAAAGAAGAACGGACAGGTGGGTTTGGGTCAACGGGTGCGTAATTCAAATTAAAGTAATTTAAGAAGCGCAATCGCGCTTCTTATTTTTGTGAACGGAGGCTTTCAAAGCTTATTACTTATGATATAATAGTATTATGAATAAACTGCGTATCCTCCATTTGAATGATTTACACTCTCACTTGGAACGTTTCCCTGTGATTGAGCGTTTTTTTGCGGAAAAATCACAGGAAAAAGTTGAAAGTTTACGTTTTGACTTGGGTGATAATGTGGACCGTGTACACCCTTTGACGGAGGCAACAGAGGGGCAAATTAATGTCGAATTGATGAATCGCTTAAATTTAACAGCGGCAACAATTGGCAACAATGAGGGTTTGGGATTGACGCATGAGATGCTTTCCCATCTTTATGATGAGGCTAATTTTCCAGTTCTCTTATCCAATTTGATAACTGATTTTGCTCAAACAGAGCCTTTGATAATGACCACTTCGTTTGGCTTACGTGTTGGTTTGATTGGCTTGACTGCTCCTTACTCTCGTGCTTATCCTCAAGCAGGTTGGGAGCTTTTAGACCCTTTTGTTGTATTAGATAAACTTTTACCCAAAATGGATTGTGATTTTACTATTTTGCTTTCTCATTTGGGTAAGAATGTCGATGAACAAATTGCAAAAGACTATGATATTGACTTGATTATCGGAGCTCATACGCATCATTTGTTTGAGCATGGCGCTCAAGTTAATCAAACTTTGCTTGCTGCTGCTGGTCGCTATGGTGAGTATGTGGGACAAATTGATTTGGCCTTTAATGAAAATAATCAATTAGTTGATGCGCAGATTGAAGCAATAGCAACCAACACACTTCCACAAAAAAGATCAGATATAGTCGAAACAAATGGTTGGGAACTAAGAGGACATAAACTTTTAGAAGGAACAGTAGTTACTAAGTTAGCTAAACCCTTGCCTAATCTATCTCCGGATTTTACAGCAAGTCATTATCTGGCAAAACTTTTTGCAGATTATGAAAAGACAGCACTCTGTCTGATAAATTCTGGTCTATTAGTGACGGATGAATTACCGCAAAGTTTGACTTTGGATGATTTACATGAATTTTTACCTCATTCAATCCGCTTGGTTCGCTTCACATTTACAGGTGAGGAACTTCGGCAAGTTTTACTTGAAATTATTGATGTTTCGGCTTTTTTACCCACTCAAAAAATTCAAGGAATGGGTTTTCGTGGAAAAACTTTTGGTTCACTTATTTTTCAAGGAATTGAACCAATCAATGGGGACTTTTACCTGAAAAATGCGAAGGATGATTCGCTCGAAAAAATTAATGATGAGCAAAAGTATCAAATCCTTTTACCTGACCAATATCTATTTGCTTGGTATTTCCCATTACTGAAAAAATTAGGTCAGTCGGAAATTTTATTTCCCTATTTTTTACGGGAAATTGTAGCAGAATATTTTAAAAATAAATAGAAATAGAAAAATTAATGGCTAAAGTAATAGATGAAACTAAATTAAATTATAACAAGTACCCTGGGGAACATGTTATGGCATCAGGAGAAGTCGTTCAAGTTGGAAAACGAACTTTTCACATTGTTCATAATTATCGAGAGGCTTTTGACGCGGAAAAATTGGAGCAACGTTTTTCTGATGTTTTAGATAAATATGATTATATCGTTGGAGATTGGGGCTTTGAACAATTACGTTTAAAAGGTTTTTTCTCAACGAGTCGCAAAAAAATGTTAGCAGATAATAAAATTGACCATCTTGAAGATTATATCAATGAGTATTGTAATTATGGTTGTGCTTACTTTGTCTTACGTCGAATTCGGACAAGGGACGAAGCCTTTGTTTCTGAAAAACTTTTTACCGAAAAAGAATTAAAACAAGGTTTAGATAAGCCACGTCGCAAAAGAAATCGTAATCGAAATCGAGCCCGTGATGAGCAAACTGTGAATTCTAAAGATGAGAAACGTTCAGAAAACGCCTCAGAAGCTCGGAAAGATTTTAAAATTCGTGATAAATCTGCTGACAGAAAAGCAAAACCAACTGACAAAAAGATAAATAAGCCGCTCAGCAAGAAATCGCAAGAAGGACGAGCTGACAAAGCAGTCAATAAAAAAGTTACTTCTTCCAAAGAATCTGATAAAAAATTTACAATGAAAAAACGAAATCCACGGAAAAAAGTTGAACAAACAGAGCCTAAAAACCAAGGAAATCAAGGTTTTGTTATTCGTAATCGGAAGAAAGACTAAAGCTTTGTAAAAGTTATTTGACGGTCAGTGAACTTGTTAAAGATTAAAAATTATCGTAGAATTAACATTTATGGATTCCTTAAACATTTGGAATTGAAAATAATTAGACGAATATAAAGTAGTTTTGATTGTGTATTCAAGGGATATGAAATCGTTCACAATTAGAATTCTACATAACGATAAGGAAAATAATGACAGAGAATATAACAACAGAAACACGTCCGTCTATCTATGGATTGACACGTGATCAATTAATCGAATGGGCCATTGAAAATGGTGAAAAGAAATTCCGAGCAACACAAGTTTGGGATTGGCTTTACCGCAAACGTGTTCAATCTTTTGAAGAAATGAGCAACTTATCAGCGGTATTTATTGATAAACTTAATGAAGCTTTCATTTTGAATCCATTGGAACAAGTGGTTGTGCAAGAGTCTGCTGACGGAACAGTTAAATACCTCTTTATGCTTCCTGATAAAGTGATGATTGAAACAGTTTTAATGCGCCAATCTTATGGTTTGTCTGTCTGTGTCACCACTCAAGTGGGCTGCAATATGGGCTGTACCTTCTGTGCTTCTGGTATTTTGAAAAAAGAACGCGATGTAACAGCCGGTGAAATCGTTAGTCAAATCATGCTTGTACAAAAGTATTTTGATGAACGTGGTTTAGACGAACGTGTTTCGCATGTTGTTGTTATGGGAATTGGTGAACCCTTTGATAATTATGAACATTTGATGAACTTTTTACGTGTGATTAATGATGATAACGGACTTGCTATCGGTGCTCGTCATATTACTGTTTCTACTTGCGGATTTATGCCAGCAAAAATCAAAGAATTTGCTCATGAAAATCTTCAAATCAATCTAGCTATTTCACTCCATGCTCCAAATAATGAATTGCGTACTTCATTGATGCGAATTACTCGTAATGCCCCTCTTGAAAAACTCTTTGAGGCGATTGATTATTATACAGAAACGACCAATCGACGGGTGACTTATGAGTACATTATGTTGTCTGGTGAAAATGACAGCCCTGAAATCGCGCAACAGCTGGCAGATTTAATTAAACCCCGTAATAAATTGTCTTATGTCAACTTGATTCCCTATAATCCAGTTGCTGAACATATCAAGTATGAACGTTCAACAAAAGATAATACTGCAAAATTCTATGATGTTTTGAAGAAAAATGGTATTAACTGTGTCGTTCGTCAAGAACATGGAACAGATATTGATGCGGCTTGTGGACAATTAAGATCAAAACAAATTAAGAAAAACAAGGCCAAATTAGCCTAAGAAAAAACTGCTGATCAAGCAGTTTTTTTTACTGACAGTTCTGTCAGTAAAATATTTCGGAAATAGCTTAATTTTTAATAAAAAATAAGAACAATGAATAAATATGCTATGCAAAAGTTACAAAAATTTGCTAAAATATAGACAAGTAAAAGAAAACAGGTGTCTGCTCTACTAGACTTAGAAATTGCTTAGACCAATTTCATAGCGACTATTCAGCTGCATCCTATAAGAGAAATAGAGGAGTATCATGGATTACGTAAAGCTTAATAAATCTCGGCACAAAGTAAAAACATTTGATGGCAAAAAAATTCCCACAGTTGATGTTAAACAAATCATCTCGGCGGCAAGCCTTGCACCTTCAGCACACAATATTCAAAGTTGGCACTTTGTCATTGTTGAATCAAAAGAAAAACGTGAAGCTTTACTGACAGAAGTAGACCCTGGAAATCATGAACAAATCAAACAAGCAGGAGCGGTCATTGTCCTTTTCAGCGATACAGATTTGGTTGAGCGTTCTCGGGAGATTGCAAGAGTAGGTGCTGGTGAATTGGACGATGAACAACTTTTGCGTTTCAATAGTCGCTATCCACAAATGTATGAAGGTTTTGAAGAACTTCATGAGAGTAATTACCTTTCAATTAATATTGGTCTAGTTACAATGAATCTCATTTTGGCTATTAAAAATTACGGATATGAAAGTAATATCATCATGGGCTTTAATCGGACTCAAAAAGTGAATGAACTTTTAGAAGTTGAAAAACGCTACCGTCCAGAATTAATTATTCCACTTGGAAACTCAGAAGACAAAGGAAAACCAAGCTATCGTCTTCCTCAAAGTCAAATTATGGAAATCAGATAAAAAAGAGGTTCAGCTGAACTTCTTTTTTTGATTATGAAAAGAAGCCATTATGTTCGCAACATTTGGTCTATTTTGCTAAAATAGAGTAAAGTATTTGATAAATAATTATCAAAAGAAATGAATGAATTATCGAGAGGAAAGAGAAAAACATTGCTCACATTTTGGCAGGATTATCCCGAAATTCAGAATAAATTAAAGGATGTTCAAGCGCTCATGATTGAGCGTTTAAAAATTAATAATCAAGAAATAGAAGTAGCACTGCAAAAATTTGCATCACGTGGCGGGAAAATGGTGCGTCCTGCGCTTTTTTTGCTGTTCGCTGGTATTGTTCCTAATGGCTCAAAAGATGAGGAGAAACTAATCAAAATTGCTGCCTCCTTAGAAATGCTTCACTCAGCAACATTGATTCATGATGATATTATTGATGACTCACCTCTGCGTCGCGGAATGCCATCAGTAGAATCGCAATTTGGCAAAGATGTGGCAGTTTATGCTGGAGATTTTGTTTATACCGTTTATTTTGAGTTACTGATTGAAACGATGAATGGGACGAGTTTTGTTGCTAAAAATGCTCAGTCAATGAAAAGAATTCTTCAAGGGGAGTTAACTCAAATGCAGTCTGCATTTGATAAAAACAATACGGCTCGCCGCTACATGAAAGCTATCAGTGGGAAAACTGCTGAATTACTCAGTTTAAGTTGCCTAGAAGGTGTTTATTTTGCAGGTGGTGACAAGAAACTACAGCATTCGGCACGGAAAATTGGTCGAGCGATTGGTCTAGCTTTTCAAGTTTACGATGATATTTTAAATTTCACTGTAGGGCTTGATGAAGCCGATAAACCAATTTTAACTGATTTTCGTCAAGGAATTTATACCTTACCCTTGCTTTTGGCTAGAGAAGTTAATGAAGCAGCAATCGCTCCATATCTAGAAGCACCAGAAAAGCTATCGAGACAAGAATGTTTAGATTTAGCAGAATTGGTGACAGAATTAGGTGGAATAACGGGTTCTCTTCTTGTTGCAGGAAGGCTGACGGAACTTGCCTTGAACGAAATTAAAAAATTACCAGAATCACCTAACCGTCAAATTTTAGAAGAAGCGACACAGATTTTATTAGAGCGAAATTATTAAAAGCCTGTCACCGATAGGTTTTTTAATTATTATAAGTGTCGTCAACTGACGAAGTTTGAATAAAAATATCTAGTTTTTTTGTAGAAAGTTTTATATTAAAATATGATAGAATGAGACTTTAAAACCATGTTTATCACTTATTCAAAGTTCAACTATCAATCAAAAAAGTCAATAAATCACATTAAAGAGGAAATAATGAATTTTAAAATATTCGCTGAACTCATTGAATTAAAAGCTAAAACGGCTTCGGTCTTTCCGTTTCTGCTGGGCCTTTCGTACTCGCTTTACCATTACCATTCACTGAATTTATTAGCATTAAGTATTTATTTTGTTGCCATGTTTATGTTTAACTGTTTTGTTGATATTTGGGATAATTATAATGATTATCATAACGCGGTGGATACCAATGATTATCAAAAAAATACAAATATTATTGGTCGTGAAAACCTGTCAATGGCTTTAATTAAAGCTTTACTTGCTTTTTTCTTTTTTGGAAGTTTAGCATTAGGAATCATTGTGGCATTGATGACGGGTTGGGCAGTTTTTTGGCTAGGTCTTCTTTGTTACGCTGTTGGAATCTTTTATGCAGGAGGTCCAAAACCTTTGTCATCCCTTCCTGTGGGTGAGCTTCTCTCAGGCTTAACAATGGGTTATATCATCTTTCTCATTTGTGTATATATTAATAGTTCGCAGGCCTTTGTTTGGTCATCTGCTAATCTTGCGACTAGCTTCTTGATTGCTTTACCCAATACATTGCTTATCGCTAATCTCATGTTAGCGAATAACACCTGTGATTTAGAAGAAGATGAAGCCAATCATCGTTTTACAATCGTGCATTATATTGGGAAAAAAGCAGCACTCATTTGGTGGACTTTGGCTTTAATTTTGTCTTTTATCGCTATTATTGTATCAGTAATTTTAGGATTACTTTCTCCGATAATGCTTTTGATTTTATTGATTGTTCCTTTAATGATAAAATTTGCAAAGCCTTATCTTCAAAAACAAGTTAAAAGAGAAACTTTTATCTGTTCCGTCAAAATTCTAATGGTTTTCCAACTGGTTCAGGTTTTATTGCTCTTTATTAGTTTGATTAGATTTTAAATAAAAAAACTCCAATAATTATGTTTGGAGTTTTTTTTATTTGCTGACAAAAGCTATCTCTTAATTACAATAATCATGTTTTGACTCTGTATTTTTATTTGTCGAAGCTTGATTAGACGTGGGCAGAGCTGCGGCTCCTTTAACTGGACAAGTATTAACATTACAGTCTTCACATGCCCCTTTGCTGCGAACAGTTTTAAAGATGGCAAATCCAGTAATGATGAAAATAATTGCTAAGATAACGATACTAGCTAAGTTCATAGGAAACATCCTTTCCTTTTCTGAAAATAAAATATAAACCAACCAACAATACAAGCAGAGCGACTAAACTAAGGACATCAAAGTTTTGTGAGCTGAAAAAACTGCCCAATTGGTAAATGATGAAACTCATACTATAAGCGACTAATGTTTGGAAACCAACGGCACGTAAAGTCCATCGGACATCTCCCATTTCTTTATAAATGGTTGAAATTGCAGCGACACAAGGGGCACAAAGGAGATTGAAAACCAATAAAGAATAAGCAGAAAGAGGAGTATAAGTTGCTTGAACAGCCGACCAAAGTTGATGACTGTCGCCAGAATTATGAGCGAAAAGCACCCCCATTGTTCCAACAATCGTTTCTTTAGCGATTAATCCCGTAATCGTCGCAACTGTTGCACGCCATTCTCCAAAACCAAGTGGAGCAAAGACGACTGCAACAACTTTACCAACATCAGCAAGAATAGACTGACCAGCATCAACATGGGCTAATGTCCAATTATAATTAGAAGTGAACCAAATCAAAACATTCATCGCAAAAATGATCGTACCGGCCCGCTTCACAAAAGAAAAGGCACGGTCAAAAGCATATTTTAAAACGGTCAGTGCATAAGGTAAGTGATAAGTGGGGAGTTCCATGATAAAAGCTGATGTATCTCCAGAAAACATTCGCGTTTTTTTCAAAATAATACCAGAGAGAATAATCATGGACATTCCTAGGAAATAAGCGCTTGGAGCGACCCAAGAAGCATGGGGAAAAAAGGCACCAGAAACTAAGGCGATGATTGGTAATTTTGCAGAACAAGGCATGAAAGTTGTGACCATAATCGTAATTTTTCGGTCCCGTTCTTGTTCAATGGTTCTCGTTGCCATAATTCCGGCTACACCACAGCCAGAAGCGATGAGCATCGGTATAAAAGACTTACCCGAAAGCCCAAATCTTCTAAAGATACGGTCCATGACAAAGGCCACCCGAGCCATATATCCAGAATCTTCAAGGATTCCTAAAAGTAAAAAGAGGACAAAAATTTGAGGAACGAAACCTAAAATTGCACCAATCCCTGCAACTACACCATTCAAAACTAAATCTTGAACCCAAGGAGTGACCGCTAAAGCATTCATTCCATTGGCAATCAAGTCAGGAAGCCACTGACCAAAAAAGACATCATTAAGCCAATCAGTTGCCGCTGTTCCGACAGTTTGAATGGAAATAAAGTAAACTAGCCACATGATAAAAACAAAGATAGGAAGTCCCAACCATTTGTGAGTGATGATTTGGTCGATTCGGTCTGTCAGATTGACTTTTCCTGTTTCAGTTTGGCTGACAGAAAGCTGAACAAAGTGACCGATTAAGTCGTAGCGTTCATTGACAA
This sequence comes from Lactococcus cremoris subsp. cremoris NBRC 100676, assembly GCF_001591705.1. Taxonomy (GTDB): domain Bacteria; phylum Bacillota; class Bacilli; order Lactobacillales; family Streptococcaceae; genus Lactococcus; species Lactococcus cremoris. The sequence continues at coordinate 92,034 of NZ_BCVK01000001.1, read as the reverse complement.
TAATGGACTCTCGGTCATCAGTCATTAATTTTTCAGTGATACTGACAATTTCCTCAACTTCATCTAGTTGTTCTGCTGATAATTTTGTCAGTAAAAGTTGGTCTCCTTCAAAAACTTTAATTTGTTCAAAGCGATTTGTAAAACCAGTGACTTTGCTAATTTCTGACAAGGCTCCTTCAAGACGATGGTCATAATCTAAAGGTTGAACTTCAGGACTTCTGAGTGCTGCTTTAATGACCTCATCTAAACCTTTGTTTTTAATAGCTGAGGTTGTAATGACAGGAATACCAAGACTGTAAGAAAGTTTTTCAAGGTCAATTTTCTTTCCCTGATTTTCTAATAAATCGCTCATATTGAGCGCGAGTACCATAGGAATTCCAAATTCCATCAACTGTAAAGTTAAGTAGAGAGAACGTTCCAGATTGGTTGAATCAACGATATTAATTAGAGCATCAGGTGGGGTTTTGACCAAAAAATCTCTGGCAACTTGCTCATCAAGCGAGTAAGGAGAGAGGGAGTAGAGACCCGGTAAATCTTGAATACAAACATTTTTATCTTTTCGATAGATTCCAGAATTTTTTTCAACAGTGACGCCTGGCCAATTTCCTACTTGTTGATTGGAACCAGTTAAAAGATTAAAAATGCTAGTTTTTCCACTATTTGGATTTCCGAGTAGAGCAATTATTTTCATATTATTGTAATTTCTTATTAAGGGCTGTTATCATTTACTAAAGATGTACTTTAAAGAAAGATGTTTTTAGTAAAATTAACGTGAAATAGATTGAGTTGAACATTATTGTTCGAGAACAACTTTGATTTTTTCGGCATCTGTCTTTCTCAAAGAAAGAGAGTATCCGCGAAGTCGAAGTTCAAGTGGGTCACCAAGCGGGGCTAATTTTTGCAGATGTACGCTTGTTCCTCGGGTAATTCCCATATCCATTAAACGTCGGCGTATATCAGAAGTGGCGTCTATCATACGGACAGTACCCGTTTGGCCAACTTGCAAATGAGCTAAGCCAATAATTTCTTCGCTAGAACGTTCTTCTTTAACGAAAATTTGTTCTAAAAAAGAAGAATTTAATGCTAAACGCATCTCGTCAATTTTGATGATTGAATTTTCACCATCAGCAGAAACAAGTGTAATTTTTTTATCAGATATCAGGCCTAAATCACGTAATTTACTTTGATTTTTGCCAATAACTTTATGAATATAGTAAATTTGCCCAATATGGGTATTGTTAAGAGTTCTCATTTTACCTCCTGGGATCAAATGATTACAGAAAATGTCAAGTACATTTTACATTTATGATTATATCAAAATTTAAAGTACGATACAATAATTTTCTGAAAAGTAACATTATATTTTAGAGTTTAAAAAAAGAAAGAAGGAGGGATTTGTAAGTGATTTCAATGGAAATAAGCCTATTTTTTTGATATTATGTTGCTTACTCAAAGAGTGATTTTGATTTTTATAGGGTTTGATTGCGCTGAAAACTCAGCAGTGTAAACTCTTTGTCAACTTAGTTTACACCAATGTCAAAAGGGTTGACAATCAATAATTACTTACAAGAAAGGAAAGTTAATGAAAAAAGAAGAACTTAAAAAGAAATTGAGTCCACTTGCTTATCGTGTTACTCAAGAAAATGGAACAGAAGCCCCTTTCACTAATGAGTTTGATGATTTCTTTGAAAAAGGCTTGTATGTTGATATTGTCAGTGGAGAACCACTGTTTACAAGTCTTGATAAATATCAATCTGGATGTGGCTGGCCTGCCTTTACACAACCAATTGACAAAAAAATGGTCAAAGAAAAACGAGATAAGTCTCTTTTTATGGAGCGTACAGAAGTTCGTTCTAGTAATGCTGACAGCCATTTGGGTCACGTTTTTACTGATGGACCTTTAGATAAAGGGGGCTTACGTTACTGTATCAATTCTGCAGCTTTGCGTTTTATCCCCTTTGACCAATTAGAATCAGAAGGATACGGAGATTATATAAAATATTTTTCATAATTCCGCTGATTAAATAAAAAAGTTACTGACAGAAACTCAAAACAATGAAAAGTATTTTGTCAGTAACTTTTTATAAGCAAAAGAAAAATTCTGATGTTTGACATCAGAATTTTTGTTATTTTATATTTTACTCAACTGAGAAGAGATATGGATAGACAGGTTGTTTTCCATCATGGATTTCAACTTCAATCTCAGGATATTTTTTCTCAAGTTCTTTCGCAATTTTTTCAGCGTTGGCTTTTTTGCCTTCTTCACCAATATAAATTGCTACAATCTCACTATCTTCATCAATCATTTGATCGAAGACAGCAAAGATAGCATCATTCATTTTTCTAGTTGACACAACAATTTTGTTATTCAACATTCCAAGTGTATCTTTTTTATGAATTTCAATGCCATCGACATTTGTATCACGGATTGCTGTTGTAACCGAACCAGATTGAACATCTGAAAGGGCACTGGTCATGGCCGCTTTATTTTCTTCAATTGAACGTGTTGGGTCAAAACTCAACAATGCTGTAAATCCTTGAGGAACTGTTGCAGATTCAATCACTTCAACAGGAATTTCAGCAACTTCGGCAGCAGATTTTGCGGCCATGAAGATGTTTTTATTATTTGGTACAATGATTACTTTTTCTGCATTAACAGCTTCAATGGCAGTCAAGATATCTTCGGTTGATGGATTCATTGTTTGACCACCTGAAACAACGTGATTAACACCCATTTCACGGAAAATATCAGCCAAACCTTCACCAGCAGCGATAGCAATCAAGCCCCAGTCTTTTTTAGAAGTAGAAGTTGAAACATTTGATGATTTCGCTTCTTTTTCAGCAACGCCTTCGTTTTGGAGACGCATGTTATCGACTTTGACTTTTACAAGACGTCCGTATTTAAGACCTTCTTGCATGACTAAACCAGGATCTTCAGTGTGGACATGGACTTTAACGACTTCCTCATCATCAACAACAAGAAGTGAGTTTCCAATTCCTGCAAGATAAGTTTGGAAGTTATCATGGTCATAACTTTCACGGGAAGTTGGACCTTTGCCTAACTCAACCATGATTTCTGTACAGTAACCATATTTAATATCTGCTGTTGAAACGTTGGCGACACTTTCGTGTTCAACATTGACCATTCGGTCCATTGCCCCAAGTTCGGCAACAGGTGTTTCTGGTACGAATTCACCATTAAGTGCCATCAAAAAGCCTTCGTAAATATAAACGAGACCTTGACCACCAGAGTCAACAACCCCAACTTCTTTAAGAACAGGAAGCATATCAGGAGTCATTGCTAATGCTTTTTTGGCTCCTTCAAGTGCTGCTTCCATAATTTCCACAGCATCATCAGTTTCGTCAGTTTTACGTTTTGCTAACTCAGCAGCACCACGAGAAACGGTTAAAATTGTACCTTCAACAGGTTTCATAACGGCTTTGTAGGCCACTTCTACCCCGTTTTGAAGGGCAGCTGCAAGATGAATTCCGTCAATTTCTTCATAATCTTTAACATATTGAGCAAATCCACGGAAAAGTTGGCTTAAAATAACACCAGAATTCCCGCGAGCCCCCATAAGAAGTCCTTTTGAAAGAATTTGAGCAACCTCACCAACAGTTTCGGCTGGTTTAGAAGCGACATCTTTGGCACCGTTAGTAATGGTCATGCCCATGTTTGTTCCCGTGTCTCCATCTGGAACAGGGAAAACATTAAGCGAGTTGACGTATTCGGCTTGTTCATTCAAGCGGCTTGCCGCTGCTTGAACCATTTCTTGAAATTTACTTGAATTGATATTTGACACTAATCCTCAACCACCTTCACATTTTGTACATAGACGTTTACGCTACTGGCTGTGATTCCAAGTTGATTTTCGATATTGAAGCGAACACGTTCTTGAATATTTTTTGCAACTTCGCTGATTTTTACACCATAAGAAATGACAACATAAACATCAATAGAAGTTTCATTGTCAGCCGTTGTAACTACAACTCCTTTAGAGTAATTTTCTTGACGCAAAACGCTGCGTACATTATCTTTAACAGCAGATTTGCTGGTCATACCGACAACGCCAAAAATTTCAGTTGTAGAAGCACCTACAACTGTTGCAATGACTTCGGTAGCAATATCGACATTCCCATGTTGGTTGTTGATAATAACACTCATTTTCATAGCTGTACCGTCGTCAATATATTTACAAAACTTGTAAATAAAGAAAAATTGACTGACAAACGGCACTTTCCTCCATATTATTTAAATATCATTACTCATTTTATCATACTTTTATAAAATAAAACAGCTCTTATGAACTGCTTTTTGAAATTTATCATTTGTCAGCGCTGACAGAATTTAGTAGTGACGATTTTATTTAATGATAAAGCTGTCAGTAAATAAAAAACCCCGTCAGATGACAGGATATTTTTGTGTTTTGCAAAAAACAAAAATTATACGCGTTCTACGCCTGCTGGCAATTTCTTCAAAGCTTTAGCTGAAGCCCAGACAGTTTTGAGTTCACCGTTTTCAAGAATTGTAACTTTTTGAAGATTTGGTTTAACTACACGTTTAGTTTGGTTCATCGCGTGTGAACGGTTGTTACTTGAAACAGTCTTACGACCAGTAAAATAACATTCTTTAGACATTATATTTACCTCCCATTAGAATTTTTATGTGCTTAAAAACAACATACTTGTTGATTATAACATTTTTCAAATAAAAAAATCAAGCTTTTGTCCATTTTTTGCTGTTTTTTTTCGGGCTTTCTGATAAAATGAGGTTATGGAAAATTTAATCGAAGAACTCACTGCTAAAAATAAAGAATACATTCATTCGGTAACGAAACAGCTGATTTTGGTCGGAAAATCAGATGAAGAAGTAAAAGAAATTTTGAATGATATTCTTCCACAGATTATTGAAGGTCAAAAATCAGGAATTATTGCTCGTAAGTTATTGGGTGCACCGACTGAATTTGTTTCTCAATATCAACCTAAAGTCGCTGACAGACCTGTCAGTGAAAAAAATGAAAATCCAGTTTTGATGTGGCTTGATAGTAGCTTACTCTTCTTAGGATTTATTTCTCTTTTAAATGGAGTAACCGCACTTATTACTTCTAAAGCACCGGTTTATGGATTGATTACAACAATTCTTTCAGCTGCAGTTGCTGGACTTGTGATGTACATGATGTATCGTTACTTTTACCGTCCTAAAGCTGACAACAGCCGTAGAAGTTGGAACTGGAAAGGTTTTGCAGCAACGACTCTTTCAGTACTCCTTTGGATTGCAGTAACGATTTTCTCTGGACTTATACCAACTTCAATCAATTTACAACTTCCTGCAGTAGCCTTGGTTATTGTTGGGGCTGTAGCTTTCGGAGTACGTTGGCTCTTGAAACGTCAATTTAACATCCAATCGGCTTTGGTAGCCCAACCAAGAAGATAAGATATGCCAGTCTCTATTTATTTAGAGACTTTTCTTATTTAATAGGTAAAATCTTGTCATTATTGTTTAATAAAAGACTTAGAAACGCTTATTTATCAACCTTTTAACCGCTAAATGGCCATAGAAGGTTGTGTATTGAGAAAGTTTTTGTGTTATAATGTATACTGATTAATTATGATTATGGAGGTCCTTTCATGAAAGGGATTATTTTAGCGGGAGGGTCTGGAACACGACTTTACCCACTTACACGTGCTGCGTCAAAACAACTGATGCCTATTTATGATAAACCAATGATTTATTATCCATTGTCAACTTTGATGTTGGCTGGAATTAAAGATATTTTGATTATTTCGACACCAACAGATACGCCACGTTTTAAAGAGCTCTTGCAAGATGGTTCAGAATTTGGTATCAATCTTCAATATGCTGTTCAACCTTCACCAGATGGATTGGCTCAAGCCTTTATTATTGGAGAAGACTTTATCGGTGATGATTCAGTTGCGCTGATTTTGGGAGATAACATTTATCACGGTCCTGGCATGTCTAAAATTCTTCAAAATGCAGCTGCAAAAGAAAAAGGTGCAACTGTTTTTGGATATCATGTTCCAGATCCAGAACGTTTTGGTGTTGTTGAATTTGATAAAGATATGAATGCTGTTTCTATTGAAGAAAAACCAGAAGAACCTAAATCAAATTATGCGGTTACTGGTTTGTATTTCTATGATAACGATGTTATTGAAATTGCAAAAAGTATTGAACCTTCACCTCGTGGTGAACTTGAAATTACCGATGTGAATAAAGCTTATCTTGAACGTGGCGATTTGTCGGTTGAATTGATGGGACGTGGTTTTGCTTGGTTGGATACAGGAACACACGAATCTCTTCTTGAAGCTGCACAATATATTGAAACAGTTCAACGGATGCAAAATATGCAAGTGGCAAACTTAGAAGAGATTGCTTATCGTATGGGTTATATTACAGCTGACGATGTTCTTAAATTGGCGCAACCACTTAAGAAAAACGAGTATGGTCAATACTTGCTTCGTTTGATTGGAAAAGACTAAAAAGTCATTATTAAAGTAAAGTTGTCAAAGTACAAGAAGGACAATCAATGCTAAAAAATATTTGGGAATGGTTTTTGTGGTTTACTGGTGTGACTGACGCAGGTTGGTCAGCGTGGTGGGGCGGGTTTTTCAGCTGTTTGCCACTTTTTGGTGTCTTTGCTGTTGTTTGGCGAAGACTAAAATGTCATGCACCAGGTTGTCATCGAATTGGACTTCATCGCACAGCTGATGGACTTTATGTCCTTTGTCGAAAACATCATCCAGATGTACCTAATAACCTAACGCTCGAACACATTCAAAAATCGCACATCAATGCAAAAGCGAAAAAAGACGAGTTACTGAATGAAGTTAGCGTTGTTCTTGAATAAACTTTGAAAATAGTGATTAGAAAGAAAAATATGACTGATAATTTTTTTGAAAAAACATTGGCTGCACGAGAAATCAGCCAAATTCCTGGAATGTTAGAATTTGATATCCCAGTTCATGGTGATAATCGTGGATGGTTTAAAGAAAATTTCCAAAAAGAAAAAATGATGCCACTTGGCTTTCCAGAAAGCTTCTTTGCCGAAGAAAAATTACAAAACAATGTAAGTTTTTCTCGTAAAAATGTTTTGCGTGGTCTCCACGCTGAACCTTGGGATAAGTATATTTCTGTGGCTGATGGCGGAAGTGTTTTAGGCGCATGGGTTGATTTACGCGAAGGCGAAAATTTTGGTCATGTTTACCAAACAGTCATTGATGCAAGTAAAGGAATTTTTGTTCCACGTGGTGTTGCTAATGGATTCCAAGTTTTGTCTGACACAGTTTCTTATAGCTATTTAGTTAATGATTACTGGGCACTTGAACTTAAACCTAAGTACGCTTTTGTGAATTATGCTGACCCAACTTTGGGAATTAAGTGGGAAGATGTTGAAAATGCTGAAGTTTCTGAAGCTGATAAAAATCATCCATTATTAAAAGATGTAAAAGCTTTGAAGGCTGATGAACTCTAATGTTTGCTTTACATTTACGAACTAAAAAACGTTTAGAATTTTGGAAAGTTGAAAAAAATACTGACAGACCAAGTTGGGCTAATCAAGCATTTACTGACGGGGGCTTTTCTTGGAATGACAAATCGCTGTCAGTAAAAAATGTCGGGGGTTTACTCAAAATGACAGTTCCTATTGGCGATTATTTGGTTTTCAATGGAAAATATTTAAAAGCTGTGCCAAAAGCAAAATTTGTCAGAGAATATCGAGTGGATTAATTTTCAAGATTTACTAATAAATAATCGAAAAAGGAAAAAACATGACTGAATTTAAAAATATCGTTGTGACAGGTGGAGCAGGATTTATTGGCTCAAACTTTGTACACTATGTTTATAACAATCATCCAGATGTGCATATCACAGTGTTGGATAAATTAACTTATGCAGGGAATGTCAACAACATTAATATGTTGTTTGACAGCGGACGTGTCGAACTTGTGGTGGGTGACATTGCAGACCCTGAAATTGTTGATCAAGTGGCTTCTAAAGCGGATGCAATTGTTCACTATGCGGCTGAATCTCATAATGATAATTCACTTAAGTCTCAAGATGAATTTATCCAAACTAACTTTATCGGAACTTATACTTTGATTCAAGCGGCTCGTAAATACGATTTACGTTTCCACCATGTTTCTACTGACGAAGTTTATGGTGATTTACCTTATCGTGAAGATTTGCCAGGTCATGGCGAAGGCGAAGGTGAAAAATTTACTGACAAAACACCTTACAATCCATCAAGCCCTTATTCTTCGACAAAAGCGGCTTCTGATTTAATTGTTCGTGCTTGGGTACGTTCATTTGGTCTTAAAGCAACGATTTCAAACTGTTCAAATAACTACGGACCTTTCCAACACATCGAAAAATTTATTCCTCGTCAAATTACTAACATTCTTTCAGGAATTAAACCAAAACTTTATGGTGATGGTAAAAACGTGCGTGACTGGATTCATACAGAAGACCATTCATCAGGTGTTTGGGCAATTTTGACTAAAGGCCGTATGGGCGAAACTTATCTTATCGGTGCAGACGGTGAAAAAAATAACAAAGAAGTGCTTGAAGATATCTTGACTCGTATGCGCAAAGATAAGGACGATTACGACCGCGTAACTGACCGTGCTGGTCATGACCTTCGTTATGCGATTGACAATAGCAAATTACGTACAGAACTTGGTTGGACTCCAAAACATACTGACTTTGAATCTGGTTTGCAAGCAACAATCGACTGGTATCGTGAAAACGAAAACTGGTGGAAAGCCGAAAAAGATGCTGTTGAAGCAAAATATGCTGAAACACAAAAGGTTTTGGATAAATAAAAATTCATTCTAATTAGAGTGCCCAAAATTTGCTGATGAAATCCTAAGATGTCTGTAGACTACAAAATTAGTGAAGGTCATCTTATGAGGAAAAAGAGTCACATAGTCCAAAGGTTGCTGACAGGTTTGTCAGTAGATTTGAATAATGAGTTTCTTTCTGTCAGCAAAAATAAGAATTGGAGAATGTATGATTTTAATAACAGGTGGAAATGGTCAGCTTGGAACAGAGTTGCGTCATTTACTTGACGAACGTGGCATGGCTTATACAGCAACAGATGCCAAAGAACTTGATATCACTGATAAAGTTGCGGTTGATACATTCTTTGACAAAAACAAACCTGAACTTGTTTATCACTGCGCAGCTTATACAGCTGTTGATAAAGCCGAAGATGAAGGTCGCAAGCTTGATGAAAAAATCAATGTGGATGGCACAAAAAATGTGGCCGAAGCAGCTGCACGCGTAGGTGCAACATTGGTTTATATTTCAACAGACTATGTTTTTGGTGGGACTTTGCCAATTGGTCAAGAATGGCCAGTTGATGCACCAAAAGCGCCTGAATCTGAATATGGACGGACAAAACACCTTGGTGAAGAAGCTGTTGTTGCCTCTGGTGTAAAACATTATATCGTTCGTACTGCTTGGGTTTTTGGTTCATATGGGCCAAACTTTGTCTTTACAATGCAAAATTTGGCGACTCGTTTTCCTGAATTGACCGTTGTTAATGACCAACATGGTCGTCCAACATGGACACGTACGCTTGCTGAATTTATGGTTTATTTAGTTAATGAAAAAGCTGACTTTGGTTTTTATCATTTAACAAATGATGCTGCACCTGGCGAAGACGTAACTTGGTTTGATTTTGCCAAAGAAATTTTGAAAGATACAGATGTGCTTGTTAAGCCTGTAGATTCTAGTAAATTCCCAGCAAAAGCCAAACGTCCATTTAATTCAACAATGAGTCTTGAAAAAGCAAAAGCGACAGGTTTTGTCATTCCTACATGGCAAGATGCTTTAGCAAGTATGCTTGAAAAAGGCGATTTACGTGAAAATAAAGATGGCCTAAAAGGCGAGATTAGTAAAAAATAATGACTTTGTCATTAAATATAAAGTAATTGAAAATTCTGTCAGCGACCTGCACAAGCTCGTCAGTACTGACAGAATTCTCATTTTGAGAGGCTAAATAAAAACCACTGAATCAAAAAAGATTTATTGATAATCTAAAAAAGTCAGTGGGATAAAAGGAAAAACATGAAAAAACACGTTTTTATCATTGGGAGTCGTGGCTTACCAGCGAAATATGGAGGGTTTGAGACATTTGTTGAAGAACTCGTCAAACATCAAAATAATAAAAATATAAAATATCATGTAGCTTGTCAAAGTGAGAATTCAGACATGGCACTACCTGGTGAACATTTTGATTATCTTGGAGCAGACTGTTTTGTTATTAAGGTACCCAAAATCGGTCCAGCTCGCGTGATTGCTTATGATATTTTAGCTATTAATGCGGCGCTTAAATATTGTAAAAAAGAAAAAATTGAAGCACCAATTTTTTATATTCTTGGAAATACGGCAGGTGGTTTTATTGGACATTATGCCAAGAAAATTCACAAACTTGGCGGGAAATTGTTCGTTAACCCTGACGGATTAGAGTGGAAAAGAACAAAATGGGCGGCCCCAGTGCGTTCTTATCTGAAATTTTCTGAGAAAAAAATGGTGCGTTATGCGGATTTGATTATTTCGGATAACACAGGAATTAAAGAATATCTCACTAGCGAATACGGGCAAGTTAAGTCTGAAGTAATTGCTTATGGGACAGAAAAATTCAAGTCAGATTTGACAGAATCGGAAACTCTGGTAAAATATAGAGTTAATGATTATTATCTGATTGTTGGGCGTTTTGTGCCAGAAAATAATTATGAAACTTTGATCAAAGCTTTCATGCAAAGCAAAACGACACGTGACCTTGTGATTATTACAAATCATGAAGGAAATGCCTACTTTGAAGAATTACGTGAAAAAACACAATTTGATAAAGATTCTCGTATTAAATTTGTCGGAACGGTCTATGACCAAAACGAATTAAGATATATACGTGAACAAGCATTTGCTTATTTACACGGTCATGAAGTTGGGGGGACAAACCCTGGATTGCTTGAGGCCATGTGGTCAACAGCTGTCAATGTTGTTTTGGGAGTGAATTTTAACCGAACAACAGCGGGTGATTCTGTCATTTATTTTGATAAAGAAAATTTACTGACCACTCTGTCGGAAGTTGAAAATTTGACAGGAGATGAACGACAAAGATTACAAAACAAAGCTCATGAAATCATCGAAGAAAAATATACATGGGAACACATTTGTGACCAATACGAGGAACTTTTCTTTCCTAATTCTACCGATAAGACTGAGTCTGAAACGAAAATGGAGAACCTAGCCAGAGGCGGAGATGAGAGTTAATATATTAATGTCAACCTACAACGGCGAAAAGTTCGTCGCTGAGCAGATTGAAAGTATTCAAAAACAAACATATACTGATTGGAATTTAATAATTCGTGATGACGGTTCAAAAGATGGAACTTGCGAAATTATTGAAAACTTTATTAATAATGACAGCCGAATCAAACTGATTCGAGCGGAAAATGTTGGGGTCATTAAATCTTTTCATGAACTCGTAATAAATAATAATGATGCTGATTTCTATTTTTTTGCTGACCAAGATGATTATTGGTTGCCAGAAAAACTGACAATAATGTTAGAAGAAGCTAAGAAGCACGATAATACAATTCCAGTCATGTATTACACAGATTTGAAAGTGACGGATAAAGATTTAAATGTCACATCAGAATCAATGATTCGTAGTCAATCTGACCATGCTAATACAAGCCTTGTCCAAGAACTGACAGAAAATACGGTCACCGGTGGTGCGAGTGTGATTAATCATGAACTTGCGAAACTCTGGCAAACAACAAATGACATTATCATGCATGATTGGTATCTAGCGATAGTGGCAGCAGCACTTGGAGAACTGGTTTATATTGACCAACCCACTCACCTTTATCGTCAGCATGATTCAAATGTTCTGGGAGCAAGGACTCTTGCAAAGCGCATAAGAAAATGGATACACCCTAACTTGTGGTTTGAAAAATATTGGTGGCTTATTACAGCAAGTCAAAAACAAGCTCAAAAATTACTGACAGAAAATCTGTCAGCTCTGTCTGAAACAGACAAGGCGTTAGTGACAGACTATGTCAATATTTTAAATCAATCAAAAGCTGAGCGTCGTCAGATTCTTGACCGATATGATTTGCGTAAAAACAAAAACTATCATACAAGTATTTTTCGCACACTTATCATCACAAAATTTGCATACAAAGGAAAAAACAAATGAATTTCTTCAGCCGTAGAAATCAAATTCTACTTAAAGAGTTAATTAAAACTGACTTTAAACTTCGTTACCAAGGAAGTGTTATAGGTTACTTATGGTCTATCCTCAAACCTATCTTGCTCTTCTTGATTCTCTATCTCGTCTTTGTACGATTTATGCGTTTTGGGGAAGCAATCCCTCACTTTGCAGTCGCCCTCTTACTCGGGATTACAATCTGGAACTTTTTCAGTGAAGCAACAAACATGGGGATGCTCTCAATTGTTAGTCGCGGGGACTTGTTACGAAAAGTCAACTTTTCTAAACCCGTACTTATCTTTTCTGTTGTGGCCAATGCATTCATTAATTTGATGATTTCTTTAGTTGTTGTTATTATCTTTGCTCTCATCAATGGCGTGCACATGAGTTGGACTGTAATTTTTGCAGTGCCTCTCCTTTTTGAGTTAACCCTCTTTACAATGGGAATTGCTTTTATTCTTTCAACACTATTTGTTTATTTCCGTGACTTAGGTCCAATCTGGGAAGTAGTGATGCAAGCAGCATTCTATGGAACGCCAATCATCTATCCAGTAACACAAATCTCAACTTCACATCTTGAAATTGCTAAAATATTGATGCTTAATCCAATGGCTCAAATCGTTCAAGATATGCGCTATATTTTGACTTTTAGTAACAATGCCAATCCAACGCTATGGCAAATGTGGGATAATCCTTTTGTAATTATTATTCCTTATATCCTTCCTGTTCTTGTTTTTGGATTAGGACTTTGGATATTTACTAAAAACTCTAAGAAGTTTGCAGAAGTTATTTAATTTAAGGAGACAAAATGGCTGAACTAGCAGTAAAAATTGATCATGTAAGTAAGTATTTTCGTCTTCCAACGGAAGCGAGCACAAGCCTTCGGACAACTCTTGTCAACAGATTTAGAGGAATCAAAGGTTATAAAGAACAACATGTCTTAAAAGATATTGATTTTGAAGTAGAAAAAGGTGATTTTTTTGGAATTGTTGGACGTAACGGTTCAGGAAAATCAACACTTTTAAAAATCATTTCGCAAATTTATGTTCCAGAAAAAGGAACAGTGACCGTAAATGGTAAATTGGTTTCGTTCATTGAGCTTGGCGTTGGTTTCAATCCTGAACTTACAGGACGTGAAAATGTCTATATGAACGGTGCAATGCTTGGGTTTTCAACTCAAGAAATTGATGAAATGTATGATGAAATCGTTGATTTTGCAGAACTACATGAATTCATGAACCAAAAGCTCAAAAACTATTCTAGTGGGATGCAAGTTCGTTTAGCATTCTCTGTTGCCATTAAAGCCAGAGGAGATGTGCTCGTTTTGGACGAGGTTTTGGCAGTTGGTGATGAGGCTTTCCAAAGGAAATGTAATGATTATTTCTTGGAAAGAAAAAAATCAGGTCTGACAACTATCTTGGTTACTCATGATATGAATGCCGTAAAAAAATATTGTAACAAAGCAGTACTTATTGAAGACGGTTTGATTAAAGTTGCAGGAAATGTAGATAAAGTTGCTAACCAATACAGTCTGGATAACTTAAAACGACTTAAAGCAACACAAGAAGACAGTAGTGAAGAAGTAGAAGAATTTGTCAGCGATTTGAAAGTGAATTTACTTTCACCTGTACAAACAACTCCAGAACAAAGTGTTAAATTTGAAATTTCTTATAATGTAAAACAAGACATTCAAACCTATGTGGCCTTTTCTCTGACAGATGCAGACCGTAATATTTGGATTTACAATGATAACTCGATGGATTACCTCACCGAAGGGCAAGGTGAAAAACGAGCTGTTTACGAATGCAAACTCGATCAAGTTAATAATTTAAAGCTCAAGCTACAAGTTTCTGTGCGGAATGCAAAAGATGAAATGGTTGCTTATGACACCGATGAAAAAATCATCATTATTAATCGCCTTGACATTCCAAAAGATGACCTCAGTGCTAAAGATTCAGCAAGTGGCTTACTCTTGAGGAATGGAGATTGGAATTTTGGTTAAAGAAAATAATCAAACAAAGAAATTAATCAAACCAGAACGTCTTTTTTTAATGATTGCTCTTGTTGCTGGTTTAATTTTTACAGTTGCTCAACCACTCTTTATTGAACCAGACTCTAGTTATCATTTTGATAAATCTTCTTATCTCTCAAACACAGTTGTTGATAGAGGCAAAATTGGCTTTCCTGCTGAGGATTACCAATCTGCACCTCTTCCTTTTACAACAGTCACTACGATGATGAAAGAAGGAACTTATTTCAAAAAATTTTTTGAAACCAAGCTTCCAGTAATTTCCAAAAGTAAGGTGGCAGATAAACGAGCTCTAGGAACAAAATGGTATAAAGATATCATGCACATTATCCCTGCACTTGGGATAAAGTTGGGACATATGATTTATCCATCAATTGGGTCAATGGTTCTAGTTGCGAGACTTTTTAATTTAATTTTCTTTAGTATTTCGATGTATTTCATCATCAAAAAGCTGAAGGCTTACCAAATGATTTTTACAATCATTTCTATTACTCCTATCGCAATTCAATTTGCTACAAGTTTAAGCTATGACTGCTATAATTACGTTGCTTTTGCTTGGCTAAGTGCAACATTAATTAATCTAGCGGTGGAGTTGAAAGAAAACAAGCCGATTTTATTAAAAGATTTTTTCTTGAGAATTATTCTTCCGTCAGTAGCCCTTTATTTTTCAAAGGCTAATTCGCGATTGCTTTATTTGCTTGTTTTAGCTGTTTTTGTAGTCATTATAGCTAAAAAATTAAAAATTAGTTTGACAAAATTACAAGTTCTAATTGGCGGTGGTGCTTTACTTGCTTTAGGAATCTTGCTCTATATTTTCAAATACCATGACCAATTACGCTTAGTGATAAGTAAGTTCCTCTATACTTTTATGGAACCTTACTACTCTGTATTAACCACGCAAGTCATTAGTGGGACTTCAACAGTAGCAATTCCAGCTTGGTTTTATCCTATTCAGTATGGCACTTTAATTCTTTTGTTCTTATCTTATACAAAAGAGCAAGTTCCTCGTTGGTTTGCTTGGTTAGGCTTATTAATCAACCTAATCAATTTTTTTGGTGTATTATTTAAATTTGCACTTGACCCAGCCTTTACCGAACATGTTATTACCGGACCGCAAGGAAGATACTTTACAGTCTTTATCTTACTTTTGGCTCCTAGTTTAACTCTTTTAGCCCAAAAAGTTTCAGTAAAAACTTCCGGAGCTTGGCTAAGAAGAATTGTTCTTTCGGTTAGTGTCATGGCACTTGTGTTGAATTTGAGTGTTACAATGCTCAGATCTTACCATTTACAACTTCCGATGGATGAATATCGTTCAGGAATAGAACATTATATCTTTAAGTAGGTGAATTATGGACAAAAAAGTATCAGTCGCAGTGACGTGCTACAATCACGAAAACTTTATTGAAGAATGCTTACGTAGTATTTTTGCGCAAACTCATCAGAACATTGAACTTCTAGTTTTTAATGATGGGTCGACAGATGATTCTGGTGCAGTAATTTCAAAAGTGCTTGAAGAATCACCATTTGCTGAAACTCATTATTTTTCAGGAGAAAATAGAGGTCTAGCTTTTGTACGAAATGATGCTTTAAGTAAGAGCACAGGCGATTTTTTACTTTTTGTTGATAGTGATAATTTTCTTAATACTGACCATGTTGAAAAGTTACTGACAGAGCTGTTAGCAACAGATTCAGATATTGCCTATTGTCAGCTATGGGATTTTAATGCTCAAAAAGACCTTCTTCGCCCAGATTTAGAATATAGCTTTAAAAAACAACTAGAGGGAAATCTGATTGATGCTTCGTCATTGGTTAGGACCTCAAAAATTGCTGACATAAAATTTGATGAATCTTTAAACAATAAAACACTTGAAGATTATGATTTTTGGTTAGGATTAATCATTAATAATGGAGCAAAACCTATTTTTGTTTCAAATACAAAATTAAATTATCGCGTTTTAGAACAATCCTTGAGTCAAAGAGGAAATTGGGAAAACTATTATCAATCGTATTTTTATATTACCAATAAGTACAGTAAAAAAATTCCGTCAGAACTGATAGAAGCGCTCCAAAACAACTTACTACTTTGGGTAGATAATTATCAAAACTTACAAATTGATAGAGACAGACAACTTGCTGATAAAGCTCAAGAGTATCTTGAACAAGAAGAAGCGATGAAAAAAACAATAGCTGACAAAGATACCCATATTGCTAATCAAGAAAAAGTGATTTCTGAAATTACTAATTCTTTTGCATATCGGCTAATAAACAAAGTGATACACCCCTTAGGAAAGAAGAATGAACAATAAATTATTACTATACGTACATTTTAACCGAAATAACGAGTTGAGTGACCACGTTATTTACCAATTGAAACATTTACGACAAAATTTTGATGAAGTTTTCTTCATTTCAAATAGTTTAATGGATGAAAATGCCTTAGCTACACTGACAGGGCAAAATCTCATTGACGGTTTTATGCAACGTGAAAATAAGGGCTATGACTTTGTTGCTTGGTCAGAAGCGATGAAACATTATGAATTTGAAAAACTTGCATCCTATGATTCGGTGACAATCATGAATGATACCTGTTTTGGACCAGTTTATGATTTTGAAGGAATTTTTTCTAAGTTTAATAAAGATTCAAATGTTGATTTCTGGGGAATTACTAATAACCGAAGTCATAAAGTAAAACCATGGGAAGACCGTGAAGCAATTGTTTTACCAGATCATATTCAAAGTTATTTTGTTAATTACAAACAAAACATTGTAAAAAGTAAAGCTTTTGAAGATTTTTGGACAAATATTGAAGTTTTAGATGATGTTGTAGAAGTCATTGTAAAATATGAAACAGCAATGACGAAATATTTTGAAGATGCTGGCTTTAAATCAGGAGTAATTTTTGATACACGTAAAGAAGAGTGGGCAGGTATGCTTGTCCATGATTTTTCCGTATTCAAGTTACCTGAACTGTTAAAACGTCACATTCCTTTTCTAAAAATCAAAGCCTTTAGTTATGGTGCAGATAATATTTATACTCCTTTAGTAATTGAGCGCTTAAAACAAGAAACGACTTATCCAATAGAACTTATTGTTAATCACATGACAGAGGTTGATTATCCAGACCGCGAGTACATGTTGGAAGAAAAAACACTCAAACTTACTACCGAAACAAACAAAAAAAGCAACTTGAAAATTGCGATTCACCTTCATGCTTTTTACCTTGATTTAATCCCAGAATATCTTGATTATTTTGATAAATATGTTCAAAATTATGACCTTTTTATCACAACAGATACAAAAGATAAATACGAACAAATCATAAAGTCTTATCCGCTAAACCAAATCAAAAAAGTTTTGGTAACTGGAAATAAAGGGCGAGATGTTCTGCCGTGGATGGAAATTTCAGAATTAATGGCAGATTATGACCTTTGCGGACATTTTCATACCAAAAAATCTAAAGATAATGATTGGATTGTAGGAGAATCTTGGCGAAGAGATATCGAATATTCATTGCTGAAACCAGCACAAGCAATTTTTCAAGAATTTGAAAAAAATCCGAAACTTGGCTTGATGATTGCGGACGTTCCCTCATTTTTCGAACATTTTTACGGACCAACTTATATTACTGAACGTGATATTTGGCCAGATATGGAAGAAATATGGAAGAAAATTAACTTTGAAAATCCGAGAGACTTGAAACAAAAAGATAGTTATGTCATGAGTTATGGAACAATGATTTGGTATCGTCCACAAGCTTTGAATAACTTACTAAAAGTTGATATTGAAGCAGCGGTCCCAGAAGAACCTCTTCCCTACAATAGTATTTTACACGCTTTTGAGCGTTTACTTGTTTATACTTCATGGGCAAATGGATATGATTTCCGAATTTCTCAAATCCAAACAAATAATGGATTTGTTGCTAATTTTTCGGCAAATAGACTCTTGCGTTCCGTCGAAACTGACCTAACACAAACGAAGTTGCGCGACTTAGTTAAAATGATTTTTAAGAAAATTAAAGTAATTATCGCCTACCGTTTGAAAATAGGTAAAAAAAATAAGTAAATTTGTGGTAAAATTTATATTAGAAAAATGTACATAAAGAAGTACAAAATTAATGTTTATTTATAAGGAGAACTTGGAACAGTGTCCGATGACAAAAAAATGAAAATTTTACTAATTATCCCAGCTTACAATGAAGGTGAGGGAATATTAGAAAATTTAAAAATTGTAGAGGACTATCAAGCCAGTTGTCCTTATCAATTAGACTACGTAGTGATAAATGATGGTTCTACTGATAACGAAGAAGAAATTTTGAAAGCAAACAACATTAACCACGTTGAATTGATTCAAAACCTTGGTATCGGTGGAGCTGTTCAAACAGGCTATCTGTATGCCTTACAAAACGCTTACGATATAGCAGTTCAATTTGACGGGGATGGTCAACACGATATCCATTCTTTACCAAACTTGATTGAACCTATTTTGAAGGATGAAGCTGATTTTACCGTTGGTTCTAGATTTTTAGATGAAAGTAATTCTGAATTTAAGTCTTCAAAATCACGTCAAATGGGAATAAAAATTTTATCTTCACTCATTTATATGTCTTCAAAAATTAAAATCAAAGACGTTACCAGTGGATATCGCGCAGGTAACCGTAAAGTGATAGAGCAATTTGTTAATAGATACCCAAGACAATATCCAGAGCCTGAAAGTTATATGCATTTATTCTCTAAGAACATTCGTGTCAAAGAGGTGGGGGTAAAAATGTTTGAACGGACAACGGGTGTTTCAAGTATTAACATGGTAAAAGGAATAAGTTATATGATAAGCGTATCTTTAGCGATTATTGCGAGCTCGTTATTAGGAAAGGAGAGTAAGTAATGCCTATTCAACTTCGTATCTTAGCAATTATTTTGGCAGCTTTCTTCTTTATCTATACGATTCGTTTGGTTCGTAAAGATAGAGCAGAAATAAGACATATGTTAAAATGGTTCATTTTAGCTCTTATATTGCTGATTGGTTCGATTATTCCAGATTTGGGTACAAGTATTGCACACCTGTTGGGAATTGGAACATTAACCTCATTAGCTTTATATTTCTTGGTAGGTGCTTTATTATTTATCTGTTTGAAATATCAAATTTCTCTGATATCTGCTGAAAAAGAAATAAAAAATTTAGTACAAGAGTTATCCTTGTTGAAAAAGAAAATTGATGATGGAGAAAAAAAGGAAAAACATGAATAAAATATTGACAATTACAGTGCCAAGTTATAATACTGAAAAATATATTGATGAATGTATGCCTTTTTTGCTGGACAATGCGATTGTCGATGACATTGAAATTCTTGTTGTAAGTGACGGCTCTAAGGATAAGACGGTTGAAGTTGCAACTAAATGGCATGAAAAATATCCGCAGACAATTCGAGTTATAGAAAAAGAGAATGGTGGACATGGTTCCACGATTAATCGTGGGATTCTTGAAGCAACAGGTAAATACTTTAAAGTAGTAGACGGAGATGACTGGGTAAAAACAGAGAATCTTGTAAAATTAGTTGATTTCTTGAAAAAAACAGATGTAGATTTAATTAATAATCCATATTTTGAGCATGATGAAGTAACAAAAGATGAGACTTTAATGATGGAGTTGAACATAAAGAGTCATCAGATTAATGAATATGAAGAAATCATAGCGTCAATTAAAATCCCACCAATGCACACTGTGACTTATAAGACAGAACTCTTAAAAAATAACGAGATTAAGATTGATGAAAAAATGTTCTATGTTGACGTTGAATATATCACTTTCCCACTGCCTTTTGTGAAAACGCAAGTATACTTGGATTTTCCAGTCTATGTTTATCGAGTAAATTCTGGGACACAAAGCATGGCGATTGGAAATATGGTTAAAAATCGTGCAATGCATTTAGCAATGCTAAAACATGAGTGGAGTTTTATTAAAGAATTACCAGAAGAAACAAATCCAGCAGTAAAAAAAGTGCTGAAACAAAGATTTTCAGAACTCATTCTTGCTCAGTATGTTGTTAACTTATCAATTCCAGAAAAAGACGTTCGAAAAAAAGAAACTTTAAATTTCACAAACTATTTAAGAGCTGAAGGAATCGATAAAGATCCTGAAATTTTATCATTGAGCAGACTGCTGGTTAGAACTGGTGGAAAAATCATAAATCCTGCAGTTAAATTCCGTAATGTTGTTCAAACAAATAAAACTTGGCGAGTTGTAGAGCGCGGACTTTTGAATACTGTTAAAAGGATGAAAAAATAGTATTTATAAGGTTTAATTTTTCGATTCTATTTAGACTTGAAAATAAGTAGAAAAATTTGACTAAAATCAGTAAGCTAATATTATTTAACTGACGGCTCACTATGAAGAAAGATAATTATGAAAAATAAGATATTATTTGCTATTGGAGATTTAAGAATTGGTGGCGTGGCTAGAGTTCAAAGTGTAATTGTAAATGAATTAAGCAGAAGAAACCACGACATCGATTTATTTTCTTTTAGAGAAACAGAAAGTTACTATCCTCTTTTTAAAAAAGTTATTTTTCCTGAAAAGTCTTTGAATAATTGGCGTTTTCAAAAATTACTTATACAGACGGGAATCAACAAGTATATTTTAAGAAGAACTGTTGATATGATTACACGCCCCAATGATAAACATTTTGAAAATCTAGTAAAGTATGTGAGAGAAAATAAATATTCTACAATTGTATTAGTTGAACAATGGATTATTTATGCTGAAAAATTAAAGCAAATGTTTCCTGAAATGAAATTAATAGGGTGGCTGCATCTGGATCTCAACCATTATGAAACTTATCATCTTGCGAAAAGCAAAAATCAATTTTTAAATGGTCTTAGGGTGTGTGATCGGTTGATTGTACTAACTCAAGAGGAAAAAAATGTTCTAGAAAACCGCGGATTTGAAAAAGTTCAAGTTTTGCATAATCCACTTACATTAAATGATACAAATAAAGTTGTGGACTTGAATAAAAAAATAATATCATGGGTAGGACGGATTGATATTTTGCATAAGGGCTTGGACTATTTAATAGAGATAGCGAAAATTTTGCCTGACGACTGGGAAATTAGAGTAGCTGGTTCCGGAAGGGACAACAAAAGATTTAAAAAATTGATTGAAAAAAATAGGCTTACGAATAAAATTTTATGGGTAGGTCCGAAAAATGGAGAAGAACTAACAAATCATTATTTAAATAGCTCCATTTTTTTAATGACATCAAGATTTGAAAGCTTTGGCTTAGTATTGGTAGAAGCAATGAACTATGGTCTTCCTATAATTGCATTCTCACAAACAGGAAGTGATGAAATTCTTAAAAATGAACAATATGGCCTTGTTGCTGAAAATGGGAATATAAAAGAAATCTCAGATAAATTGATGCAGTTAATTTCAGATAAGAACCAAAGAGAATTTTGGAGTAAAAAATCTAAAGAGAGATCTAAAGATTTTTCATTAGAAAAAATTGCGATTGAATGGGAGCATATACTTGGAACAGAGTCTGGTAATGAATAAAACTTTAGAAAAAATTGATTTTGTAGTAACTTATTTAGATAGTACAGATAAGAAATGGCAGGAAGAAAGAGCCAAATATAGTGGTGAAAATCTGGATTCACGAAACAGTGAAGCACGTTATCGAAATATGGATAATTTTCAATATTGGTTTCGAGCAATAGAACGATATGCTCCGTGGGTTAACAAAATACATTTAGTAACTTGGGGGCATGTTCCAGAATGGCTAGACACGACTAATCCTAAAATTAACATTGTAAAACATGATGACTATATTCCTAAAGAGTATCTACCAACATTCAATAGTAACGTTTTAGATCTAAATTTGGATAGAATTCCAGGTCTTTCGGAAAATTTTGTTTATTTTAATGATGATATATTTTTAAATTCTAAAACAGAACCCTCAGATTTTTTTAAAAATAATCTGCCTTTATATCAATATATGTATACTCCAGTATTACCAGTTGATGCCTTTAATAGTGTTATTTTTAACAATTCATTAACTATAAATCAATTGCCAATCAATAAGAAATTTATTACTAAAAAAAGCTTAAGTATCAAAAATGGAGCAAAAGCGGTACTATTTAACATCTATCTCTCACCTTTGATAGCACTTTTAAAAAGGCATATTGGATTTTACCCTACTCACTTAGCTCGCCCTCTAAAAAAAGAGGCCTTTAGAGAGTTAAGAGAGTATGTATCGGAACCTTTTGACAAAACATCACAGAATAAATTTAGAACTCACGAAGATATTTCAATTTTGCTGTTGGAAGACTATTTAAAAATTACTGGACGGTTTTATCCATGCAATATCAAAAAAGTTGGGCTTTATCAGGAAATAAATGATACTGTAGACTATAAAAAGATCTTAGAATCTGATATTAAACTTATATGTTTTAATGATACGGATAATACTGAAAATTTTGAGAAAGTAAAAACACAGCTAAATCAAGCATTAGCGGATAAATTTTCAGAAAAAAGTTCTTATGAATTATAGATGAGAAAATCCCTCATGCTTTATAAAAGAAATTAAATGGATGAACAACAAAAGGATTGAATATGAAAAAATATTATATTGGATTTAATTATAAAGAAAATAATACTGCGGGTGCAAAAGCTAAGGAGGATGCAAACCTAATATTTGATAAATATGGTTTTAAGAAAATTAAGATAGCTGGGAAAAGATTATCTGCTAATCGATATTTAAATGCCATATTTACTATAATAAGTGGTTATAGTAAGGTTTTACCATTAAAACAATCAACCTTTGTAGAAAATTTCCCTCCTAATCAATTGGGAGAAAGTTATGTGATTAATAAGGTTAATAAAACTAAGAAAAAAAATAAATCACTTAATATTATACTTATACATGATTTAGAAGAATTAAGGGATCCAAATTATCAACTTCAAAATAATCTTTTATCTCAAACTGCTTCTACGAAGGTTCTTACGGAGGCCGACTGTATAATTTCTCATAATTACAAGATGAAGGAGTGGCTAATTGAAAAAAATATTGCTGCTTCTAAAATAGTAAATCTTGAAATATTCGATTATTTGCACAATGGTCCACTAGGAAAAGGGGGGGAATTTGGCAATCGAGTTATTATAGCAGGGAATTTGAGAAAAGAAAAGTCAGCTTATCTAACTAAATTGGCTGAAGTTTCGGATATAAAGTTAGAATTATATGGCCCTGGCTTAAGTGATGAGTTACAAAATTTACAATCTATCCATTATAACGGAAGTTATCCAAGTAATCAGATCTTAACAGAATTATCTGGTTCTTACGGTCTGGTCTGGGATGGTGACAGTGTTGTAGGTGGTGTAGGGCTTAGTGGACAATATCAAAAATATAATAATCCACATAAAGCATCCCTTTATTTAGCGGCAGGGTTTCCAGTGATAATGTGGAAGCAAGCTGCATTAGCTTCTTTTATTGTAGAAAACAATCTCGGATTTGTTGTAGATAATTTAGAAGAATTACCCCAAAAGCTTTCACAAATTTCAGAACAAGATTATAATGAAATGGTAATCAATGTTCAAAAGATGGGTAAAAAAATCCGTTCAGGTTATTTTTTAAGTGAGGCCTTAAAAAAAGCAGATAAAGTTCTTGAGGAGAATAAATAATGAAATATAATACAAAAAACTATGATTACTTAATTGTTGGTGCAGGACCTTATGGTGCAATTTTCGCACATGAAGCAGCTAAACGTGGAAAGCGTAACTTGATTATTGAACGACGCGCGCACGTTGGTGGGAATATGTATACCCATAAAGAAAAAGGTATTAATGTCCATGATTTTGGGGCACATATTTTCCATACAGACAATAAAGAAGTTTGGGATTATGTTAATCAATTTACCGAGTTTAATGGCTATATTAACCAAGTAGTTGCTAATTATAAAGGTGAACTCTACAATCTCCCATTTAATATGAATACTTTCTATCAAATGTGGGGAGTGAAGACTCCAGAAGAAGCTGCTGCAAAGATTGAGGAGCAAAAAGTTGCTGCCGGTCTTTCTGGTATTCCAAAAAATCTTGAAGAACAAGCTATTTCTTTAATTGGTACTGATATTTATACAAAATTGATTAAAGGATATACAGAAAAACAATGGGGACGTAAAGCTACAGAATTACCAAGTTTTATTATCCGTCGTTTACCAGTTCGTTATACCTTTGATAATAACTATTTCAATCATCGTTATCAAGGAGTTCCAGTGGATGGATACACAGCAATTTTTGATAAGATGCTGGACTCTGAATTGATTGATGTTCAAGTAAATACTGACTTTTTCTCACATAAAGAAGATTATTTAGCAGAATTTCCTAAAATCGTTTATACAGGAATGATTGACCAATACTTTAATTATGAACTTGGTGAATTAGAATATCGTTCTGTTCGATTTGAATCAGAAACTTTTGAAACTGACAACAAACAAGGTAATGCTGTTATCAATTATACAGATGCTGAGACTCCGTTTACGCGCGTGATGGAATGGCGTCACTTTGATAAAAAAGGTGATGAAAATAAAACAATCATCACTAAGGAATATCCTCAAGATTGGGATCGTACGAAGGAAGCTTATTACCCTGTTAATGATACGAAAAACTCAGAACTCTTTAAGAAATATCGTAAATTAGCAGATAATGAAAAAACAGTAATATTTGGTGGTCGTTTGGGTAACTATCAGTATTATGATATGGACCAAGTCTTTAATGCAGCTTTAAAAGCTGTCGATAAGGAATTTAAAGATTGAAAGTATTAAAAAACTATCTTCTGAATAGCTCTTACCAATTATTGATTGTGATTATTCCAATTATCACAATTCCCTATATTTCTAGGGTGCTTGGCACAACGGCTATAGGTTTAAATACATTTACCTATGCGATTATTCAGTACTTTGTATTAGCTGGTTCAATTGGGATAACAACTTATGGAAATCGAGAGATTGCATATCATCAATCTGATAAAGAAAAGAGAAGCCAAATTTTTTGGGAAATTTCATTTTTGAGATTTTGTACCATTGCTCTCTCTTTTCTTATTTTCTGTATTTTCTTAGCTTTTCAAAAACAGGATTTTGAGATATATCTCTTGCAGAGTATCGCTATTATCGCTGCGGCTTTTGATATTTCTTGGTATTTTATGGGAGTAGAAAATTTCAAGCGAACAGTAGGGCGTAATTTTATTGTCTCTATTATTTCAGTTATTTTCATCTTTACTTTTATTAAGAGTCCAAAGGATTTGCCCATTTATGTTTTAATCATTACCGGAACATTATTGATTGGAAATCTTTCACTTTGGCCATATTTGCGCAAGGAAATTTTTGCCCCCAAATGGAAAGAATTAGCATTAGGACATCATTTAAAACCCACACTATTACTTTTTTTGCCGCAAATTGCTACACAGATTTATACAATTGCGAACAAAACAATGATTGGGATTTTTGATGGGAAAACGGCATCGGGATTTTTTAGTCAATCGGATAGTCTGATTAAAGTAACATTGAGCATTGTCACTTCTTTAGGTGTAGTCATGTTACCACATGTTTCAAATCTTTTTTCAAAAGGTAAAATTAAAGAAGTCCAAGAGACTTTAAAAAAATCTTTCGTCCTTATGACTGGGCTTGCTGTACCGATAATGTTTGGTGTTATGGGAATAGCACTCAATTTTGCAGGATTCTTTTTCGGCCCTAAATGGGTAGCTGTCGGTCCTTTGCTAATGATGGAAGCCCCAATTATTATATTCATTGCTTGGAGTAATGTTTTGGGAATTCAGTACCTTCTTCCATTA
The DNA here is from genome assembly GCF_001591705.1 of Lactococcus cremoris subsp. cremoris NBRC 100676. Taxonomy (GTDB): domain Bacteria; phylum Bacillota; class Bacilli; order Lactobacillales; family Streptococcaceae; genus Lactococcus; species Lactococcus cremoris. The sequence continues at coordinate 65,936 of NZ_BCVK01000001.1, read as the reverse complement.
AATCGGATGAGAGAATTCACAACTTCGGTAACAATTGGTGCAGTTCTTAATATTTTACTTAACTTTGCTTTGATTCCTCTTTTGGGACTCACTGGTGCAATGATTGCGACAGTAATTGCCGAGGCTTCAGTGACGATTTATCAATTTTATATTTTGAGAAATGACTTTGAGATAATTCCAATGATTTTATCTTGCTGGAAATACTTTATATCTGGTGCAGTGATGTTTGGAGCTGTTTTCTATTTAAACAATTCTTTGAAGATGAATATGCATAATCTTATATTTCAAGTATTGATTGGTGCTATAATATATATAATTCTTAATATCTTATTGAAATCCAGTCTTTTTATTGAAGTCAAAAAGATTGTAAGTAAAAAATAACCCTAATACTAAACGATTGGAGAATAAAATGTATAAAAAGGTAACCTTCTTAGTTACTCTTATTGGAGTGATGGGGCTATTACTCTTTACTTTCTATGAAGGACATACTGTAAGTGCTTCGGATAAAACTTTGACTACGAATTTATCAATCAAAGTTACTTCTTCAGGAGATCCCATTCAAAATGAAGCATTTTTGGCAGGAAATTATCAAACCGCATATGAAGCTATTATGGAGGGGAAATTTTCTAACCAAGTGACAAACTCTTCTGCTTGGCGAGGATCGCAAAATACAGAACACGTGATAGTTGTTGCTGGATTAACTGTTGGGGAAGGCAGTAAACATACTGATAATGAAGCACAAACGATAATTTCAACGCTTTTTAGTACAAATTTTACACTTCTTCAATCAATAAACGAAACAAATAATGGAACAGACATCATGTCTTTTAACCCTCCTAGCAATTTTGTCAGATTTCATACCCCTAATGGCGGAAATGAAACGACAGATCTTGAAGGAAGAGCATCAGCAAAGGTGACCACAGGACTGACAGCTATTGTAGATGGCAGTAGCAAAGGTATTATAAAGTTAATTATGGTCACTCCAGATATGAGTGAAGTTAAGGTAGACACAAATAGTTTAGGGATTTCACTTTCTTTTGCTTCAGGTAATTCTAAAAGTAGTCAGCCGATAACAGTGGAGTTAAATCAAGAATTACATTATAAACTAAAAGTAAGCAAAAAGATGTTAAACCCTACTACACCTACAAAGATTGACCTCCGTCCTGATGCAAATATTGTTATTGATGAAACATCACTTCCAAATACAGTAACTTCATTAATACCGCCTATTATTAATCCAGGAGTAACTTTTGACCCTTTAGCTAGTCCTGAACAACTAAGTAAAATTGCGGATACGATAGGTAGCGTTCTTATTTCTTGGCAGATTAACATGTATGAACTGACAATTCCACCAACACATAGTGATGTTTCTATTGATATAAAAGCTCATCTTTCTCCTGTTGTCTATGTAAATAATGTATCTATTCAACAAGGAACAAGCACGAATACTACAAAAATGAATGTTCCAATTAAAGCTTTCAACTCCCCAGACAATAATTTTGGAATGACGGCGAATGTGATTTCTCAGACAACTGGAACTCAGATTACCTCGTCTGCTCCCAAGGTGAATACGACTGGTATAAATTTTGTTGAAGTGGATGCAAATAAAAATAAGATGGTTAGAGATGCTGTTTATATTTTAGGGAAGAATGTGGGTGGTAAAAAGTATCTATATGATAGTCAAGGGAAATGGAGCGAAATTCAAGATTTGTCTACAGTTTCTCCTACAAGCTATACTTTATTAAGAGGTGGGAACCAATATGTTTTTGGTGATGATGATGTATCTCCAATTGAGTTGAATAATACAAGATTCAATTATGATTATGAACGTGATACCAAAATTAATCAATCTTTAATCAAATTATTTGGTTTGGGAGAAGGAAAAGATTACTTCCTTTATCAGGTTGCCGCTCCTACTAACTACTCTGTTGATAAAACACCCATTGATTTTTCTATTTTTTCAGAAAATGTAGTTTCGCCTAATGGTAGCCAACTTACTAAAACTAGTATGAAGACAGCAAGCAACCAATCATTTAAACTAAATGGTCTTATTCCAGACTATGGTGCAGGGACAAATGAGTACAATATTTTAGCTGTCACTCCTCAAAAAGAGGTTCATTTTAGTGCTCTGAAATCAATAATTTTCCCATTATTATTGTTTATTTTAGGAATTGTGGTTATTGGTGGTATTTTAGTGAGGTTAGTGTAATATGGATACAGTTAGATATAGAAGAAATGATTATCACTTAAACAAAAGACATAATGAAAAAAGACATAGTGAAAAATCTAAAATATCATTTAATGCAGAAGTAATAGAAAAGAAAGTTCACAAATTTTATTTGTCAATTGCTCTTTTCTTTGGAATTATCCTATCCATTGGAATGCCGTTCTTTAACGAACCAGATGGTGTTTATCATTTTGTAAATTCTAGTAATATTGTGCACTTGACCACAGATATAACAGTCTACGGCGAGAATTCAAAATGGTTTGGTAATCAATTTGTTAATCAAAAACCAGCCTATCAGAATGGAGATTATTTTAAAAAATACTTTGAAACTGAAGTTCAAAGAATGCCAATGAATAAACTTCCTCGCTCTACTGAATATCCTAAAGTATTATCCTACAATTTTTTAGGTCACATAGTGCCTGCCGCAGGGGTTTGGTTGGGTTATCATATCTATCCTTCAATGGGGATGATGATTGTGTGCGCTCGACTTTTGTCGATGTTTGTCTATACTTTAATATTGTTTTTTATCATCAAGTATGTTAGAAGGGGGAAATTAGTATTTACAATAATAGGGCTTAGTCCTGTTGTAATGAATACTTTCTCTAGTCTTTCTTACGATGGTTTAACATTAATTCTTGCGGCTTTTCTTGTAGCTGTGGGGATTAATATGGTGGATAAAGGGAAGATAACACCTTTTAATTTACTCCCAATGATTATTAGTTCGATTGCCGTGTACTTTGCAGCAAAAACTAATATTAAACTTTTAATTCTTATTTTCCCGATAATTATTTTATCTATATTTATGAGATGGAAAACAAAAAATATTATTAGAAGACTTTCTAAACGGGCTAGGTTTACGACAAGTATTGTTGTTCTAATTATTGTTTTAATTGGTGGAATTTTATATGCTCGTAGATATGGTGGTTTTGGCTTAGTTATTTATAAATTATTTATGAATTTTTCATATAACTTTAATCCTAATATTAATGTTCAGGATATCAACACCGTTCTTGTTCAGCCATTAGCTACGCACAATATGATGCCTTTTTGGCTTACGAGTGTATGGTTTATATTAATTTTAGCCGCTGCTTTTGTGGAAACAAAATTTGTTAAAGATCCATTAATTAGTTATGGTGCTTTGGGGCTTTTTGTTTTGAACATAGTTGCTCTTTATATAAATTTCTTTACAGGATATTCTTCAGGGACGAATGCCATCAATGGGGCAATTGGCGGAGTTCAGGGACGTTATGTTACACCGATGCTTTTTCTACTTCCATTATTTGCGGGAAATGAGCATTTTGAGCTGAAAGTCATTTCTTATAAGACAGTTGCTTTGTCTTCGGCGGTAATTATAATAATCTCAAACAGTCTTTTGATTTTTGATACATTATTTACGATATTGAAATTTTAAAATAAGTAAAAGATATTCCAAATGAAAACTTTGGAATTTTTACTTAATTCTAAAGTCTTAGCCTAAAGTAATCAATCAAATTCTGAATATAAAAAAACTAAGAAAAGCTTTTCTTAGTTTTATTTAATTTAATTTAATTAACTTTCCATGCAACTGCACCATATTTCCAGCCACTTCTAAGGAGGCTGTTTTGCTCATATGAACTTGTGGTGTAGTTGTGTGAGCCAGAATAAGCATTTGGATTATAAGATACATAGAGATTTTTTGAGCCATTAGAGTAAAAGGCAGGGGCTCCATTATTATCCCATCTCCATCCCTTGTTGACCAGCTGCTGTGCTTCCCATTTACTCATTGTATAATAATGGTCGCCACCTTTAGCATTGGGGTTGTAGACGCGGTAAACAGGGGACCCAGAAGAAGAAGATAGCCAACCGATTCCTTCATAACTCCAACCAACGTTCTGCAGGTTTGTTTTCTCAGCAAAATTGAGAGTGTAGAAGTGTTCTCCTGTATTTGCGTTATACAAGCGGTAAACGTCTTGAAGTCCTTGTGAAGCATTGAAAATATTATTATAATCAATTGAAGTATCTAGATTGTGACTTCTTAAGTTTGGAGTGCTTTGGTAATACATTTGGCTCGTATATTGCCAAGAACCGTAGTCTGTATTTTTAAGATTTTGATTACTTGGTTTTCCATAGAGATATTGAGCAACCCATAAATTTTTGGCTCCAAGAGTTGAAGCATTCATAACACCTGAACTCACCCAACCTTGTGAAGTATAATAGCGAATATTGTTGAAGCCTGCTTTGTTCATAGTGCTTTTGAAAACTTGTGATACGGCTGTCCAATTGTAATATTGTGAAGGGGCTTCCGCATCTTCAATCATCACGGTATTGGTAGATAAACCGAGTGCTTTAGCGCTTTGAGCATAAAAGGCGGCTTCGTTTTGAATCTTTGTTGGATCATATACAAAGTGGTAAGTAGCTACAGTCAGTCCAGCATTTTTTGCCATCAGAATTTGTTTTGCAGCACTTGGATTAAGATAACTTGTTCCTTCAGTTAACTTGATAATAGCTGTTTTAACCCCTTCTGATTTCAAAGCGTTAAAATCAGATTGAACCATCCAGTTTTGGTAGTCTGAAATATCTACAGCATCTTGTCTAGGGAGTGAGTTATCAGTGGAAGAGAGATTGGAAGGGGCGCTTGCTGCCGGAACTGCTGCAAATGAGCGCGCTCTAATATTTGGAGTTTCATCTGTGGTAGAATGCTAGTTTCATCAGAAGCTTGTTGACTTTGCTCCTGTTCTTGCTTGATAAAATAGCCCATCGGATGATTGTCAGAGGTGACATTATCTTCGGCTAGTACGGGTTCGACAAGTAGTAATCCGGAAAATAGAATTAGGGAAATAATGTGGGATTTTTTCAGTTTCATTTCTAATTTATAGCTTTCTTTGTGTTGGGAGGAATAAATAAACTTTCTTATTAATATTTTACAATGATAAGAATCAGTCTTTATTTCAGTTTGGCAAAAAATAATTATCAGTCAAATATAATTGTTATTTTTAAAGTTAAAATGTAATTTTTAACCATTGAATTTTACCATGTATAATATATGTTACCATATTTAAGGTGAGATTATGAAATAATAAGGTAATTATTGGCTAAATTTTAGTTTTTTTCCTATTTAAACTATTTCCTACTGTTGAAATGCTTGGGGAATAGTGGTAGAATAGTAAAAATAAAAAATTGGCGATGGCCATAGAAATATAGCTATATACTTTATATAGCGCGATAATGGAGGAATATTTTCGATGTCAAACTGGGAAACTAAGTTTTTGAAAAAAGGATTTACTTTTGATGATGTATTGCTGATTCCAGCGGAGTCTCATGTTTTACCTAATGAGGTGAGTATGAAGACAAAGTTGGCTAAAAATTTGACTTTGAATATTCCGATTATCTCTGCCGCTATGGATACCGTAACTGACTCAAAAATGGCTATTTCAATGGCCCGTCAAGGTGGACTTGGTGTGGTTCACAAAAATATGTCTGTTGAGGAACAAGCTGAAGAAATTCATAAGGTAAAACGTTCAGAATCTGGTGTTATTACAGACCCATTTTTCTTGACTCCAAATCATAAAATTGAAGAAGCTGAAAACTTGATGGCGACTTACCGTATTTCTGGTGTACCAATTGTTGATACGCTTGAAAATCGTAAATTGGTAGGGATTATTACTAACCGTGATTTGCGTTTTATTACTGATTATAATCAACAAATCAAAAATATGATGACTTCTGAAAATCTAATCACAGCTCCAGTTGGAACAACTTTAGATACAGCGGCTCGTATTTTGCAAGAGCATAAAATTGAAAAATTACCTTTGGTTGATGAAGCTGGTAAATTGGCTGGTTTGATTACAATTAAAGATATTGAACGTGTGATTGAATTCCCAAATGCTGCTAAAGATGAGCAAGGTCGTTTGCTTGTTGCTGGAGCAGTTGGTGTATCTTCTGATACCTTTGAGCGTGCGGAAGCTTTGTTCGCTGCTGGGGCTGATGCGATTGTTATTGATACGGCTCACGGACATTCAGCTGGTGTTTTACGTAAAATTCGTGAAATCCGTAATCATTTTCCAGACCGTACTTTGATTGCTGGTAATATTGCTACTGGTGAAGGTGCTCGTGCTTTGTTTGAAGCTGGTGTTGATGTGGTTAAGGTTGGGATTGGTCCTGGTTCTATCTGTACAACTCGTGTGGTTGCTGGGGTAGGTGTTCCTCAAATTACAGCAATCTATGATGCAGCTAATGTGGCGCGTGAATTTGGTAAAACAATCATCGCTGATGGTGGGATTAAATATTCTGGTGATATTGTTAAGGCACTTGCTGCTGGTGGAGATGCAGTTATGCTTGGTTCAATGCTCGCAGGGACTGATGAATCTCCTGGTGAATTTGAAATCTTCCAAGGTCGTAAGTTTAAAACTTACCGTGGAATGGGTAGCTTGGCAGCGATGAAAAAAGGTTCTAAAGACCGTTATTTCCAAGGGGCTGTTAATGAAGCAAATAAACTTGTTCCAGAAGGAATCGAAGGACGCGTGGCTTATAAAGGAACAGCGACAGATATCGTTTTCCAAATGCTTGGTGGTTTGAAAGCAGGGATGGGATATACTGGTGCGGCTGATATTACAGCTTTGCATGATTCAGCACAATTTATCGAAATGTCTGGTGCGGGCTTGAAAGAATCACATCCACATGATGTGCAAATTACTAAAGAAGCACCTAACTATTCTGTACAATAAAAATTGCTGACAAGAAAATTATCTTATTTTGATAATTCTGTCAGTAGAAAAAGGGGATGGACAAGTTGTCCTTCTCTTTTTTATTTTAAAATTAACTTACTGATAAATCTGTCAGTAAAAAGCTGACAAAAATAGCTCTTTATTATTAGGAAAAAAGGCTAAAAATGCTGATGAAATGTGGTATAATAGGCAATATGATTGAAAATGAAAATACAATGGAAGATTTGTACTGTATTGGTTGTGGTGCAAAAATTCAAACTGAGGATAAAAATGCACTTGGCTTTTTGCCTGCGGGTGCTTTGAAGAAAAAAATAAAGAACGATGAGGATTTATACTGTCAGCGTTGTTTCCGCTTGCGTCATTATAATGAGATTGCACCGACAAGTTTGACTGATGCAGATTTTTTGCGTTTGCTTAAAGAAATTGGTCAACATAATGCTTTGATTGTTAATGTGGTTGATATTTTTGATTTTAATGGGTCTTTGATTCCTAACCTTCATAAATTGACTGGTGGAAATGATTTATTAATGGTCGCAAACAAACGTGATGTTTTGCCAAAATCTTTAAAAGTTGGGAAAATGACGGCTTGGTTGAGAGAACAAGCGGCTTCTCGTGGTTTGAAACCTAAGGATATCCTCATCACTTCAGCACAAAACAAAGATGATGTGGCTGAATTGATGGAAGCTATCGAGCATTATCGTCGTGGGCGTGATGTCTATGTGGTTGGGGTGACCAATGTTGGTAAATCAACTTTGATTAATGCGATTATTAAGTCAGCTTCAGGTTCTGAGGATGTGATTACAACTTCACGTTTTCCAGGAACGACTCTTGATAAGATTGAAATTCCGCTTGATGAAGACTCGGCACTGATTGACACACCGGGGATTATTCATCGAGGGCAAATGGCTCATTACTTGGAACCAGAGGATTTGAAATATGTATCACCACGTAAAGAAATTAAGCCGAAAACCTATCAACTCAATCCTGAACAAACTTTGTTCTTTGGTGGTTTGGCACGTTTTGACTTTATAAGTGGTGAGCGCCAAGGAATGACTGCTTATTTTGACAATGAAATCAATGTTCATCGGACGAAACTTGAAGGTGCGACTGAATTTTATGAAAAGCATAAAGGTGAGCTTTTGGCTCCTGCTTTGGTTGGTGCCAAATTGGTTCGTCGCGAGTTTAAAATTACTGACAAGTCAGATATTGTCTTTTCTGGTCTTGGTTGGGTCCGCGTGCCACAAAAAGCAGTCGTTGCCGCTTGGGTGCCAGAGGGTGTGGATGTAGTTGTGCGTAAGGCTTTGATTGGGTAAAATCATTTTTGTTTGACTTGTAAAGAAACTTTTTAATGAATAATATTTAAAAAAACTACCGACAGCCTTATCATTAAAATTTTGGAGAATTAAAATGGAAGATATGAGTCAGGATATTGGTTTTACGCGTGGTAATCAGTGGTTTCGCTATCGGGCAGCTGGAATTATTATTAAAGATGATGCTGTTTTAATGGTTGGCAATAACCACAATGACTATTATTATTCGGTTGGTGGTGCCGTGCAACTGGGTGAAACGGCCGAGGAGGCTTGTCTGCGTGAAATTCGTGAAGAAACGGGATTAAATCTCGAAATTGAACATTTAGCTTTTATCCATGAAAATTTTTTTACAGGTCAGGAAAATGATTTTTTGAATGAGGTAAATTGTCATGAATTGAGTTTTTATTTTCTGATGAAACCACTGACAGAAAATCTGGCAGTAACATCGGAGAGTTTTGGGACAGACGGTAGCAAAGAATTTTTGAAATGGATTCCGATTGCTGATTACAGAAATTACAAGGCTTTTCCAAGCTTCTTTGCTGACGAACTTGCAAATCTGTCAGTGAATTCTCAAGTCAAAAGAATTGTGACAAATGAATAAATACAAAAATAGAGTTTAGTTTTATAATACTTTTAGTCTAAACTCAGCTGACAAAAATAAAAAGGAAAATTTTACTAAAAATTTGATAGATCTAGAAGAAAAACAAGAAAGAGTACTCCTTGCGGGAGTAGAAACAGCCCAAAACTTTCAGGCTTTTGAGTCATCAATGGTTGAACTGGCTGAATTGACAAAAACGGCTGGCGGATTGGTCATTGACCAATTTACTCAAAAAAGAGAACGTCCAGATAGTCGGACAATGATTGGTTCTGGAAAATTGGAACAAATGCGTTGGGCGATTGAAGTGGGCGAAATTGATACGGTTATTTTTAATGACCGTCTATCCCCAAGACAAAATGTCAATTTGGAAGAAGCTTTGGGCGTCAAAGTCATTGATAGAATGCAATTGATTTTGGATATTTTTGCCATGCGGGCTCGCTCACATGAAGGAATGCTTCAAGTGGAAGAAGCCCAGCTCAATTATCTTTTGCCGCGTTTGGTCGGGCAAGGAATTATGCTCAGCCGTCAAGGTGGGGGAATTGGTTCTAAAGGACCAGGTGAAACCAAGCTTGAATCAGATCGACGTTATATTCGCACTCGAATTGAAAACATTGATAAAGCCCTCAAAAAAGTTGAAAAAACAAGGGAAAATATCCGCCAAAAACGCTCAAAATCAGGAATTTTTCGGATTGGCTTAATTGGTTACACCAATGCCGGAAAATCCAGCATTATGAATGCTTTAGTTGGTCTTGATAAAGAACAATATGAGCAAAATGAACTTTTTGCGACATTGGACGCCACAACAAAAGCCGTTCAATTGGTTGAAGATTTTACGGTGTCACTGACAGATACTGTCGGTTTTATCCAAAATCTGCCAACAGAGCTGATTAAAGCTTTTAAATCAACCTTAGAAGAATCTGCAAATGTTGATTTACTGATTCATGTCATTGATGCTAGCAATCCTCATCATGAAATTCATGAACAAACGGTCTTGAAAATCATGGAAGATTTGAAGCTGACAAATATTCCTGTGCTGAATGTTTATAATAAAATGGATATTGCCCCAAGTGACTTCTTGCCAACTTTGTCGCCAAGTTTACAACTCTCAATTAAATCTGAGAATGGTGTTCAATGGCTGAAAACAGCAATTTTAGAAAAATTGCATGAGCTTTTTGAAGCTTTTGAGTTAGAACTCCCTTATGAAAAAGCTTATCAGTTGCCTGAATTAAGAAAGAGTGCCTTGGTTCAATCGGTGGTTGAGGGCGAAAATGCTTATCAGATTAAGGGATTGATTGCGCCTGAATTGAGTTGGAAATTGAATGAGTTTTAGAAATGACCAATATGAATAATTTGCTAAAGATTTGGTTGTCAGACTTAAAATATTTATTAATTTTTCAAAATCAAAAATAAAACAGAGAATCTAAGGCATGACGCTTGAATTCTCTGCTATGGTTTTCTTTATTTGGCAACCAAAGTATTTGTTGAGGGGCCACCTGTTTGTTGAGGTGCGCCATTAGCTTCGTCTTTTTGGACTTGGGCAAGTTGAGCGGAACTCATGTCAGATCGATCAACTGTGGGACCTTTGCCGACACCATTGCCAGTTTTTGGTCCGCCGTAGTCACCTGCTGCTGTCTTTGTTTTTGCAATAGTAGCCTGTGGCAGTAGTTGCCGTTGTTGTTGGACTAGTGTTTGTGCTAGGGGTTGCGGCATTTACTGCTGCTGCGCCTCCAGCTCCTAAAAGTGTTAGTGCTGTAGCGCCAGCTGCGATAGTTGCTGTAATAGACATAATCGTTACCTCATTCTCAATCTTATTTCATCAAAGGAACGTCTTCGTTTGATGATGATATCATTTTACTTTGTTTCTCTTAATGAGAAATGAAGTAAAACACATCTTGCGCTTAAAGTGATTAAAAATAGCAAAATTAGTTAAAAAAATAGAAACGGAAAAAAATAAATAATGGAATTAAACGGAAAACAAAAACGATACTTGCGTGCTTTGGCAGTTAATATTAAACCAATTGTTCAAATTGGGAAAAGTGGCTTGTCTAATGAAATTTTGACCAGCATTCGTACGGCTTGTGATGCACGTGAGTTGATTAAAGTCAGTATTTTGCAAAACTCAGATGAAGTCGCAACTGATGTAGCAGAAGCAATAGAAGAAATGGGACTTGATGTGGTCCAAATCATTGGTCGAAATCTTATTGTTTTCAAAGTTTCTGACCGTAAAGAAAATCGCAAGATTTCGGTTGAAGTAAAAAATATTGTGAAATAAATTTTAAAAAATAAAAAACTATTAATGGTTTCATTCAAAAAATAATCAAAGAGTAAAAAATAATAGGTGAACGAATGGCAATAGATTTATTGACTCCTTTTACAAAGGTAGAATTAAAAACTAAAGAAGACGAGAAACGACGTGCAATCGGGCTTTTTTGGGGGAATTTTAATCCTGTTCATGTTGGCCATTTGACAATTTCTGACCAAGTGCGCCAAGAACTTAATTTGGAAAAAGTTGTCTTTTTGCCAGAACACAATACTGATGGGCACGTTGCGGCCATGCTGACCGCAGCTATTGAAGATTGTCCTGGTTTAGAAGTAGATGCTTGTCGTCTGAAAGCTAAAGATGGCGCTGATATCTATCAAACGGTGCTTGAGCTTCATGAAGAAAATCCAGATTGTGATTTTTATTTTATTATCGGTGGAGACATGATTTCTGGTTTAGCTCATTGGGCGCATATTGATGAGCTATTAGAATTAGTTCAATTCGTTGGGATTCGCAGACCCCGCTATCGGGCAGGGACTTCTTATCCGATTATGTGGGTGGACGTTCCAATGATGGATATTTCCGGAAATTTGATTCGGGAACAATTGCATCGTGGAATTAAACCACATTTTCTTTTGGCACCGAAGGTTTTAGATTATATCTTGAAAGAAGGCTTATATGTTTGATTTTTATCCAGAAGTGAATTTATCAAGAGAAGATTTGCTAGCGAAAATTGCTGGTGCAGTCAAAGAATCACGTTTTAAACATATGCTTGGTGTGGAAAAAGCAGCGATTGCTTTAGCCGAAAAATATGAGGTTGACCCACATAAAGCAAGCTTGGCTGGACTTTTGCATGATTATTGTAAAGAGGTAGACGATGAGATTTTTCTGGCTTTAATTGACAAATATCATTTGGATGCTGATTTGAAAAATTGGGATAATAATATTTGGCATGGGAAAGTCGGTATTTATAAAATACGTGAAGATTTTGGGCTTGAAGACGAAGAAATTCTGCGTGCTATTGAGATTCACACGGTCGGAGATAAAGAAATGTCTGGTCTTGCTAAGGTATTGTATGTGGCAGATTACATTGAAGAGGGACGGAAATTTCCTGGAGTCATTGAAGCCCGGGCAGTCGCTGTTCAAGATTTAAATCAGGCGGTTGCTTTTGAAACGATGCGTTTGGTTGAGTATTTGGCAGAACGTCGTTTGACCATTTATCCCCAAACTTTTGAAGCTTATAATGCTTTTATTGCTTATTTGTCTTGATAAATAGTTACTGATAGGCTTGTCAGTAAAAATAGAGGAAAAGTTCATGATTAGAAAAGTTGAGATGAGAGATGTTTCAGACATCACAAGACTTGCTGGCGTACTTGGTTATCCAATTTCTGAATCAATTGTAAAGAATAATATGAGTCGTATTTTGAACGATGAAAAACAGGAATTTCTTGTTTTTGATAATGGAAATCAAGTGGTGGGCTTTATTGAAGCTGAAACTTATGATACGGTTTATAGCAAGGAAATCATGTTCAATGTTCTAGGACTGGTCGTTGATGATCAAGAGCAAGGGCAAGGGCAAGGGATTGGTGCACAATTGCTTAGTGCTTTAGAAGAAAATGCCAAAGCTAGAGGGATTAATGTTATCCGACTTAACTCAGGAGTGCAAAGGCATGAGGCTCATCAATTTTATGAACACCAAGGATATACGAGTAATCATTCTCAGAAGCGTTTTTTAAAAGTTCTGGAAAAATAAGGGATATAACAAGCAACTTTTGGTTGCTGTGACATTTTATGTTAAAATAAGTGGGTCTAGTTTTTACAGCTGATAAGATTTGATTGTAAATGACTCAGAAAAATGAATAAAAATCTTAAAAAAGATTTTAATAATAAAGAGAGACAAATAGTCTCGGAGGAAAGAATTGGATTCAAAAAAATTACTTGAAGTGGTTGTAAAAGCAGCCGATGATAAAAAAGCACTTGATATTGTAGCCTTGGATATGTCTGATGTGACATTTGTCGCAGATTATTTTGTGATTATGGAAGCAATGAATAGTCGTCAGTTAGATGCCATTGCTGATAATATTGCTGAAGCGGCTGAACTTGCTGGAGCAAAAGCATCAGGTCATATTGAAGGCGACGCAAAAACAGGCTGGGTTTTGATTGACCTTGGGGACATCGTGGTCAGTGTCTTTGGACATGATGAACGTGGACACTTTAATTTAGAAAAACTCTGGTCAGATGCACCAATGGTTGATATTTCTGGATTTATAGCTGAATAATTAATGGCTTTGTCGGTTTTACTGACAGAGCTCTTATTTATTTTTTATCCACTGACAGTCAGGCAAAAAGGACTGTCTCTAATTCAAGAAAGGGCTGAAATGGCATTTTACGAAGATTTTTCAAGAGTCTATGATCAGGTCATGGACCAAGAACTTTATGAGCAATGGCTTGATTTTACAAAAAGACATCTACCAAAAGAAACAAAATCAGTTTTTGAGTTAGCTTGCGGCTCTGGGGCTTTATCAGTGCGCTTGGCTCAAGAAGGCTATGAAGTGACTGGTCTTGATATTTCTGAAGAAATGTTAACTTTAGCCAGTAAAAAAGCGCGTCAGGCAGGTCATAAACTTGAGTTTACTGCTGGTAATATGCGTGACCTTTCTGGTCTTGGAAAATTTGATGCAGTGACTTGTTATTCTGATTCACTTTGTTATTTGGAAAATTTGAATGAAGTACAAGCTACTTTTGATGGTGTTTTTGAAATACTCAATGAGGGTGGGACTTTTATTTTTGATGTTCATTCAACTCATCAAGTAGACGAAGTTTTTCCTAACTACTCTTACCATGAAAATGCGGAAGATTTCGCTTTCTTGTGGGATTCTTTTGAAGGGGAAGTGCCTCATTCAATCGTCCATGAGTTGAGCTTTTTCATTCAAGGAGAGGATGGACGCTTTACAAGAAAAGACGAAGTTCATGAAGAACGGACTTATCCGATAGATGATTATCTCGCGCATCTAGCAACGGCAGGCTTTAAAGAAGCAATAGTCTGTGCAGATTTTACTGATGAAGCACCTAGCAAAGAGAGCGCACGTTGGTTTTTTGTTTGTAAAAAGTAAAGTAAATCCATATCTGTCAGCTACTGACAGATTTTTTTAGAGGTATAAAATGACGAAAATTACAGGTATTATTGCTGAATTTAATCCTTTTCATAAGGGACATGAGTATCTTTTGAATCAAATTGATGGTCCAAAAATTGTCGCTATGTCCGGAAATTGGATGCAGCGAGGCGAGCCAGCTATTTTTGATAAATGGACAAGAGCAGAGATGGCCTTGTCTTGTGGCGCAGATTTAGTCGTTGAATTGCCAGTAACTGTTTCTGTGCAAGCTGCCGATTTTTTTGCAAGTGGGGCTGTGGATATCTTAAAAAATCTTGGCATTACTGACCTTGCTTTTGGTTCAGAATCAGCAATTGATTATAATGAGATTGCTGATATTTATGAAACAAAAGAGACGGAAATGGAAAGTTTTATCAAAGCATTGCCTGAGCAACTCTCTTATCCCGAAAAAACACAAATGATGTGGCAACATTTTACAGGAATTAAATTTGATGGGAACACGCCTAATCATGTTCTTGCTCTCGCTTATGCAAAAGCTGCTGCGGGGGAAAATATTAATTTGCAAGCGATTAAACGTGTTGGAAAATTCCATTCGACCAAACTGACAGAGGGATTTGCCAGCGCGACGGCACTCCGTCAGTCATTGTTTTCACTGACAGAAAGGAAAAATTTACTGACAGAGCAAACTCATCAATCGGTCAGTCAAAAACCTGCGATCTTAGACTTGTCAGCAATAAAAAATCATGTCCCATCAGTGATTTTAGAAACTTATGCAAGTCCAAAAACCAATTGGGCAGCTTATTTTCCACTTTTGCAATATAAAATCAGGCTTGATGACCACTTGGAAAATATTTTCCAAGTAAATCAAGAACTTTCTGTTCGCTTAAAAAATGCGGTCAAATCTGCTAAAAATTTTGATGAATTAGTAGAACTTGTATATACTAAACGTTATACCAAAGCGCGTGTTCGTAGGCTCTTAACATATATTTTGTTAAATATTCCAAAAGAGTTTAATTTACCAAAAGAGATTCATATTCTTGGTTTTTCAAAAGCTGGACAAGAAATTTTAGCTCAAAATAGAGGAAAAATCATCAGTAAAATTGGTCAAAAACCTTGGGATGAGCTGACGCAGAAAGCTGATGAAATCTATCAATTAGGAAATGTTAATTTTAAAGAACAAAATTTTGGGCGAAAACCAATTATTAAAAGAGAAAAATAAAAAAGACTTGCTTAAATTGAAAGCGTAAAAACGGGATTTTTTCGATTTCTCATAGACGAGCCTTTACAAATTGTGATATAATATGATAGAAAAAATCATGTAGATCACTAATCTGCCAATAATTTAAATAAAATTTCAAGGAGACTATTCCAATGGGACGTAAATGGGCCAATATTGTTGCTAAAAAAACCGCTAAAGATGGGGCAACTTCTAAAGTATATGCAAAATTCGGTGTCGAAATCTATGCTGCTGCCAAACAAGGTGAACCAGATCCAGAATCAAATTCATCATTAAAATTCGTTATTGAACGCGCTAAACAAGCACAAGTTCCAAAACACGTCATTGATAAAGCGATTGATAAAGCTAAAGGTGGCGGAGATGAAACATTTGTTCAAGGACGTTATGAAGGATTTGGACCAAACGGTTCAATGGTGATTGCCGAAACTTTGACTTCAAATGTTAACCGCACGATTGCTAATGTTCGTACTACTTTCCATAAAAATGGTGGAAATATTGGAGCAGCCGGTGCGGTCAGCTACATGTTTGACAATACTGGAGTCATTGTTTTTGAAGGAACAGACCCTGACCATATTTTTGAAATCTTGCTTGATGCTGAGGTTGACGTTCGTGATGTGACAGAAGAAGAAGGAAATATCGTTGTTTACACTGAACCAACTGACCTTCACAAAGGAATTGCAGCCCTTAAAGCAGCTGGAATTACTGAATTCTCAACAACAGAACTAGAAATGATTGCTCAATCAGAAGTAGAACTTTCACCAGAAGATTTGGAAATTTTTGAAGGACTTATCGATGCTCTCGAAGACGACGATGATGTTCAAAAAGTTTATCACAACGTGGCAAATCTCTAATTATGAGAAAAAATCTGTTATAAAGGCAGTTTTTTTTATTTATAAATTTGATATAATAAAAGCATGTCTAGCCCAAAAATTGATTATAAAAAAAGTGATAAAAACTATTATTTACCAAAAGGAATTTCTTTAATTGAGCTGCCTGCTCTGAATTATCTGATGATAGATGGTAAAGGAGCACCAACAAGTCCAGCTTTTCAAGAAGCCATTGCCCTTTTATATGCGACAGCTTATATGTTTTCAATGTCTTATCGAAATTCAAATTTTACAATTAAAAATTTTCAGCCTTTTGTGGTTCCTCCACTTGAAGGATTGTGGACAAGTAAAAATGAACCTATTGATGGAAAAATAGATAAAAAGGACTTTATTTGGCGCTTGATGCTTAGAATGCCTGATTTTGTCAATGACCAAGTGATTGACAAAGCGAAAAAATTGGTTGAAGTTAAAAAAGGCTTGGATTTATCAGGACTTGAATTTGGAAAAGTTGAAGATGGCTTATGTTTACAAGCACTTCATGTCGGATCCTTTGACCAAGAGGGAGAAACTTTTGAGAAGCTTTTTGCTTATGCTGAAAAACATGATTTAAAAGCTATCCACAAAGAGTTTCATCATCGAGAAATTTATATCAGTGATTTTAGAAAGACAGCAGCAGAAAAATTGAAAACAACAGTCCGAATTTTTGTGGAGAAGGGACAAGAAAAATGAAAAAAACAGATTGGTCACAGCCATTACGCAACCGATTAGCGGAAGATTATTTCCCTAAAATGATTGAATTTATCAATCAGACTTATCAAGAGGGGAAAATTTATCCACCAGAAAATCAAATTTTTCGGGCAATTGAACTGACTCCTTTGGCACAAACAAAGGTTATTATTGTTGGACAAGACCCTTATCCTCAGCCGGGGAAAGCTCAAGGTTTGGCTTTCTCTTATCCAGCGACTTTCAAAGTGAATCGCCCAGATTCGATTGTTAATATCCAAAAAAAATTGCGTGAGGAAGGTTTTTCTAAAGAAGATAGTGATTTGACGGCTTGGGCCGAGCAAGGCGTATTGCTTTTAAATGCGGTCTTGACCGTACCCGAGTTTGCTTCAAATGCCCATGCTGGGAAAATTTGGGAACCATTGACAGACGAAATTATCAAAATTGCCTCAGATGATGAGCGACCAAAAGTTTTCATTCTTTGGGGAGGTTTTGCTAGAAAGAAAGCCAAACTAATTGATGGAAGTAAGCATCTCATACTAGAAGCGGCTCATCCGTCACCTTTATCAGCAAGTCGTGGTTTTTTTGGCTCGCATCCTTTTTCAAAAACCAATGATTTTCTGGTTCAAACAGGTCAAAGTCCGATTGATTGGAGCAAATAAAAAGCGGTCAGTAATCTGACAGCTTTTTTTATTTATCTAAAAGTAAAGAACGATTTTTCCGTGAGTGTGACGGCTCATTTGTAAATTGACTGCTTCTAAATAGTCATTGATGGGGAATTTAGCAGCGATTGGGACAGTTAATTATGGCTACCAATGGCAGTCAAAACCATCTCCATATCAGAAGGAATCGCTTCGCCACCTGTAGCCGTTGGAACACCAGCCGGAGGCTCTGGGTACATGATGACAGTGGACATTTTGTCAGCTTTGACTCCTAATTCAAGAGCGGTATTTAAACTTTCAAAACTATGTAAGTCAATGGCGGCAGTGATTCCTTTGCCCTTTAGACGGTCAGTCAAACCTTCGCCATAAGCGACTTGTTCAGCTCCAAGCTCCTTTAAAAAGTCGGCAGTTGAGTCAGAAGCTGTCCCGATAACTTTTGCTCCCCATAATTGAGCAAGTTGAACAGCGAAAATGCCGACTCCTCCTGCTGCTCCACCGATTAAGAGAGTATCTCCATTTTTAACATGTGCTTTTCGTAAGGCGACGGCAGCTGTAAGACCGGCGACAGCGAGGGTAGAGGCAACATCATTTTCTATAAAATCAGGGGTGTGATAGAGCCCAGGTTCTTTGGTTGAAGCAATGAGTTGCTCGGTGGCCGCCCCTTTCATCGTCGTTCCAAAAACACGGTCGCCAACTTTGAAGTCGGTCACTTCTGCACCGATTTGGTCAATTTGCCCAGCAAAATCATAAGCAAAAGTTTGTGGAAGTTTGACTCCAAAATTTGGTGCGACTTCTGGATGTCCCATAATTGCCCAATCCATTGGATTAAGTCCGACATGACTGACTATAATAGAAACTTCATTGGCTTTAGGTTCTAAGCTTGGGAGGTCAACGAGTTCAAGAACTTCTGGTTGCCCAAATCTTTTGTATTGTAGTGCTTTAACCATTTATTTTCTCCTTTGAAATTGATTCATTTGACCAAATCCATCTGCCACAACTTTTGGAAGACCTGCTTTGACAAAGTTTTCTATCAAATCTTCCACAGAAATAGTGACATATTGGGCAGAAATGTTATTAGTTCCCAAGGCATTGACCCAATCAGTACCTGTTGCCCAATCAGAAACGACATATTTTATTTTACTGACAGCTTTGTCCGTCAGTAAATCATTGATACGATTGTAAACAGCATCAGCAATATCACTTGGATGAACCCAAGCTCGCATTGTTTCAGGACTGATGGCTTCAAAAATTTTTCCTTGAGCCTTAAGTAGCGCAATTTCTGTCAGTAAATTGGTATAAAAACCAACGGGACGAATGTGTTTAACGGTAACACCAGTGAGTTCATCAAGCCCATCTTCCATGGCATGATATTCGTAGAGAATCCCAGCTTCTGGGCTTTGGGCACCGACTGAGCTAAGGTTAATGACTTTTTTGACATCAGCCTTTTTGATGGCCTGACTGTAAATTTTTGCCAAATCAGACATTGATGTTGCTGACGAAAAAGCGATACCCGTAATCATGAGATAAACCAAATCAGAACCAGTGAAAGTTCGGCTGAGAAAGTCGAGGTCAGTATTTAATCCAACCGCAGCTTTCGCACCGAGCTTTTCAATAGCCGCAGCTCCTTCTGGACGTGAAGTAATGACAGTGACTTCATGTCCGTCAGCGATTAATCTGGGGATAAAATGTCGATTGATGTTTCCTAATGAACCTAAAAGTGTAATTTTCATACTTGTTCTCTTTTCTATTTTTTAAAGGGCATTGGCGTCTTTTGCGTCAGTGATAGACGGATAGAGGAAGTTGAAGTCAAAATCTTTTTTCAAACGATGATTTGAAGAAACCGACTCCCATTTGTTGTGGTCATTGTCAGTTGGACGTTCTTGAGCAATATTTTCAATGGATAAAATGTCAGCGATAGAAGTTTCAGAATCATCAACGATGTTGTAAAGGTCATGTTTCAAGTCTTTAGTGTGAACGATTTGGAGGAGCGCGCGGTCAATATCTGTATGATGAACCAGCGAATTTAGCTTATCAGGATGACGTTCTGTCAGATAAGGGGCAAGTTCGTTCAGATGAGGGTCCTTATCCCCATAGACTAAGCCAAAGCGAGTAATGACAAGTTCGGTAGCTGTCCCAGCTAATAAGCTGTGAAGTCCTTTTTCGGCAGCAATTTTACTTGCTGGATAAGTCGCTTTTCCAGTCGGTTCATCGTTTTCTGTGGCCGGGCGATTAAGCGTATTTCCGAGATAAACATTAGTTGTACTTGCAAAAATAAAACGTTGGACTTTGGCTTCAAGTGCTGACTTGACTGATGAAATCGTATTTTATAGCTTTCTCTTGACAGTTTCAGTCTTAATTTTATATAATGTCAGTAACTGACATTTGAGAATAGTATAATCCTTTGGAAAGTAATTGTCAAGAAAAATGTCATAAACTGACATTTTGGGGTTTTTGGATATGTTTAGGAAGAAAAAATGAAAAAATCAAGTCAAGAAAAATTATATGAAGCAGCGCTTGAGCTGATTACAGCACAAGGCTATGACAATACCACCGTTTTACAAATCGCAACTAAAGCCGGCCTAACTGAGCGAACTTTCTTTCGCAAATTTAAAAATAAAGCGGATATTTTCTTTGCCGGAGGCGAGCAATACAGCGAAATGTTACTGAATAAAATGCGAGAATCAAAAGAAACAAATCCTTTATTTATCGTACTTGATGGTTATTTCTATGCTGCAGACTTCTTTGATGAACATCGAGAAAGAACAGTCAAAAGACAAAAAATAATTGCCAGCCACCCTGATTTGGAAGAGCGTGAACTCCTTAAACAAAGTAAAATTGAGGGACTCTTGGTCGAATACTTACTGACAGATTATGAGGAAAGAACAGCAAGACTTGCGGTTCGTTTGGCTCGTGCAATATACAGTGTAGCATGGGAAGAATGGTTAGAAAATGAGACGGAAAGTTTACGTCAACTATTAGAAAAGGCTATTGGCTCTTATAATGATTTGAAAAATTACTGACGGAAATACTAGCATATCCGTAAATGCGCTAAAGCGCAAACGGCTATCCTATGACAGAAGTCTTGTCAGTAAAATAAAAACTACTGACAGAGTTGTCAGCAGTTTTTTTGTTTTATTCTAGTCCTTTTTTCCAAGGGTCGAGCCAATTGACAAAAAGCGCAATGAAAAGAAGTAAGCCGGAGATAAGCGCAAGCAAGTGCATACCATTAAATAAGGTGTGACGCAAAGGGGCAACGAGTGCAGTTGGAATATTTTTTAAAGCTTGAGCATCAGAAATTTGATTAAGAAGTGTCGTCGTAAGTTTTGGATTATGTGCAGTTGAGTCAGTAAATGTACGGTTGAGAGCGATTGATAAGCCAGATAAGACAAGTGTTGTTCCCATTGTTCTTAGTAAAGCATTAACGGCAGTCGCTGCACCAATCAAATGCTTAGCGACACTTTCTTGAACTGCAACCTGCAAGGTAATGTTGACAATCCCAAAGGCGGTGCCAAGAATTGCTGTTGCCACAAAGAGCATAAGAATTGAGGCATGTTCAGGCAAACTAAATAAGAAAAGTGCACCTAAAACCATGATAGCAAAACCGATATAAATCGTTCTTTTTTCGCCGACTTTTTGAATGAGATGATTGACATTTCTCGTTCCGATAACTAGCATGATTGCTGATGGAATCAAAACCATTCCACCGACTAATGCCGTTGCGCCCATGACGCCTTGCCCCCAAGTGGGCAGATAGTTTGTATAAAAACCAAAGAAACCATATTGCATGAAAAACATGACATTTTTAGCGATAAATGAAGGGTTTTTGAAAAGTTCAAGCGGAACAATGGGGTCAACCGCTCTTTTTTCAGCAAAATAAAATCCAGTGAAAAAGAGCAAACTGATGACTAATAAAGCAATCAACAAAGGAAGATTAATGACCGCATTCCCCATCATTTGAAAAAGAAGCATAATGGCAATGACGGCAATGGATAGAGAAGCAGAACCAGCAAAATCAATTGATTTTTTAGTATGGTCAGTTTTAAGATCGAAATTTTTCCAAACAATAAAAGCCATGTAAATCCCAATCGGAATATTGATGAAAAAGACCCAGCGCCAGTCAAGTAAGGTTACAATCAAACCTCCGACAATTGGTCCTGCAATAGTTGAAAATGAATAAGCAGCGACAGTATTTCCAATCACGCGTCTCCGCTCATCAGCCTGATACATCATTCCATAGATGACAAAAGGAAGTTGAATCATCACACCAGCACCAAGCCCGATGAGGGCGCGGGCGACAATGACCATCAACATATTGACGGCCAATCCCTCGCCGAGAGAGCCGATGGTAAATAAAAGCGTGCCGAGCACAAACATTTGTTTATAACCAAAACGTTCGGCCAGTTTTGTCCAAATGGGAGAAGAAACAGCCATGAGGAGCATATAAATAGTTACAACCCAACTCATCAACTTGATGCCGTGTAATTCTGCCATCATTGCTGGCAGAGCAGTAGCCACAATTGAGCCTTCCAAACCTGCCATGACATTGGAAAGCATAAAGGCTCGTATCGAGCGTTTTTCTTGTATTTTATTCAATTTTTCTCTTTTCTATATTAAAATAAAGATTCAAAATGCGGTGGTTGACACTTTGAAATCAACATGCTATATTATAGCAAGTTAGAGTTACTCTAAGTCAAGAGAAAAAATTGACTTTTTATTAATTAATGAATAAAAAATGTAAAATGACCCAAAAGATGGGTTTTATAAGTTCAAAGGAGAACAAATGGTCACTATTGCGACAGTCGCAGGAAGAACAGGGATTTCAGCCTACAATTTAAGATTTTATGAAAAAGAAGGTTTGATTTCGGTTCCACGCACCAAAGCTGGAATTCGAGACTTTGATGAAGCAGCAGAATCAAGAATTAATGCCATTCGCCATTATCGCTGTGCCGGTTTGAGTTTAGCACAGATTAAAGAAGTTTTTGCCAATACAGACAAACATGAGATGATTATCGAGGTTTTAAAAGTTCGTAAAAAGGAAATGGAAAAAGAATTAGCCGAACTGGAAAAATCAATGGCTTATTTGGATAAAAAAATAAATATTCATCAAGAACGCATGAATGAAGAAGCTGCAGCTAAAGCTAGTCTAGTTTGACAAGGCTATATCCATTTGATATAATAGAAAGGTCGTGTGAAAGACCACGAACTCTCGAGCTGGAAATGGGGTGAAAATCTATGTCAAAAACACTTGTACGCAAAAATGAATCACTTGACGACGCACTCCGTCGCTTCAAACGTTCAGTAACAAAAGCTGGAACTCTTCAAGAGCTCCGCAAACGTGAACACTACGAAAAACCTTCTGTAAAACGTAAACGTAAATCAGAAGCAGCTCGTAAACGTAAAAAATACTAATTAGAATTTTTAATCACTGACTTCTGTCAGTGATTTTTTTATTTATTAGCTTTTACTAAGAAAGCTGTCAGTAAATTTTGTTAAAATGGAGATTAAAGGGGGATAAAATGACTAAGATTAAACATATTTTTTCTGATTTAGATGGCACTTTGCTTGATGACCAAGGTAAAATTTCCCAAAAGACTCAAGAGGTGATTGAAAACTCTAATCTTCCATTTTCTCTGGTTTCAGCAAGAGCGCCCCAAGCGATGGAAGAACTGATTAATCAGTTGAATTTAAAAAGCGCACAAGTTGCATTTAATGGTGGGCTTATTTTTGCTAAAAATGAAGTCATTAAAACAAATCCATTGGTTCATGCTAGCACTCAAAAATTGATTAAGACAATCAAAAAAGATTATCCTGAAATAAATCTATCCCTGTACAGTTTAAGCGATTGGTACGTTGAAAAGATTGATGCAGACATCAAACAAGAAATGCAATTTACTCCACAAGTTCCCAAGTTAGTAAATTTGGAAGCATTGGTAACTGAGCGGCCAAGACTAGAAATATTTAAAATTCTTTTGATTACACCAAACGAAATAAAGCTAGAAGAAATCAAAAGACATTTAGAAAAGTTGAATTTTCCAGATATAATAATCCAAAAAACTTGGGAAACATATCTGGAAATTACACATCTTGAAGCTCAAAAAGCTAAAGCAGTTCAATTTATCGCTCAAAGAGAACGATTAGAACAAAGAGAACTTGCAGCTTTTGGTGATAATGAAAATGATTTGTCAATGTTAAAAGCAGTCGGTCTACCAATTGTCATGGCAAATGCTTCTGATGATTTGAAAAAAATAGGAAAAGTGATTACAAAAAGTAATACAGAAGATGGTGTAGCTTATGGAATTCAAAAATATATTACTGATAGCTCACTCTAAGTTGCTTAGCAAAGCTCAAAAAATCTGTCAGTAAAAATAAAATCAAGAATCTTGTAAAAGTAACCCTTTACAAGCTAAAAGTAAAATTCTCAAAGCCAAAATATCCGAATTTGTGATATAATTAACCTATCGATTTGAATTGAATCAGCATGGTGCTTTTTCAATCTCAACAAAATTATCTTATAAGGAGAATTTTTCCAAATGGCAAAATTGACTGTAAAAGACGTTGAACTTAAAGGCAAAAAAGTCCTCGTACGTGTTGACTTTAATGTTCCAATTAAAGATGGCGTAATCACAAATGATAACCGTATCACTGCTGCGCTTCCAACAATCAAATACATCCTTGAACAAGGTGGACGTGCAGTCCTCTTCTCTCACTTGGGACGTGTTAAAGAAGAAGCTGATAAAGCTGGTAAATCACTTGCACCAGTAGCTAAAGCTCTCTCTGAAAAACTTGGTCAAGACGTTGTTTTCCCAGGAACTACTCGTGGAGCAGAACTTGAAGCAGCAATCAACGAACTTAAAGATGGAGAAATCCTTCTCGTTGAAAACACTCGTTTTGAAGATATCGACGGTAAAAAAGAATCTAAAAACGATCCAGAACTTGGTAAATACTGGGCTTCACTCGGTGACGGAATCTTCGTTAACGATGCATTTGGTACAGCTCACCGTGCTCACGCATCAAACGTTGGTATCTCAGCAAATGTTGAAAAAGCCGTTGCTGGTTTCCTTCTTGAAAACGAAATTGCTTATATCCAAGAAGCAGTTGAAGCTCCAGAACGTCCATTCGTAGCAATCCTTGGTGGTTCTAAAGTTTCAGATAAAATCGGTGTTATCGAAAACCTCCTTTCAAAAGCTGATAAAGTTATCATCGGTGGTGGGATGGCTTACACATTCTTGAAAGCACAAGGTTACGAAATCGGAACTTCACTCGTTGAAGATGACAAACTTGACCTTGCTAAAGAATTGCTTGAAAAAGCAGCAGGAAAATTGATTTTGCCACTTGACCACAAAGTTGCTAACGCATTTGCTGGTTACACAGAAGTAAAAGAAACTGCTGACCAAAACATTCCTGCAGGCTTCATGGGACTTGACGTAGCAAGCAAAACAATTGCTGACTACAACACACAACTTGAAGGCGCTAAAACAGTTGTTTGGAATGGCCCAGTTGGTGTATTCGAAAACCCAGACTTCCAAGCAGGTACTGTTGGATTGATGGAAGCTATCGTTAAACAACCAGGTGTTAAATCAATCATCGGTGGTGGTGACTCAGCAGCAGCAGCTATCAACCTCGGTTATGCAGAAAAATTCTCATGGATTTCAACTGGTGGTGGAGCTTCAATGGAACTCCTTGAAGGTAAAGTACTTCCAGGACTTGCAGCTTTGACTGAAAAATAAGAATTAAAAAAAGCTTGTCTCTGACAAGCTTTTTCTTTACAATGAAAAGAGATTAAGATGACAGGAAAATACCCTATTCTTGTTTTTGATATCAATGAAACCTTGCTAAGTTTCGAAAGCTTAGAAAGTTTTTTCGCTAAATATTTTGATGATAAAAAAGTCTACGTCAGTGGTTTTCTGAACAAATTTTATACAGTCAGGCTCTAACCTTGAGTAGGAACTATTATGATTTTGGAGAACTTGCGACATCAGTTTTGCAAATGGTTGCTGAACTCCATAATCATTCTTTAAATGATAGAGTTTTGTTAGAGTTCAAACAGTTGCTTGGACAGCTCCTGCCTTATCCAGAGGTAGAAAAAGGACTTGAAATGTTGAAACAATCAGGTTTTCGTATGATTGCTTTGACTAATTCACCTACGCTTAGCAGTCAGGTTTCGCTTGAACGCTCTGGCCTACGTAAGTATTTTGAAAATGTCATCTCTGTGGAAGAAGTTCAGCAGTATAAACCAGCCCCAGCCACTTATAGACGAGTTCGTGAGTTAATTGGATTTGAGGAAAAATATTGCATGATTGCTTGTCATATTTGGGATTTATTAGGCGCTCAAAGTGAAAACTTTGATACCGCTTTTATCAAACGACAAGGCAATGCGACTTTGCCCAATCTATTTCAAGATAATTTTGTAGCTGATGATTTACAAGAATTATCAAAATTGCTAATAAAAAAATATTAAACAAAGTTCTCTTAACTTTTTAGCAGCTTCACAAGATCAAAATTTTCTGTTGAGATAAATAAAAAGAGTTTGTTTTTTAAAATCAAGCTCTTTTTGTATCTGTGCTATAATTTGATTATATGAAATTCTATACTTCAACGACAGAAATTCCAGAAGAAATGTTAAAAGGAGTGGAGTTAACTCACACTCATTTGTCCTATCTTTCAGAAACTGGAATTCTCTATGATAATACATTCGATAATAAGGCAGTTCCAATTATTTCAGGAGGTGGAAGTGGTCATGAACCCGCTCACATTGGTTATGTTGGGGATGGGATGCTTGCTGCAGCTGTGGATGGCCCTCTATTTGTACCGCCAAGAGCTAAAAATATTTTAAAAGCCATTCGTCAAGTTAATTCAGGCAAAGGTGTTTTTGTGATTATCAAAAATTTCGAAGCTGATTTAAAAGAGTTTAAAAAAGCGATTGAAGAGGCAAGAACTGAAGGAATTGACGTCAGATACATTGTCAGCCATGATGATATTTCGGTAAATACTTATAATTTTCATAAGAGACATCGCGGAGTTGCTGGAACGGTTTTGCTTCATAAAATTCTCGGTGCTTTTGCCAAAGAAGGGGCAAGTATTGATGAAATTGAACAATTAGCTCTGTCACTTTCCCCAGAAATTTATACTTTGGGTGTCGCCTTAGCACCTGTTCATTTTCCTCATCAAAAGACTTCATTTGTTCTAGCTGAAGATGAAGTTTCTTTTGGAATTGGAATACACGGAGAACCCGGTTATCGTGTTGAAAAATTTGAAGGCTCTGAGCGTATTGCCGTAGAATTAGTAAATAAGTTAAAAGCAGAAATTAATTGGCAAAAAAAAGCCAATAAAAATTATATTTTGCTTGTAAATGGTCTTGGTTCAACGACTTTAATGGAACTCTATCATTTTCAATACGATGTCATGCGCCTTTTAGAACTTGAAGGATTATCCATTAAGTTTTGTAAAGTCGGGAACTTAATGACAAGTTGTGATATGTCAGGAATTTCATTAACACTTTGTTCTGTCAAAGATTTTAAATGGTTGGACTATCTGAATGCTCCAACTGGAGCTTTCGCCTGGTAATCAATCTTTAAAAAGATTCAGTTGAGTAAGTAAGAGTTTAACTATTTGAGGATAAAGGTCCTCTAAAGAATTTCCTCTAATGATTGATTTTTTAGTTATTGCACAAATTGCTGCAGCATTATAACGACATATAAATGATTTTTCTAAGTCTGACCAATGATAGTCAGACTTATTTTCTTGGTCAAAAAGCACTTTATCAAGCAAATTTTCCCATTGAATAAGGAAAAAGTGTTCAAAATTTTTATCAATAACAAAAATTTTTTGATAAAAAATTTGATTTTCATCTAAGTAACGTAATAAAAGCAAGAGTTCTTTTTGCCAGCCATAATAATCCAGATTATCATTAATTAATTCGGCAAAGTCATTCTCAAAAATCCAAGATAAAAGTTCTTCTTGGTTTTGAAAGTAATTATAAAAAGTTTGTCGTCTAATTTTTGCGACTTGCATGATATCACTGACCGAAATCTGGTGATAGGCATTACTTTGCATTAAGTCTTTAAAGGACTTAGCAATAATTTTTTGTGTAATGATTGATTTTTTCATATTTTAAAAGAAAGCGGACACATTTTGCGATTTGTCCCTTATTTTTATCAAATTTTTATTTTATACTAAGTATAACATAAGAAACTCAGGAGGATGAGCGATGAAAAAAATTATTAATCAACCACAAGATGTGATCTCAGAAATGTTAGCCGGATTGGCCTATGCTTACGGGGATTTGATTGAAAAAGTTCCAGATTTTGAAATTATTCAACGTAAAAGTCCTAAAAGTGGGAAAGTTGCCTTAGTCTCAGGTGGAGGTTCTGGACACGAACCGGCTCATGCTGGCTTTGTTGGGGAAGGAATGCTGTCAGCAGCTGTTTGTGGAGCTGTTTTTACTTCTCCAACTCCTGACCAGATTTTTGAAGCAATCAAAGCAGCTGATGAAGGAGCTGGTGTGCTCTTGATTATCAAAAATTATTCAGGCGATGTCATGAACTTTGAAATGGCAAGAGAAATGGCTGAGATGGAAGAAATTAAAGTTGAACAAATTATTGTTGACGATGATATCGCTGTTGAAAATTCGCTCTATACTCAAGGAAGACGAGGAGTTGCTGGAACAGTCCTTGTTCATAAAATATTAGGCGCAGCTGCCCATCAAGGGGCTTCTTTAGATGAAATCAAAGATTTGGCTGATAAGGTCGTCAAGAATATTAAGACCATTGGCTTAGCTTTGTCGGCCGCAACAGTTCCAGAATTTGGAAAACCTGGTTTTGTTCTTGACGAAGATGAAATTGAATATGGCGTAGGAATTCATAGTGAGCCAGGATACCGTCGGGAAAAAATGAAAACTTCTTATGAGTTGGCAACAGAGCTGGTTGGTAAATTGAAAGAAGAATTCAAATTTGCAGCTGGTCAAAAATATGGAATTCTTGTGAATGGTATGGGAGCGACGCCACTGATGGAGCAATTCATTTTTATGAATGATGTTGCAAAATTACTGACAGAAGAAAAAATAGAAGTTCTTTTTAAAAAAGTTGGTAATTATATGACTTCAATTGATATGGCAGGCTTGTCACTTACAATGATTAAGTTGGAAGATGACCAATGGCTCAAAAATCTTAATGAAGACGTGAAAACTATTTCTTGGGGATAAGGAGATAGAATGTTAACAATAGATACAACCATTGAATGGTTAGGGAAATTTAACGAAAAAATACAAGAAAATAAAGCTTATCTAAGCGAACTAGACGGACCGATTGGTGACGGGGACCATGGTGCAAATATGGCTCGTGGGATGTCTGAAACAATGAAAGCATTGGAAGGTTCAAACTTTGAAAGTGTCTCAGAAATCTTAAAAAAAGTGGCCATGACCTTAATGTCAAAAGTAGGAGGAGCTTCTGGTCCTTTGTATGGTTCAGCCTTTCTAGCCATGAGTAAGGCTGCCACAGAAACTTTGGATACAAGTGAATTAATTTATGCTGGATTAGAAGCTATTCAAAAAAGAGGAAAAGCTCAAGTCGGTGAAAAAACGATGGTTGATATCTGGTCAGCATTTTTAAAAGACCTGCAAACAGATTCAGCTTCCAAAGAAAATTTAGAAAAAGTTGTTAAAGCAAGTGCAGGACTTTTAGCGACTAAAGGACGAGCTTCTTATCTTGGTGAACGCTCAATTGGGCACATTGACCCCGGAACACAATCAAGTGCTTATTTATTTGAAACACTTTTGGAGGTAGTAGCATGACTTATGGAATTGTAATCGTTTCTCATTCTTCTGAGATTGCCTCAGGATTAAAAAAATTAATTCGTGAAGTTGCTAAAGATATTTCACTAACTGCTATAGGTGGTTTAGAAAATGGAGAAATAGGTACCTCTTTTGACCGAGTTATGAATGCTATTGAAGAAAATGAGGCAGACAATCTCTTAACATTTTTTGATTTAGGAAGCGCTCGAATGAATCTAGATTTGGTTTCTGAAATGACAGACAAAGAATTAACCATTTTTAATGTCCCGGTCATTGAGGGAGCTTACACAGCGAGTGCTCTCTTAGAAGCAGGAGCAACTTTTGAAGCAATAAAAGAGCAGTTAGAAAAAATGCTGATAGAAAAATAAGGTAGAGCAATGACATTACAAATATTGGGAAAATTTCTGGGCACTTTCATCCTTGTATTATTAGGAAATGGGGTTGTCGCAGCAAATGTTTTAGGTAAAACAAAATCGGAAAATGCAGGTTGGGTGACTATCGCAATTGGCTGGGGCTTAGCCGTTGCTGTCGCCGTCTGGGTAGTTGGCTTCTTTTCGCCCGCTTATCTCAATCCAGCCCTGGTCATTGGTTTTCTTGTCTTAGGGAAAATAAAGATTGGCTTAGCACTTGCTTTTATTGTAGCTGAATTTTTAGGTGCTATGTTAGGTGCTGTCGCCGTTTGGTTACATTATTATCCTCATTGGGAAGAAACAAAAGATTCTTCTCTAATCTTGGCAAGTTTTGCCACAGCACCTGCTATTCGTCATTCTTGGTCCAATTTTTTAGGAGAAGCTTT
This sequence comes from Lactococcus cremoris subsp. cremoris NBRC 100676, assembly GCF_001591705.1. GTDB lineage: Bacteria > Bacillota > Bacilli > Lactobacillales > Streptococcaceae > Lactococcus > Lactococcus cremoris. The sequence continues at coordinate 35,692 of NZ_BCVK01000001.1, read as the reverse complement.
TGACGGGGCGCTGCTCATGCTATTGATTATGGCAATGGGACATTATCGTCTTGAAGGTGGTTTTGGTACAATTATTATCGGTTTTCTCATTATGGCAGTTGGTTTTTCTTTAGGACCAACTACTGGTTACGCGATGAATCCAGCACGTGACTTAGGTCCGAGAATAATGCACGCACTTTTACCAATCAAAAATAAAGGAACTTCTGACTGGGGCTATGCTTGGATTCCAGCAACTGGTTCGATTGTTGGTGCTGTAATTGCTGGACTACTCTATCAATGGATGCTGACGCTTCATTGATAGTATCTAAAAAATACGGATAACCATCCGTATTTTTTTAATCATTAAAATCAAAGCGAAGTTTCATATGATTGGAACCAGAAATAACCATTTTACCAAGAAGTTCAGTTTGAGCAGTCAGAGCAATCTGTGCAAGTTTTTCGTTCACTGCTTCAAGTGATTGGTCACTTCCTTTGTCAGTTTCATTTTGCAATGCTCTTAATTTGGCCATTGTTTTTAAGTCAAAATCATCTCTTTTATCGACATAGCCTTGGAAATTACTGTCTCCAAGGACAGCAGTCATTGTGGTCAACCAATATATTTTTGTTGGGTCAAAATCCAGCTTTGTATCACGATAAGAAGCAGGTGTGTCGCTTACTCTGGCATAAAAAGGAACCAGACAATTAAAGGTGTTGGCACCAAAGGCAAGCCAGTGAATCCCAGCAATATTTTCAGCAACCTTATCTCGAATTTGCAAAACATGAAGTTCCAGATTACGGTTGAGTCCAATTGGTCGAATCAATTTTTGTTCTGCGGCGCTTGAAGTTGTACTATAAGGGTCATAAGCTGTATTTTCATAATGACTTGACAGGACAAACTTAATTTCTTCAATGGAAATTTTACGATTGGCTTGGCAAATGAAAGGTAAATCTTGATTAAAAGGGTCATCATTTCCTGTGGTTTCTGGAGAAAAATAGTTTTGAACATACCAAGCACGTGGATTGTTGTAGCGCGTGTCTTTAATCGTGCTTGAACCAAAAATATGCCGAAGATTATATCCGTCAAAGTCTGGATTAAGATTGTTGTCATCAATAAATTCTTTCAAACCAGTTGAATAAATCGTGTCAGAGCTTTCAAAATCATACCAATCAATATTAAGACGATTAGGTGCAATAACATAGGCATCATCGGGGATACGAATAGCGGCCCACTGATGTCCGCCCAGTGTTTCTAACCACCAAATCTCATCTTTATCGGAAAATGCCATGCCGTTTGATTCATAGGTTCCATATTTTTCTAAAAGTTGTCCTACTCGTTCAACACCTTCACGCGCACTCTGGATATAAGGAAGAGTAATTGTTGTGAAATCTTCTTCTCCTAGTCCTTTTTCCGCGTAGGGGTCCAATCCTAAAATTCGACTATTTGTTGTGGAGGTTTCTGTCGCGGTCATGGCAACATTCTCACTATTAATTCCAGCTGCAGCCCAAATACCATAGCTTGAATCCGCGTCAGGTGTAGAAGTATATGATAGGGGATTATCTGGTAAGTCAAATTCACAAGCTGTGGCGATAGAGCGATAGCGCTTAGGTTGATTTTCAGGATTGATGACAACGAAACGTTGGGGATTAGGTTTATCTCCCCCATCTTCGTTTCGTGCAATTAGAGTGCTACCATCTAATGAGGCTTTTTTACCTACGAGAAATGTTGTACAGGCCATAAGAACTCCTTTATAAATGTGATAAATAGCCTGTTATTAATAAATACTAAGCATAATTACAGGTTAGATTTTTGAATTTATTTAAAACTTAAAGTTAACTATTATTATACTATAAAGAAAGTTGTTTTTGAATGCAGAATAATACAGTTTTTCTAGAGGGCAAATTGATTTGATGTTCAAAAGGGAAGTGTTAGAATTAGGGTAAGATTAAAGCTAGAGAAGATTTATTTGAAGGAGAAGAATATGACCTCACCAATAACTGTTAAAGGTATGAGCGTGAAATTTGGCGATAAAATAATATTAGACCGATTATCTTATGATTTTGAAAGTGGAAAAATAATTTGTTTGATTGGGCCTTCGGGCTCTGGTAAATCTACTTTTATTAAGTCAATTGTGGGAATGCAAAAATTAGATAGTGGAAGTGTTGAAATTCTTGAAGTCAAAATACCAGATAGAAAAATTTTAGGACAATTAGGTTATATGGCGCAAGAAGACGCCTTATTTAAGGAGTTGACTGGAAAACAAAATTTAGAGTTTTTTGGTTCGCTCCAAGGAATCAAAAAAATGAATTGACAGAAAAACTTGAAAAAGCGGCACTGACAGTGAATCTTACAAGTCATCTTAAGCAATCGGTTGCTAATTATTCAGGAGGAATGCAACGTCGTTTATCACTCGCCATCGCTTTACAAACGGATGCTCCAATCTTACTTTTAGATGAGCCAACGGTCGGGATTGACCCAGAATTACGTCAAGAAATCTGGGAAGAATTAAGAAATCAAGCGGACCAGGGGAAAACGATATTGATTACAACTCATGTCATGGACGAAGCAGAACGGTGTGATATTGTATTGATGCTTAGAAATGGCAAGTTTATTGACGAAGGTTCTCCTAAGGAAATTAAAGAAAAATATCAAGTAGACTCGGTGGAAGAGGCTTTTATTGTGGCAGGAAAAACTTTAGAAATGAAAGCTAAGGAGGTGGTGAGATGAGAATTATTGCCATTTTCAAGCGAATTATGCTTCAAAGGCGCGGAGACCCAAGGACACTTGCAATGATGTTTTTAGCGCCAATATTTATTTTGACACTCATGTACTTTCTCTTTCAAGTGCCATCAAATACTGCCTATCGAGTGGGCTTAAAGTCGGATAATACAGAATTAACGAAGGCTTTAAAAAATATGCCAGATGATAAAGCTCATTTGGAAGTGGTAAATGTTTCTAAAAATAATCGCTTGACAATGAATGAGAAAGATTTGAGTGCAATTGTCAGCATTTCAGGGAAAAATATTGAGATTAGCTATGCCAATCAGTCAAATGGAACAAGTTCTGCGGTAAAAATGCTTTTAACGCAAGTAATTCAAGAAAACCAAGCCAAAGCGACTAAAGAAGAGACTCAGCAGGCTTTGCAAAATTTGATGGATAAATTGTCTCAAGTATCAGGACAAAGTGCTCCAACCAAACTGAGCGTTAATACAGAGCAGTTTCAGATAAGAAGCAAGTATTTGTATGGAAATCCGACGAGTACAAATGCTACTTTTGATGATTTAGCACCGATTTTAGTTGGCGCCTTTGCTTTCTTTTTAGTTCTTCTAATTTCAGGAATTTCCTTAGTGAATGAGCGAACATCAGGAACATTGGGAAGGATGCTAGTGACTCCTGTTAAACGAAGTGAGATTGTCACTGGCTATACTTTGAGTTATGGAATTCTTGCGATGATTCAAACGGCACTCATGGTTATTTTTACCTATTGGATTTTAGGGGTTCATAATAATGGAAATATTGGTTGGGTTTTTGTCATTAATTTCTTTATTGCAATCATTGCTTTGTTGTTCGGCTTGCTCTTATCCACATTAGCAAAAACAGAATTTCAATTTGTGCAGATGATTCCTTTGGCCATTATTCCACAATTTTTATTTTCGGGATTGATTCCTGTCGATACGATGCCAACAATTCTGCAAGGAATTGCCCACTGCATTCCAGTTTATTATGGGATTAGTGCCATGCAAGAAGTGGTTAAAAGGGGAATGGGTTTTTCAGGAATTTGGTTCGATTTGTTGATTATGTTCGTTTTTGCTGTCGTGCTTTATCTTGCAAATGTTCTAGCTTTGAAAAATGTTCGCAGAACCTAAGTAAATAATTTTTATCCTATTGACTGACAGCTTTCAGAGCTGTCAGTTTTTGTATTGTCCGATGGGGAGGACCAGTAAGGTGAACCATTGTTTCGTGTAACTGGCTATGCTATAATTAAAAGATGAAAAAAATTACAGTACGGACAAAAGCAGCAAAAAAACTGCGAGCGGGTTACCCACTTTTGGTGGCAGAAGATTTAAGTTCACCTATTTCAGAGGATGATTTTGCACAGTTTTTTGATGAAAAAGCTCAAGCTCTTGGAACAGGCTATCTTTCAAAGCAAAATAAAGGAATTGGCTGGTTGTTGAGTACCTCATCAGCAAAAATTGACCATCATTTTTATGTGGAAAAATTTGTTCAAGCACGAAGCTTACGTGCTCCTTTTTTCCAAGATGAGTTGACGACAGCCTTCCGTCTGTTTAACGGCGAAGGTGATGGTTTAGGAGGCTTAACCATTGATTTTTATAATGGTTTTGTTGTTTTTTCTTGGTATAATCCATTTATTTATAGTCAAAAAAAAGCAATTGTCAAAGCTTTCCAAGTGGTTTTTCCTGACATTAAAGGGGCTTATGAAAAGCTGCGTTTTGCTGACAGTCAATTGGAAAGCCAATATCTGTTCGGTGAAGAAGCGCAAGAACCTTTATTAGTCATGGAAAATGGGGTGACTTATGCGACATACTTGAATGAAGGCTTAATGACAGGGATTTTTCTTGACCAAAAAAATGTCCGTGGAGCGCTTGTAAATGGCCTTGTGGCTGGTAAAACTTTGTTGAATATGTTTAGTTATACAGGGGCTTTCTCAGTAGCTGCAGCCGTTGGTGGAGCAAGTCAAACCACTTCGGTCGACTTGGCAAAACGATCACTTGATAAAACAAGAGAACAGTTTTTGGTCAATGGAATTGAACCAGACAGTCAAAAAATTTATGTGATGGATGTTTTTGGCTATTTTAATTATGCCAAGAAAAAGAATTTGACTTATGATATTGTTGTGCTTGACCCACCGTCATTTGCTCGCAATGGTAAAAAGACATTTTCGGTGGCCAAAAATTATGGGGAACTTGTGGAAGAAGCTGTGGATATCCTCGAAGATAATGGAACGTTGATTGCTTCAACGAATGCAGCAAATGTTTCTGATAAGAAATTCCGTCAAATGGTTGAAGAATCTCTCAAAAATAAGGGAGTGAAATTTACCATTTTTCAAGAAGAAAAACTACCAGCTGATTTTCAGATTGCTGACAGCTTTCCAGAAGGAAATTATCTTAAAGTTTTATTTATTAAAATCAAAAAATAGTCTGTCAGTTACTGACAGGATTTTTTGTCAGTAATTTAAAAATGTGAGCGCTTTACTATCTGCTTTCTATATGATAAAATGCAAGCATAAGCTTAATTATTCTCATTTTTTTAAATAGAAAGCAGATTGGTGAGATAGGGATAGAAACCTATTTTATTTTTATTATGGATAAAAAATATTATCAGTTATTAAAAAAGCAGCTTTCTTCAAAGGAGGCTGTACTTACAGAAATTATTAATTTGAGTGCAATTTGTGAATTACCAAAAGCAACAGAGCATTTTATGAGTGATGTGCATGGTGAATATGATGCTTTTAATCATGTCCTAAGAAATGGTTCCGGCAGTATCAAAGAAAAATTACGGGATTGTTTTCCACAATTTTCGTCAGCAGAAATTTCATCAGTGGCAACCTTGATTTATTATCCACAAGAAAAACTAGACTCTGAATGTCAACTTCAAGATAAAAAGCTTTTTGAGCACTATTGCCGTCTAAACCTAGTCTATCTATTGAAAACAGTTAAATTTGTTGGACAAAAATATACGCGTTCAAAAGTTCGTAAAGCTTTTCCAGAAAAATTTCGCTACATCTTAGAAGAGTTAATCAATGAAGTGGATTCGACGACTGACAAACAGGACTATTTTGATTCAATTCTTTCGCAACTACAAAATCTGGGAGAACTTACTCGCTTAATTGTTGCACTTGCAGATACAATTCGCAGATTGACGGTCGACCATCTACATGTTGTTGGGGATATTTATGATCGCGGACCATATCCAGACAAAATTATTGATCGTTTGATAAACATGCCCTCAGTTGATGTTCAGTGGGGCAATCATGATATTGTGTGGATGGCGGCTTTTAGTGGCTCACCTTTGGCCATGATGAATGTGATAAGAATTTGTGCCCGTTACGGGAATTTAGATATTCTTGAAGAATCTTATGGGATTAATTTGCGTGCTATTTTAGAATATGCTGAACGTTATTATGAACCAAGTGAGGCATTTCGTCCACGATTAGTTGATGGGGTTCGCTTGTCAGCTGATGAAAAAGTACTCCTTAATAAATTACAGCAAGCCACGGCTATTTTACAATTTAAGTTAGAAAGTCAACTAATTGAAAGACGGCCAGATTTCCAACTTGAACATCGGGACCTCCTCCATTTTATTGATTTCTCACAAAATAAAATAGAATTAGCAGGTGAAACTTAGGATTTAATTGATTTTCAGGCGCCTATAATTAATCCTGAACAGCCCGCAAGTCTAACTGAGGAAGAAGAAAAAATAATTGCTCACTTGTTAAATAATTTTAAAACTTCAGATAAGCTCAAGCGCCATGTTGGATTCTTGCAAGAAAAAGGGGCCATGTATCTTTCTTACAATGGCAATCTATTGATTCATGGTTGCCTTCCCTTACATGAAAATGGAGATTTTAAATCATTTACGATTGATAAGAAGGCTTATGCTGGACGAGATTTACTTGATTTTTTTGACAGTGAGGTTAGAAAATGTCTTGCTCATCCTGAAGAATCAGAGGATTTAGCAACAGATTTGATGTGGTACTTATGGGTGGGAGAATGTTCTTCCTTGTTTGGCAAAACAGCAATGACAACCTTTGAACGTTATTATATCAAGGATAAATCCACTCATGTAGAAAAGAAAAATCCATATTATCAATTACGTGAACAACCTAAAATCATTACAAAAATCTTAGAAAACTTTGGTTTAGATGAAAATGGACATTTGGTTAATGGTCACACTCCAATTAAGGAAAAAAATGGCGAGAATCCAATCAAGGCAGATGGAAAGTTGATTGTGATTGATGGAGGTTTTGCTAAAGCCTATCAAAAAGAAACAGGTATCGCTGGGTATACTCTTCTTTACAATAGTTTTGGCATTCAATTGGTTGCTCACCAACCTTTTTCGACAGTCAAAGCAGCGGTCGAAAAAGGAACAGATATTATTAGCTTGAAACGTTTAGTGGCGGAAGTTGACGAACGAAAGCGGGTCAAAGATACTAATGTTGGGCAAACTTTGCTAAGTGAAATAGCAGATTTAGAGGTGCTTTTTGAGCATTATGAAGATTATTAAAAGGAGTACCTTTCTTGGTACTCCTTATTTTCTATAAAAAGGCAATAAAAAAACTCAGCCTTAGCTGAGTTAATATTAGTGCGGTGGGCGGGACTTGAACCCGCACCAAGAAAATTCCCGACAGGATCCTTAATCCTGCGCGTCTGCCAATTCCGCCACCACCGCAAAACAGTACTTTAATATAGTACCATTTCTAGATTAATTGTGCAAGTATGAACTAGGGCTGATTTTTTATTGGAAATAAGAAGCAATTTCGGCGGCATGTTTTCCAGCGACAAAACCTGTGACAAAGGCACAAGTAATATTATAACCACCAGTATATCCATTAATGTCTAGCAGTTCCCCAGTCATAAATAAGCCTTGTGTTTTTTTGCTTTCCATACTTTTAGGATTCACTTCTTTCAAAGAAACACCGCCACCAGTGACAAATGACTTCTCAATTGGGAGAGTTTTATTTATTATGATTTGCCAGTTTTTAAACAGTTGAACGAGTTTTTCGATTTGTTGTTCAGATAAAGATTTGGCTGGTAAGGCAGGATTAATGCCAGCTTTTTCAAGAATAAAGAGAAGCATGCGTTCTTGGGTTAGCCCAGAGAAGGCATTTTTAATTGATTTATCACTTGAAGCTAGCTTGGTCAGTTCATTTTTTAAAAACCCAGCCGATTTATCTGGGAATTGGTCTAAGCTGACCATGACAGGAGTTTCACCTTTTTCAAGAAGTTGGTTAATGAAACTTGAACAGCGTAAAGCAGCCGGACCAGACAAACCAAAATGAGTGAAGAGCAAGTCATGTTGATGAGAAATCACTGTTTTTCCTTTAGCATTAACGACTGACAGCTTGATTTCACGTAAAGAAATTCCTTGAAGGCTTTTATCTAAAATGAAAGATTCATCAGAGAGTAGCGCAGCTTCGGTAGCATAAAGTTGCGAAATCGTATGTCCCGCTGAGCGGGCTAAGCGATAACCATCGCCGGTTGAACCTGTGGAAGGATAGGCACGACCACCCGTAGAGAGAACGATTGTTGGACTTAAATAGCTTTCACTATCAGTTTCTAGTCCAACGATGGCCCCATTCTCAATGATAAGTTGGCTGACAGCTTGACTTGGAAAATAAGAAACATGAAGGCTTAAAATTTTGTTGAAGAGCGCATCAACGATTGTTTTAGATTTGTCAGTTAGAGGGAACATGCGTCCATGGTCTTCTTCTTTTAATTTAACACCATTACTTTCAAAAAAGTTAATAATATCAAGATTAGAAAACTGAGAAAAGGCCGAATGAAGAAAGCGTCCATTACCAGGAACATTTGCTAATATTTCATCAACAGAGCGACTATTGGTCACATTACAGCGCCCGCCACCGGTCATTAATAATTTTTTTCCGACTTTTTTATTTTTATCAATAAGAGCAACTTTTGCTCCATTTTCTGCTGCTGAAATGGCGGCCATCATTCCTGACGGGCCTGCACCAACAACGATAACGTCAAATGTTTTTGCTGATTTTGTCATGGTTTAATTTTAACACGAAATGCGGTAAAATAGCAGTATGATTGAATTGACTGATGAGATTTTAAGAAAATTGATTAAAAAACGTAAAAAAGATTCTTATAAAGGAACTTATGGACGTTTATTAGTGATTGGTGGAAATGCTCAATATGGCGGCGCGGCTATTTTGGCAACGACAAGTGCAGTTTATTCTGGAGCTGGTTTAGTTTCTGTAGCATTGGCTAAAGAGAACCATGGCGCTTTACATGCAAGACTCCCAGAAGCAATGACAATTGATTTTGATGATTTGTCAGCTCTAAGAGAAGTAGCAAAATCTGCTGACGTCATTGTCATTGGTCCAGGACTGGGTTTAGAGAGACTTGATTTACTGACAGAATTTTTGAATTTACTGACAGAAAAACAAAAGTTGGTCATTGATGGTTCAGCACTGACTCTTTTTGCTAAAGAACAGTTAAGCTTGCCTTATCCGCAAAATACGATTTTCACACCGCATGAAATGGAGTTAGAACGACTTTCTAGTTTGAAAATTGGTCAGCAAACTAAAGAAGCTCTTCAAGATTTTGTTAATCAAGAAGGAGCAATTATCGTTTCAAAATCCTCAGAAACGCGAATTTTCAGTCCAAATCAAGAGAACTTTATTTTAAAAATAGGTCTCCCAGCTCAAGCAACGGGAGGAATGGGTGATACGTTGGCTGGAATGATTGGCGGATTTTTGGCCCAATTTCATGGAGAAACAAGAGAAACAGTAGCTGCTGCAACCTATTTACACAGTTTAATAGCAAGTCATTTAGCTAAAAAAGCTTATGTGGTCTTACCCAGTCGATTGATTGAAGAAATCCCATTATTTATGAAAAAATATGAATGCTGATAAATTCTGTCAGCATTTTTTTCTTTGAACTTTGTTATAATTAATCATCAAATAAGCGAAATGAGGTGAAAAAATGAATGCAATAGAACTTGTAGAAGGAGCCATGAAAAAAGCTGAGACCATTCGTCCAAAAGTGGGCGGTTTTCCATATCTTGCCGAATGTTTGAGAGAAGCTGGTGTTTTGAAAAACGTCTGGACCTTACCAGCGGGACAGAGCACTTTTTGGACGGTTGCTGGAGTAATTAGCCTGACTAATGCGCCAATGCTTACCGGCTTTCAGGAAGTTGCAACTTTTGATAGGGAAGCCTTGATTAAAGCTTTACGAGCTGACCAAGCGGGTAAAACGACTTTTCCTGAGTTTTTAAGTGCAACTTGGGAGGCTGGTGTGATTGACTATGAAGCTAATTTTGAGAAAAGGATTGTTACTTATCGTGGAGCTCAGGGCGAGGAATATGTTGAAGCCTACCCTGCGGTAACCATTGCTTAGGAAAGTTCGTTATAAAAAAGCACTCATGATGATAGAGTGCTTTTTTATTTTAGAGACGAATATAGGATTAATCACAAGCCTTAGTAGACAAATGATAATTTCTAAAAAATATCAGCAAGAGATTGGATAATTTCTGTCAGTGATTTTTTCTTTCGTAATTTTTGAAATAAAAATAATATAATATTGACGATGAGAACTAATAAAAATAAAGAAAAACTACTAAATGTAGTTTCGCTAAAAAAGGAGAAAGCATGCTAACAATCGGCCGACGCTATTTGAATTTTTGGCCTGTTTTTTGGGCACTTTTTTTGCTTGTCATTCAAGTGGTGACTAATCTTTGGTTGCCAACAATTACAGCGGACATTATTAATAAAGGAATCGGTCAATCAGATATGAAATATATCTGGTTTATGGGTTTAATAATGCTAATCGTTGCCCTTGCTAGCTGGATTTCAGCGATTGGGAATGTTTATTTTGCTTCCAAACAATCGCAAGGTTTGGGGATGAAATTACGTCGTGACTTATTTAATAAAGTATTATTTATGGATGAGCGTAATTTTCAAGATTTTGGTGATGCAACTTTAATCACCCGAACAACAAATGACGTGACTCAACTGCAAAATGTTTTTCAGACGATGCTTCGGATGATGCTTATGGCACCGATGATGTTGATTGGTTCAATCTTTATGGCTTGGAAATTATCACATGATTTGATGCTTGTTTTTTTAATTTCTTTGCCTATTTTGACTTTGGCTGTGGTGATAAATATCGCAATTGCCATGCCCCGCTTTCGTTCAATGCAAACAAAAGTTGATAAGATTAATCTCATCTTTCAACAAGGACTAACTGGAGTACGGGTGATTCGTGCTTTTAGGCGAGACCAATATGAAATTGATAAATTCGATGAAGCAAATCGAGATTTGACGCATACTAGCCGAGTAGTATTAACCACCATTGCCATGTTAATGCCAATCATGACCGTTATTTTGAGTTTTACAAATATCGGAATTGTCTGGTTTGGTGCACAACTCATCGGTAAAGATATGATGGAAATGGGCTCATTGGTTGCCTTTTTGACTTATGCATCACAGATTTTGATGTCCTTTATGCAATTGTCGGCAGTCGCTGTTATGGTGCCCCGAGCTCAAGTTTCGGCTGTCCGCGTTCGAGAAATTTTAGAAAGACAAGACAAAATCACGGATGAGCAAGTTAATAAGGAGCTAAATGAGTCTGTCAGTAATTCTTTAGCACTTCATCAGGTTTCATTCAAATTTGATGAGGCTAAAAGACAAGCACTGTCAGATTTGTCAGTAAATGTGAAAGCTGGTCAAACTTTAGCGATTATTGGTGGGACAGGTTCTGGGAAATCAACGATTTTGAATTTGATTGCTAGATTGATTGACCCAACAAGTGGAAGTGTCAATATAAATGGGATTGATATTCGGCAAATGTCTAAACATGATTTGCATGAGAAGGTCGCCTTAACTCAACAAAAAGCAGTTCTTTTTTCTGGAAGCCTGCGTTCTAATCTACAATTTGGGAAAAGTGATGCCACTGATGAAGAAATGTGGCAAGCTTTAGAAATTGCTCAAGCTGCAGATTTTATTCGAGAACAAGGTGGTCTTGAGATGGCAGTGGAACAAAATGGTGCCAACTTTTCTGGTGGCCAAAAACAAAGAATTGCCATTGCTCGAACATTGATTAAGGAGGCTGAAATTTATCTCTTTGATGACTCATTTTCTGCTTTAGATTTCGCTACAGACCGGAAACTTCGCGAGGCGATTAACAAGTCAGAAAAACATCATGATAAAATCAAAGTGATTGTCGCCCAAAGGATTGCCACAGTCATGTCAGCTGACAAAATTTTAGTTTTGGAGAATGGACTTGCCGTGGGTCTTGGAACACATGAAAGTCTGGCCAAATCATGTCCGCAATATCAAGAAACCATGCAATCACAACTCTCAGATGAGGATTTGGTGAAAATGGGTCTTTCGATTACAAATTCAACTGACAAAGGAGGCCCAGTCCAATGATGAGAGGAAATTATCTTAATCGTGGGGGGAAGGGAGCTGACCGTTTCCAAAAAGGACGGCGAGCTGAAAATTTCTTTCCGACCATTATTCGTCTTTTTAAATATATGCGTCGCGATTTGTGGGGGTTGATATTTTCAAGGGTAATTGCTGGTCTGTCAGTCATCTTATCAGTTCAAGCCCCTAAAATCTTAGGGACGGCGACAACGGTGATTTTTGATGGAGTGACAAAAAGTCTAAAAAATCATCAAGCTATTCGAATTGACATGGCAAAAGTTGAATCTATTTTGCTTTATGTCTTGGTCATTTATCTAATTTCATTTGTTTCTGGAGTCTTGCAACAAAGCATCATGACTCGAATTTCACAGCGAACGGTTTATACTTTGCGCCGCGAATTTAAAAATAAAATGAAAAAGTTGCCCATTTCTTATTATGATAGTCATAATAATGGCGATATCATGAGTCGAATGATTAATGATATGGACAATATTTCGGGGACTTTAAACCAAACATTGATTCAACTGATTACAAGTATCCTGCAATTTGTAGGAACCATCTACTTCATGCTGACGATTTCTTGGCAGTTGGCATTAGTTGCCTTTATCACAGTTCCTTTAGTAATGATTACTGTCAGAATTGTCGCTCCTTTATCGCAAAAATTCTTTTCTGAACAACAAAAGAATTTGGGCTTATTAAATGATCAAATTGAGGAAAATTACTCAGGGCACACGGTCATTAAAACTTTTAATCATGAAGCAGCAGCTGAAAAAGAATTTGCTAGAAGAAATGATGATTTTTATAAATCCGCATGGAAAGCACAATTTGTGTCTACTTTGATTTACCCAACCATGCGTTTTATCAATAATTTGGATTATTTAGCCATGGCAGTGATTGGTGGGCTTAAAGTGATTTCAGGGTCAGTCAATCTCGGAGATGTTCAAGCCATGTTGCAATATACCAATCAATTTGCGCAACCCATTACGAATATTTCTAACATGCTTAATACCATTCAAGCAACAGTCGCATCGGCTGAGCGTATTTTTGAAGTATTAGATGAAAAAGAAATGACTGAGCGGATAACGGACATTGAAAAAGTTACTGACAGCAAGAAAAAAAGGACTGACGAAAGACCCAAAAATTCTGTCAGTAACTTTGAAACTGCTGAAAGGACTGATTTTATTCATTTTGAACAAGTGGCATTTTCTTACAATGAAAATCAAACACTCATGACAGATGTTAATTTTTCAGTTGAAGTCGGTCAGATGGTTGCCATTGTCGGACCAACCGGTGCTGGGAAAACAACTATGATTAATTTGCTAGAACGTTTTTACGATGTGAGCTCAGGGAAGATTTTACTTGAAGGTAAAGACATTCGGGAAACAAAACGAGAACAATTGCGAAGTCGAATGGCAATGGTCTTGCAAGAAACATGGCTATTTTCAGGAACAATCATGGATAATTTGCGTTATGGACGTCTTGAATCAACAGATGATGAAGTGATTCAGGCCGCTAAAATGGCCCATGCTGATGAGTTTATCACGACTTTACCTCAAGGTTATCAAACCGTCTTAAATGAAACGGCTACAAATATTTCTCAGGGACAAAGACAGCTGTTAACCATTGCGCGTGCTTTTGTGGCAAATCCCGAGATATTAATTCTGGACGAGGCAACCTCTAGCGTAGATACAAGGACTGAGCGCTTGATTCAATCGGCAATGAATCGGGCGGACAAGTTTTGTTGTGGCGCACCGTTTATCGACCATTCGTGATGCTAATCAGATTTTGGTCATGGACAAGGGAAATATTGTAGAAACAGGCAATCATGAAAGTCTACTAAAACAAGAAGGACTTTATGCAAGTTTGTACAATTCACAATTTGCAAAATAAAAGAAATCAATCAAATTTTTGATTGATTTTTTCGTGTATTAAGAGACTATTTTGTTATAATGAGTTAAAAATAGGCTGAAAGGAGCGTAGATGATTAGAAAATCAGATAAGAAATTAAAGGATAGAACAAAGGAAGATAAAATAGCAAAAAATGAAGGCTTTGATGAATTTTTCAATCAAGTTCTCAAAAATATGCCAGCTCGTTCTGCTAAAATAATAAAATCTTCATTTGTGGTTTCAAAGGCCAAGGCCGAACAGTTTTTGGCTAATAATTCTCAAAAATTTGATCAGCTTTTTGATGAGTTTTTAGTCGGAGTGGACAGTCAAACACGAAGAAAATGTCATGAAACGATTCATTTTGCAACTTTGACAGCAGCGATTGTTGGCTTTTCACCCATTCCTTTTTCGGATGCCGTCTTGCTTGTTCCGATTCAACTGACCATGATGATGCGACTTTATAAAATATTTGGGGCTTCTTGGTCAGAAGCTTTGGCGAAGGGAGTCACAAAGGAATTAGTAGTCGTTGGTCTGGGACGCAGCCTCGTAGGAAATGTCTTGAAATTTGTACCAGCAGTAGGAACAATTGCAGGTGGAGCAATTAATGCGACAGTAGCCACAACAATTACTGAAGCCTTGGGTTGGGTGACCGTCAAAATGCTCAATGATGGTGAGGATATTTTCAATAATGTTCTTACTTTTGAAGGGCAATTTAAAGGTTTGGTCAGTAAATTACAAAAAACCACGAAGAAAAAATAAGTTGTCAGCAAAAAAAGACTCATCAGTTGATCAGTCTTTTTTTTATTATTTAGAAAAACCATTTTCCAAAGTTTTGATAACAGCTAGCATTTGCTCATCAGAAACTAACTTGTCAGCGCCATTGATGATTGCTTCATAAGCAGAATCATAAACTCTTCCATAATCACCGGCAACAGTTGGGATATGTTTCACAATCCGGTCACCATTTTGATTGAAATAAGTAAGCTTACCAAAATCAGTAGGACTATCTTGGCCAAAACCTTCATCACCTGGGAACATGCCAACTTTTAAATCATTTTCTTGTTGGTCAACATCCATTTTGATGAAAGTTCCTTTTGTTCCATAAACAATCCATTTGGGGTGGGGCATCGCAGCAACTTCGGTAGCAGCGACGGTTGCTCTTAAGTTTGGATACATGAGATTGACAGAAAAGTAATCATCAACACTGTCATAATCTCTGGTCGCACGAATGTCGTATTGAACTTCTTCGGGAGTTCCAAAAAGCGATACCATTTGGTCTACTAAATGAACGCCGTGACCATACCAAGCGCCATCAAAATTTCCACCTTGACTAGCATCATTAGGTCTGAAATGATCCATATTGACGGTAATGTCCACTAAATCACCTAAATAACCTTGCTCAATCACTTTTTTGACAGTCAAGAAATCACTATCAAAGCGGCGATTTTGGAAAGGCATGAAGAAAAGATTTTTTTCTTTAGCGATATCTACCAACTCTTTGGCTTGTTCTAAAGTTTCCACAAGAGGCTTATCACAGAGCACGTTTTTCCCTGCTAATAGCAATTGCTTAGCGTAGTCATAATGAGCAAAAGCTGGTGTAACGATAACGACTAAATCAATCAGGTCATCATTGATAATATCAGCGACATCAGTTGAAAATAAAGTTCCAGTCGCTTCTAATTCAGCTTGTTCCGGACGTTTTCCTAAAGTCCGATTGACAATTCGTTTAATCACAATATTCTCACGTTCTTTCACGTAAGGGATATGATAGCGATTAGTTGATTTACCAAAACCAACATAAGCAATATTAAGCTTTTTTGTCATATTTTTTATTCTCCATTTTGGCACGGAGGGCTTCGATTTTAGCCTGAGTAGCATTTTTGGTATTGATGCCTTTTCCGCCTACCGTTGAGTTTTTTTCATGAAATTTACCGACAGATTTCTGTCCCTTATTATCAAGTTGATATTTTCCCATAAGATTAAATACGATTCAGCAAGTAAATTACTCACTGAATTCAGTTCCTTTCTAAGTAGATTTGACGTACGAAAATTTACTGACAGAACTGTCAGTAAAAATTAACCTATTAAATTCCTTACAAAAGGAAATGATTAAGTGTTGTAATCTAAAAACGTTGATAGTTTAAAATTACTTCGTGCGGTAAGTGAGCGAATTTTAAATGACTTTACGTTCGTAAGGGTCAGTTGAAATTCCTTCAGCGAGGATTTTCTTAGACCATTCTTTAGCACCGAAAAGTGAGTGATTACGGTAGTTTCCGCATTCTTTTTCCGCAACACCAGGAACATTGTCCCAACCAAATTCATCACTTGAAAGCTCTTCTAGAGAAGATTTAATCACTTTCGCAATTTCTTCGGAACTATGTTCACCCCACATAATCATGTGGAAACCAGTTTGACAACCAAATGGTGAAAAGTCAATCATACCATCGATTCTATCGCGAATCAAACTTGCCATACTATGCTCGATAGTATGTAAAGCAGCCATACCAATGGCATTGGCATTAGGTTGTACAAAACGAACGTCAAAGTTAGTAATAACATCACCTTTCGGTCCAGTTTCGCTACCAATTAAGCGTACGTAAGGGGCAAGTACTTTTGTGTGATCTAATTGAAAAGATTCTACTTCAGCCATTTAAAATTCTCCATTTCTTTATCTTTCATTATACTTCATAAAGCTTATAATATCAAGCTTCATAAGCATTTTTGTTGTTTTTCTATTTCATTAAAAATCATCATTTTTAACTGAAAAGTTGTGCTTTTTGTTGTGCCTAAAATATACTTTAGGCAATTCGGGGTAAATCATTTAAAACCTTTACAGCTTGTTGTTTTTGAGATGAAATTAAGTGTGTATAAATCTCACTTGTAGTTCGTGGGCTAGAATGTCCAACTCTATCCATAATTACTTTTTGTGGAACGCCTGCAAGAACAAGAAGGGTGATGTGAGAATGTCGCAACATATGGGTTGAGAAGTACTTGGGATTCTTTGCCATTCCACCGTAATCTCCGACTTTTTTCATGAACTTATTTAGTGCGCTATTTGGAAAAGGTTGCTTATGGATAGTTGGAAATACGAAACTACAATCTGATTTCGTTCTCATCTCTTCCAAGATTTCCGCAGTCCGTTCATCTATTGCAATATGACGAACAGATTGAATGTTTTTGGTTGGACCAACTTTTCCAAGATTAATTTGCCAACTTTGGCGAATATAAACATCACGCATTAGAATGTCTACGTTTTTCCATTCAAGTGCTGCCGCTTCCCCATATCTACAACCAGTTAAAAAGATAAATTGTAATAAGAGTAGACGCCTAATCCCCATTTCTCGATGATAAGAAGAGCGTAAATTCTGTATATAACATTTTGCTGACTTTACAAATTCATTAAATTCTTTAACTGTAAAGAATTTCAAATCATGTTTTTCTTTTTGCTCAATAGTTTGTTTAACTTTTGGTATTCTAATACGTTGTGCTTCATTTACATCAATATATCGCATAGCAAAAGCAAAGTCAAAGAATTGTATTAAGTGACGTTTGAACTCTCTTCTAGTATGTGGCTTATCAAAGAAATTCACAAATTTTTGAAGTTCAATACTGGTGACTGATTTGATCCTTTTGTTTCCAAAATCAAAATCATTTAAAAATGTATCAAACTTTTGTTTTTCACATAAAGCATAACTCTCAGCGATTTCTTGTTTTCTTATATTCCAGTAAACCTCAAAAACTTGGGATACAGTGGCATTATGAAGAATATCAAGTGCTTCACGTTCAGCGGTAAGTTTTTTCTCAATCCTTTGAGCAATTAAACTTTTAGCTTGTCTTTGACTTTGTGCGCTAGCGGTTTCTAATGTTATAGTTACTTGCTTGCGTTCTCCATTTAAAGATTTATAAGTATCGAAAAATTTAACCTTTCCGTTTGGTAATTTTTTATTATACATTTTGTCTAACCTTTCATAAGTAAAAGGCGAAATAGGTATTCTTATTATACCATATTCCGCCTTGGTCGATTTTAACGTTGTTCTTGTTTCCAACGGAGATATTTCTCGTAGCCTACTGGGTCAATTAGAACACGTTTTACTGTTGGGTTGATAATATAGTTAGAAAACTTAGACAAACGTCGCATAGCAGTTAAATCATTCCCAAGCGTTCCTTTATTAACAGAAAAGTATTCAGAAATCTCATCTTTAGTCATAAATTTTTTTATCAATTATTATTCTCCTCATCCTCTTTATCTGTGATATCTTTTGGAGCTTTTCGTCTTGGATTATAACGACGAGAGTCAAGAAATTTTGCAAAGAAATAGGTTTTATCTATTACTAAACTTAATAGTAAGTAGTTGTTTACTCTTGCAAAATAAATCAACTCTTCAAACTCTGTAATGTTATTTTTCTCAATAAGGTCAATGACTTCATTTAGGAACTCGCCAGAAGCTTGCTCGCAAAGAAATTTGTCTAATTCAAATCCTGCCCCAGATTCAATATCCTCGATGTTGTAGGGTGTTTTATCTGGATTCTCTGCGTGTGTGAAGTAATCAAACATACCTTTTGGGCTCATGACTACCTCTACATGTGATGGGCTGTTTAATCTATCTTGTAAAAGTTCTGAGACTTGACTATAACTTTTCAAGGTTTCAAAGAACAGTGCACCGTGTTTGTGAGACTTTTTGAACTCACCAGTTGAGCGATTGACGTCTTTGTCATGCCATGGACTGAGAATGAAAGGAACATGTAGCTCTTCAAGTATGTTGAGATAATCTTTAGGCGCAGATTCCTGATAGATGAGAAACGCCCATTTATTGGTACGCTGTTCTTTTTTGATTTTTTTAGTCATATTTTATTACCTTTCTATCTATCAGGAGAATTTATCGAGATTTTCGGAGTTTTTATCTCATTGATGTGATTATTGATTATTGAACTAATGGGGGTCGTAGTCACCCCATTAGTTCAATAATATAGGATAATATAAAAGTGGTGCTTCACCTCTTGCGTTGCAAGGCGAGCACCACTTAGATTATCTTTTAGTACCGGTAAACCAAAGCTGGTTTTTAATACGTTCGGGTGTTGAGAAGATGTAATCAGGATTACGACTTGAAATTTCTTCTCTCAATAACTCTTCCATTTCTTTTAGGATTTTTTGAGCTTGCTGTGAGTGTGGAATTTTGAAAAACACAAGCACTTGATTTTCTGTAATATCTACCACTGATTTTTTTACTGCTCGGTTAAAATCATGATAAATTGGATTAACAGTTATTTTTGACTGTGGTTCAGGAAGTGTTTTGTCAATGTGTTCGCTTTGTAAGGCAAACCGTCTTAAGCTGAAGGTTTCGATGATAGATTTGAGATAATTTGATAATGCATCTTTTTTCAAACGTGAGATGATTTCAAATACTATAGAAAACATAAGTAAAAGAACCAAGGGGACGGTTGCCATGACAATTGAATTATGAAGTTTGTCAAAATAATCAGGAATCTTGCTCAATGGAGAAAAATTTCGTAAAGTTCCCATTTTTGAAGCGAATACTCCAGATAATAAAACAAGGAATAATCCCAAAATTGAGTACATAAACAGATTTAAGTTAAAATTGAATGTTTTGATGAAGTACGATTTTTTCATAAGATACCTTTTCTAGTATAATAGGTGGGAATCAAAAGAGGCAATACCTGGTAGGGGTGCTCATTATCAATGACTTGAATGAGGCCTGTACCTTTCCCATTGGGGATAACAATACCTTCGGGATTCAAATCAGGAAATAAGAATTGAACGGTCTTACTATTGATGTTACCGATTTGCATAAGTACGTTTAACTGCTCACGTACACTTATAGGTATTGAGTGATAGTCAAAGCGCTGACTGACAAGTAACATATGAACTTTTGTAGCTCTACCAAGCAAGGCAATTTGAGAAAGTAGTGAGAAGAAGGACTCCTTAATTGCTTTATTCACACCCTCAGAAATAGCGAGAACTTCATCGATAACAATTGTTAAATGAGTGAACTGATGTTCGGGATTCTCGTAAAGAATTGCTTGACGTTGATTGATGAGATTCAAACTTTTGGCAAGTGCTTCATTGATTTCAGAAACAAAGTCGGATTTACTGCGGTTCATTGCAGGATGTATTACTTTCACATCATTGAGCTTTGCCCAGCGAGAGGGAGTATCGAATTTTGGGTCAATTAAAATCAAATCTGAGATAGGTTTGAGCATCGTTAGGAAGTATGTTAAAGCATAAGATTTTCCACTTCCAGAGTTCCCCGCGATGGCAATACTGGTTACCTTATCAAAATCAATGGTGAGATTTTCCATGAGAGGGATTCTTGTTCCACTTTGTGAAGATGTGAATTGTTCTAAATTTGAAATAATGAGCCGTTTTGAAATTCCTATTTTCCAAGGAAAGAACAAGGCACGTTGAATGTGAATATCATCTGTATTAAGTGGGACAAAATAAGCAGAGGTTTGCTTTAACAAAGTGTAGCGTGGATAAAGAGATGCACTGGCGATTAGAAAAATCTTCTGATATAATTCGTCATCAATGATGTAGCCTGCTGGCAGGCGAGGGATAAAATAAAATCCCTCTTTCTTTATCTTGACATCGAAAGAATTAGTATAGCTTGTTTCCCCTTGCATTTGTGATCCGAGGGCCATGTTTAAGCTTTGGAGAATGTAGAGATTGAGTTGTGAGTCTGTCATTATTTGACCTCTTTTATTCCATCTGCCTTGAAATAGACATTATAAGATACTTCCACAGCTTGAAGGTTAATAAACTCCACTACTGACAAATATGGTGGAAGTTGAACTTCATTAGAAAATTTGATCTCAAAAGGAGGTAAACCAACCTGTGTAAACCATGCTTTATAAGCGATAATTTCTCCCGTCGGCTTCTTATCTTCAAATTTTTGTTGGGGAGTAAGTGAATCAGATATAGAATGAACAGGCTTGCTCTTATCTATGATGGAATGAGCGAGTGATGATGAGTAACCAGTTTGACGACGTGTATTAAATTTCATGTGTAGGATTCCTTTCTAGAATCTAAATAGTAGTGTATGACTGCTCGATTTATATCCTGAGCTGGATTTATTACCTTTCTATCTATCAGGAGAAATAAATCGAAATTTCGGAGTTTTTTATAAAAGAGCTTACTACAAAATATTTTTACTAAACTCTTTGTGGTAAAATTAAAATAAAAGGAAAATGTGACCGATAATATAAAAAGCCAATTAAGAAGAGATTCTTAATTGGCTTTAGCTCTATTTCATAAGTGATTGAAGCTGTATAAATGTTTTTGTAAAGTGTTTTTTAACCGTTTTATCACTCATTTGAATCCCTTTGGTAAGGAGGGTCTCAGATAATTCTTTCCAATTTTGGTGAGAGGGATAAAATCCAGACTCTTGATAGGTTGTAAAGATAATTGAATCTATGGGGTTCAGAGTTTGCAAAGCGGTTTCTAATTTATATTTACGCTCAATCTGCTTTTCCTTAGCCATCAGAGCTTCTTCTGGGTTTAAATCACTACTGGTTAGAAACTCTTCTAGCTCGTTCGATTTTGTTGCTCCGACTTTGTAATTGGTACTGAGGATATGATGATAGCGAAGCTTACGCTGATGATTAGCTTCAATTTTTTTATCTAATGCTTCTGAAGCTTTGGTATTAATATTTTGTGCGGCTTCAACAATTTCTTCGTAAAGCTTTTCTAAAGCTTTGGCATCGTCAACTGTTGCGTTTTTTAGTAAATCATGATATTTATTTTCTAAAGCTTTCAAATTTCCGCGATTGATCGCTTCGATGAGTTCTTTATCATGACGTTCTTCAATTTTACTCATTGGGCTTCTTTCCGCCAAAAGGAAGGAAAGAAACAATCTCTAATTTTGATAAAAGGTGTCAAAACTTTGGAGAAAATCAGAATTGGCAAACATTTATTCGCTTCTTCTGTGTTTCAATCCGTCCGTTTTGATGGCGCCACCATTTTTGGACTTTTAGAATTTATCAAGACTTACTATTTCTTGATATACTTATCATCTCAAAATATAAAATCAACAAAAAGGCAAAATGGAAGAAACAATATCTTTGTGAAAAAAGGAGCAAAAAGTAGATGGATAATTTTATAAATGAACTTTTGAATATTTTGAGTAAAATGGGATTTACCTACAATAAGATTCATGAAAGAACAGGAATAGCGAAGCTTAATCTATCGAAGTGGAGAAATGGAGAGAGTAAGCCCAATCAAGACAACTTGTTAAAATTGAGGAATTTTACTTTGGAAGTCCTTACAGAAAATGACTTTAATTTCCCCCTAAAAAAAGAATATAGGGAGCCACTTGAAAATTTTTATAGATATACGGAAGAAGTTTTACAAGAAATGCCAAGAAATAATAATAAGGAAGCAACTATTCTGTCAGATCATGCAGATAATCAAGAAGCGCTCCGATTTTTAAAACCATCATTGGATTTTGGACTGTTTGATTCATACATAAACTTTAATAGCAGGAGTGGCTTTAATCTTGATCATAAAAGACAGATTGAGCGAAAAATAAAAAAACAGTATCAATCCATGTTTGTTTTAAACTTTAATTTATTGATTGATTTTATTGATAATAACTCAGAGAAAAATGTTAAAGCTTTACTTTGTGAAAACTGGACGAGAGAACGCGCTGAGCAATTTTATAACAATCTTCCACATGAAGAAGACTATGAAGAACTTGAGGGGATTTCTTTCATTTCATCTATTGCGGAATTTTGGCTTGCACAGGAATTAAAAGTAAGCAAAACTCAAATCAGAAACTGGAAAATTGGAAAAGACTTTCCAACAGAAGAAAACTTATCTAAATTGAAGAAGCTATTACATTTGAATGGTAAGATGGCATTTTTAGGCTATGAATTTCCAAAATGGCAACTTGAAGGTATGTTTTTACCAGACATAGATGAAAAATTAAGAAAAAAAGATGAAGATTTTCTCTATTACGAAACCCTAGAATTTTTTACTCAGGTTCTGTTTTTCTACTGTGGTAAGTCTTTGGTTATCAAGCAATTAAAAGATGATATGGAAAATAGCTTGACCGAGGAAGTACAAGAAAATGTAGTAACTGAATTTTTTAGAGAATTCCATAATCTGAAAGTAGTACGTGAAATTATTCCAAATGAGGAGGCTTATAAAAATTTGCCAAATTTAGCTTCTTATCTTGATATGAGTGATCAACAGGTTGATTACATAATTAGAAAAGATGAAACATTGTTAAGTCGGATATTTAAAAAAGAGCATGTGGATCTGTTAAAAGAAGTAAGTGAAAATAGATGCTTCGTTGAAGAGCAGAAAGAACAGCTAGATGAGCTTGTTTCTCTTCTTGAAAATGGGAAAGGCATAAAGTTTCCTTATTTTAAATTTAAATTTTTGTATTCCCCAGATAATCATAGTGTAGAGGATGTTGAAGAAATAGCGAAAGGGCTGGCTTTATTTTTAACGGTTCCAAGTGTATTCAAGTGGTTTCATTCAGACTATTCTTTTGAAAATTTGTCAGATAAAGAGTCCAGTGAGGTTATAGATTTTGCCAATTTAGCTCTTCTGAATAATAACCAAGAATTAAAAGAAAAAGTAAAAAGGTATGCGGTTGAAAAACTTAGAAGTAATATTGATTTGCCCTATTGCGATTTATTAGCGTTCTTTGATGATTTATTAGTGCCCTCAATAGTAGAAAAGATATTCGGTAAAAAATAGTAATTTATGCTACTTTTCTTTTCGAGAAATATAGAATGTTAGGACACAACTGGACTCAAAATCCAGTGATCTCACGATCGTGCCAGTTTGAACCCGGGCGCCGGCTATCTAGCGCTTGGCTTTTTTTGTTTCTTTTCTGTCCCAGGGACTTTTTGCGCTAAAAGTATGGGACAGTTTGCTGTTTGTTGAGTAGCTACTACATCTATAATTATTGCCTCATAGTTACTCCTAGGCACCCCAGTCTATCTTACAAATTAAAAATCTGCAGAAAAATATTTTATCTAACTAGTGTTATTTATGATATTCCTTTTTATAGAAATTCTGCCGCTATTTAATAGCGAGTTAGCAAAAATGAAGTGACTTACCTTAATTTCATCCATAGGTTTATTTTTCGATAGAGGTGTTTTAGTTAAAACATCTAGGAATTTAAAATGACAATTTACTAGATTTGTAAAAGCTCAAAAGACTCTCAATTTATTAAAAACATTCCATTTTTTTTGATATGGTATAATTAATATAAAAGTAAAACTATTTTGGGGGAAAAAGTATGAATTATTCAGTCGCTCGTCACTCTGGTGCCATTACCTTAGATACAAGACAAACAATTTCAAAAAGGTACCGTATCGTTACTAGAGCTATTAACCGCGAGTTTTGGCAATCAGAAAGTGACACTTTACACAGTTTTTATGTTGGCTCATATGGAAGACGAACTGCCATCAATACAAGTGATATTGATATATTAGTTGAACTCCCTATAAGTGAGTATAATAGATTTCAAACTATATCTGGTAATGGACCCTCTAGGTTACTACAAGCGGTCAGAACTGCTATTAAAAAATCCTACCCAATGAGTGATGTAAGAGCAGATGGTCAAATTATAAAAATCAATTTTCATGATGGTATTCAATTCGAGTTACTACCTGCGTTTAAAGAGGAAAATTATTGGACAAAAGAAACAAGTTATATATATCCTAATTCAAATATGGGAGGATCTTG
The DNA here is from genome assembly GCF_001591705.1 of Lactococcus cremoris subsp. cremoris NBRC 100676. Classification (GTDB taxonomy): domain Bacteria; phylum Bacillota; class Bacilli; order Lactobacillales; family Streptococcaceae; genus Lactococcus; species Lactococcus cremoris. Next base: position 10,982 of record NZ_BCVK01000001.1, on the reverse strand, counting down.
GCAATCTACAAATCCTAAAGCAGAACAAGAGGCTATGAAGTCAAAAAATAGTCAATCTCAAAGTAATGGATTACTCATTGCTACATGTAGACACCTCCGATATATCAGAGACACTTATTATAAAAGTTATAAATTATCAGGAATAGTAATAGATAGTTTTGTATACGCCGCTATGAATAATTGGAGGTATGTAGAAAAAGGAACCAGTATTTCAAACTCTGAGAGTTATGAACAAATTCTATTAAACTATTATAATAATAAGGTTATGTATGGGGTAAACTTCTTAACATTACACGCTCCTGGTAGTGGTCAACTTGTTGATACGACAGACAGTTTCGAATGTCTCGGTAAGGTATTAAATAAAATAAACTCTTAAATAATAAGGAGGATTTTCATGAGCTGCCCAGAACAAAAAGAAAAACTTAGAGCACAACTAAGAGAAGCTTATGGACGAATAGTTTATTCCAATACTACTCATTTAAAGGCTGTTGATAAACTAATTTTGAAAAATAATAGAATGAAAAGTTGTCAAATTGCTCTTTCAGCGATTACTACTGGTGGATTTTTATCTACATTTATTTTCAATGAAGGATTTCTAAAATTTGTGACTGGTCTAGCTTCTGTATTATCATTAGGATTGAATATCTATTTGAAGAATTTTGAGTTGGATACTTTGTCAAAAGAGCATCAAATTGCTGCTAATGATCTTTGGTTAATTAGGGAAAAGTATATTTCTCTTTTGACAGATATGGATGATATGACAATTGATCAAATAATAGCCACAAGAGATATGTTACAAGATGACACTCACAATGTTTATAAAACTTCGCCTAAAACAGATGCAGATAGTTATGCTATGGCTCAAAAAGCTTTAAAAACTGAAGAAGAACAATTTTTTACAGATGAAGAACTTAATCAAATTCTCCCTAAACACCTTAGAATTCCTATTAAAAAAGAATTTTTAAATAATAAATAAACTGGATGTGCCACTGGATACTTTGATTGGTAGGATATTTATCTGCTAAATTTGAGAAAGAATGACACAGGATATTCCCTCGTCTCTCTGGCTATCAGCTTAGCTAATAGGAGAGAGGCTGAATTTAGAATGTTAGGTTATCAGTGCGTTGGGAAATGGTATTTACATGAGTAAAAGTCATCTTTAAGGGGTAATAAAAATTGAAAAACAGATAGAATTTAATTCTATCTGTTTTTTTATGTAAGTAATACTTATTTTGGAATAACTGTTTGACGCTCAGCATGCATTCCTAGCTGATCTTGTGAAACATCATAAATATAATCGCCATCAGTTACAAAAATTTTATCAACGACAGAAGTAGAATATTTAAAACCAAATTTTAATTTTTCTTTTGTGTCTCTAGATATTTTATCAAAGTCAATAGAATCAAGTTCCTTTGGTGTTAGAGCAACTAAATCACTCACATTGATATTGTTCCTCCTTGAGTAAAGTTGATTTATAGTAGCTATGGGAAATGGCTTGTTATGAAGTAATAGAGGCTTACTGTCAAGAAGATTTTCTAAATCAGGATTGCCTGTTTTTTTTATGCCAGCTTCATCTGTTTCTCCATTAGCAGAGTTGAAGAATAATCCATTTTTAATGAAACTGTATTCACTGAATTTAGAGGTGTCTTTGAGAATACTACTCATTTCATCTTTATTTTGTTGAGCGTCGGTAAAGACATAAGTTGCTTCAGCTTTATCGTTAAGGTATAACTCACTTGAGTAGGATAATGGGACTAAGAAATAGATTCCATTTTTTTCCACAATTCTTCCTTGAGAAAGGGTGTTATATTCGCCATTGTTGGTATAGAAGGGGTTTGTTTGAACTTTATTATTTTCATCAAAATAAAACTCTATTTTTGATGAGTGAGCTGCTTCATCTATAGGTGCTTGAGATGCACGTAAAATACGAGTATATCGACCGTCAGAGTAAATTTTAATGGGAGTTTCAGGAGAGTCGGGTAACTCGTAATACCCAACAATACCATTGATATTCTGAGGCGCTTTGTAGTCAATCCCCCAAAAATCTACAAAATCATAGCTGTTTTCTTTACCTCCTTTTATTTCATCAATAGTCGGACTTGATGTCGTGGAAGAAGACGTTTGTATGGTTTCATGATTCTTAGAAGTGGGATTTTTTTCTGAAGTACATCCAATTAGCAATATTAAACTCATCCCAAAGGTTAGAGCAAGACTTAGTTTTTTCAAATTATCCTCCTAAATTAACATTAAAAATGTTCTTTGTGCTATTTATTATACCAAAAAAACCAAAAAACAACATTTTAAATGAGCGTATTGTCATTTACAAAATACCTATATTTGATAATCTTTAAAAAAGGACGAAAAAAATGAATATTGAGTATTTAGGCGATAAGTTAAAAGCAGCTAGGAAAAGTAAAAATTTAACTCAAAAGGGGCTTGCCGAAAAGGTGGGAGTGAAGACAAGAACAGTTGCATCATATGAACAGGGGAGTGCCTATCCATCTTTAGAAATATTTGGAAAGCTATGTGATACTCTGAATATATCTGCAGATTATCTTTTGGGGATATCTGATAAGATGCCATTAGAGATGGGGGGATTAACAGATGAACAAATGCAGTTGTTTTTTCAACTCATCGCTATCGTAGAGCAATTCAATAATCATAATGAAGCGAAAAAATGATATTATCTATGATTGTTTTGTAAAAAAGAGGATGAAATATATTTTCAAGATTATTGGGGTGATAGCAAATGAAGTTACAAAATATAAGATCATGAGCAGAAGAATCCTATTTTACAGCTTGTTTCTCTTATTGAGAAGGTAAATTAATTAATTGATTGATTGATTGATTGATAGTAATGAAAAAGGCTACACATAATTTTATATATATAATTTTTTTGCGTTATAGAGATTAAGGAATTAAAATAAAGTATTCCTAATGCGTTAATGGCTTTTGGAACATTGGAATATGTAGGTGAGAGAAAAGTTGAGTAATGTCTTGTCAATGGCAAATCAACTTTTTTTATGTTGTTATAACTTAAACTCTATTATATAGTGAGCAGATGGTATTTGCTGTTTTGCTTGATGAAGTCAAAATAAAAAATTTTTATTATGAATCAGAAGAAGAATTGGAGAATCCTATTTCAGATGCAGTAACTACCGTGAACCTATATGGTAGTTCTGAGATCGATTGATATATTAACACAGAGAAATCCACTGATTAATCAGCGATTAAAACAAAAGCATAATCAACATAAAAAATAATATATTGTTTGTTGCTTAACGCTATGATAAAATTAGCATAAATAAAGGAGAGATGGTATCTTGGTAAAAAAAACTTCAAATTTTCATTTCATCAACATATATTGATTTAATTGATGAACGTCAGTCATCTGTTCAAGCGGTTTTAGATTCTGGACATATACCTGCAGGAATGGAACTTTTTAGAGCTGGAAATGAGACTCAATTAGATACTATATATAAATGGATAGATAACTCTGATGTATATATGTTGATTCTTGGTGGTAGGTATGGCAGTGTAGAGGAAAAATCTCAAAAAAGTTACACACGTCTTGAATATGAATACGCAATTAGCAAAGGAATTCCTATTTTCTCTGTAGTTTTAACCGATGACTTTTTAAAAGAAAAAAAATCTACACTTGGTGTAGATAAAATTTATGAACAAGATAACATAGACAAGTACAAGGAATTTAAAGAACTTGTCCTGTCTAGAATTGTTCGCATGGTGAGTGATCCAAAAGATATTATGCTAGCTGTTCATTCAACTTTAGTGGATTTTTTGGATGAATATGATATGGTTGGCTGGGTTAGGGCGAATGATTCAGAAGTTAATACAGCATTACTTACACAGGTTAATGAACTATCTATCGAAAATAAACAATTGATAAAAAAGAGTAATATGCTTAGCCAAAAAATAAATTCTATGCAAGATACATTTGAGTCAGACCTAGCATTTGAAGGGGAAGAAGTGATTATTCAGGCGACATATTCTGAAAAATCCAAGAGTATGTCTCCTATTTATCATGATAGAAACATAGAAAAAAGTATCACATGGGATAAAATGTTTTTATTATGGGCTCCTAGATTAACTGTAACATTAAATTGTAGAAAATCAAAAAGTGAACTGGAGTACGCACTCAAAGATTATATGGGCAGATATATAAAATTGAATGATAATCAGTTTCATACGATTAAAATTCAATACTCAGCGTTAGGCCTCATAAAATATTATGAGGCTAGAACTACTCAAGGGGGAACAGCAGAATTTATTAATCTGACATCTAAGGGGAGGGAATATATGGTAAAAAAGTCTGCTATTAGAAGAAATTAATGTTTACAAAGAAGAAAAGAATTTATATAAATAGTATGACCCAGTATTAATCTAAGTGAGAATCGTGCGTGATGCGCCTTCCTCCAACCTATAGTTAAGAGGAGAAAATTTAATTGCTAGTTATTGATGTTTATGGAAAAATAGCAAAAACAAAAATATCGGATAAGTTAAAATTATATATATCTAATGTCCCCAGTGATTGGAAAGAGGGAATCGTTGAAGATATGATGCAGGAAATTCGGCAACAAAAAGTTGATATTGAAGATAATTTGCGAAGGTATGGGGACAGTTTTCAAAGTGAATATACAGTAGCTTCGCTAAAGAGAATTATTGAAACAAATATAAAACAATGTCCAGATCATGGCTTGGAAACAATCGAAAAATGCTTAGATTATTTAGCCGATAATATGGTATGTTTATTTTTTGATTATGATGATGAAGATATGCCATTCTTTGATTGGACAACAAATTGTTTTGAAGGACGCTTTTGCGAAGAAGATTATGCAGAAAAAGTAATGTATTTTAGTAATTTTGTAAATCAGGGAGTCCAAAATGGTATTCATATGAATTGTATTTACACAAGTAATATGAATCCATTAGAACATACCAGAATACTTAGAAATTTAAATTTTCGAATTGATTCTAAATTTAATAATTGGAAATCCAAAGATGATTATATAATTGAACTGCAAAAAATGGGAAAGCGTATAGATGGTATCTTAAATTCAGAAAATGATTATTATAAATTAGATTATATTATAAATAGTATATACCAAGATAATAGTTATAATAAAAATCACTTTTTGAAAGTTTTCTCATTATTAGAATTATTACTAGTAGCTTCTAATCAAAAAACTAATATTGATCACTTATTAATTCCCTATCTAGAAAAAAATTATGGTGATGATTCCACAGATGTCGCAATGATTTTAAGACAAATACGAAATAAAATTGCGCATGGTGATTTTAAAGCAGTTAATGATAAGGCAGAAAAATTTGCACAAAAATACATGACAAACTATACTTTTGATTATTCTGAATATAGCAGATTGAATTGGATATTTTTAGTTACCTGTTGTTTATTAGATGATTTACTAAGAGCAATAATTTTTAATCAATTAAAAGGAACTAAATAATTAATTAATATAACAATAAAACTTTTCCCAAATTTTCTATCTATAAGTAAATATTTTATCAATAAAAATTAATTTTTATTTTCAGTTGAGATTGATTATTTAAAGTATCTAAGTGATAAAGATGATTATAAAAAATTTAGATTGAAGAATATAAGTTAAAAAGAAAAAAATCAGTCCATCTGTAGTTTGGACTGATTTTTGTTACCTATTTCGCTCTTGATTTGTGCTTTTTATTGTGCTTTTTTAACTGGTAATTTAGGGAAGCATTGATATCTAAGCTTTGAAGACATTAAGATTCTACTTCAGCCATAAAATATATGATACAAAACTCAGCCGATAAAAGTCAGCCTTGTCGTATCTCCTCCTTTATTTTAAATTCTAATTCTATTCTATCATTTTTTAAGCGAAATATTTTTTTATTTTTATTATAAAGTGGTAAAATGACTTTATAGCGTTTTCAGTAAAGCGTTTGTAGTCCTAGTTAAGGAAGTATTATACGATACTTTCAAAAGAGTGAGGAGGGGAAGTGAACATCAGAGAAGTTGAAAAGTCATCTTTCTCGGTTATCGGAAAAGAAGGCTTAGGTAAATCGCAAGAAGCTGACATTTGGATTCCGCCGCTCTGGCAGCAAGCTACAAATGCTTTTGACGAAATTGCTCATTTAGTTAAACAACCTCTTGCCGTGTGGGGAGCCATGTCTGATGAGGCACGAACTTTTAGCGCTTGGTCCGATGGTGGACTTTATCTGGCAGGTGCTGAAGTTGAAAATACTACGAAAACTCCTGAAAATTGGACAAAATGGACCTTTCCAAGCTTTCGGTATTTAGTTGTTGAAACAGCAACTTATGAAATGCACAAAGTATATTCAGAGATAGAAAACTTCATGGCTCAACAGGATTTGGAACTAGTTGGAGCCGTACAGGAGCATCATTCGATTTCAGCTGAAAATCCAGAGGAGTTAGAACTTTGGTTTCCCATTGAAAGAATTTAAGAAGTAAAAAAGAGTTTTGATTGGTGACGAACTCATGTATTTTTAAAATTACTAAGGAGAAAAAATATGACATTAACAGACACTTACACATTAAACAATGGCATTAAAATCCCAAAAGTTGGTTTTGGGACTTGGCAATCAGCAAGTGGAGAAGAAGCTTATAATGCAGTAAAAGCTGCCCTTGAAGCAGGCTATCGTCATATCGATACAGCGGCTGCTTAAAAAATGAAGAATCCGTTGGTAAAGCAATTGCTGACTCAGGAATTCCACGTGAAGAACTTTTCATTACTACTAAACTTTGGGGCGTAGGAACGACAGAAGATGCAGCAAAAGCATTGGACGAGTCATTGGAAAAATTGGGGCTTGATTATGTCGATTTATATCTCATTCATTGGCCAAATCCAAAGGCTTTTCGTCCTGACTTTTAAAAACGCAATCTCGCTGTTTGGAAAGCAATGGAAGCAGGATTAAAAGCTGGGAAAACTCGTGCGATTGGTGTTTCAAACTTCCATCCACGTCATTTGAAACCTTTGTTGAAATTTGCTGAAATCAAATCAGCAGTTAACCAAATCATGGTCAATCCAAGTGACCAACAAGAAGAAATTGTAAGTTTTAATGTGGACAATAATATCTTGACTGAGGCTTATAGCCCGCTTGGAACTGGTAAAATCTTTGAAGTTGCAGAACTTGCTGATTTGGCAAATAAATATAATAAAACAATTGCCCAAGTGGTACTTCGTTGGTCACTTCATAAAGGATACCTCCCACTTCCTAAATCAGTAACCCCTGCTAGAATTAAAGAAAATGCAGAAATCTTTGATTTTGATTTAAGTATTGAAGATATTGCTTTTATTGACAGTCTTCATGGTAAAGCCGGATTGGCTAAAAATCCTGATGAAGTTGATTTCTAAAGAATAATAATGAAATATTTTACTGACAGATTGTTTACCTTTCTTACAAGACAGCAGAGAATTTGGTCAGTAAATTAAAAAAGGTCTGTCAGTAGAATTTTGCTGACAGATTTTTTAGATTTTTGCTATAATTATCTCTAACTATAAAACGCTAGACTGCCTAGTCGATCCACGCTCACCTTGCGAAGAATAATGCTCGGTCATAATAAGAAAAAATTATCAAATACCAAGGAGAAAAGATGAAAAAAGCACTTGTTTTAGTTGATTTTCAAAATGATTTTATTGATGGAAGTTTGGGAACAAAAGAGGCGCAAGCTATTCTTCCTAATGTCATTGAAAAACTTTCTCACTATCCTAAAGAAAATCGGTTTGCCACGCAAGACACGCATTTTGAAGATTATTTATCAACACAAGAAGGAAAGAATTTGCCGGTTCTTCACTGTCAAAATGGGACTTATGGTTGGGAAATTCGCAAAGAAGCACAAGTTGGCTTTGCTAAAATTTTTGAAAAAACAACTTTTGGTTCAAGAAGTTTAGCGGAATTTATCCGTGATGAAAACTTTGATGAGGTTGAACTCATCGGAATTTGTACGGATATTTGTGTGGTTTCTAATGCCTTGTTAATCAAAGCCTATGCTCCCGAAGTGAAGTTGACAGTCGATGCTTCTTGTTGTGCGGGCGTTTCACCAGAAAAACACTTGGCTGCTCTTGAAACAATGTCTTCTTGTCAAATAGAAATTATAAATGCATAAGTTGCAACAAAATTACTGATTCTGTCAGCAATTTCAACTTGACAAATTCTTATCTATCATTGATAATGGAAAGAGAAATGACAAAAATTTGGAAGTGTGAGAGAGGTTAAAAATTTGAATTATCATCAATTATTTTCCCGCTTGAATGAAAAACTTTCAGAAGAGAATTTGCAACTTCATTTACACTGTGTTGGCGGTTTTGTGCTTGAATACTATGGAATGAAGGCGACAGAGGATATTGATGCTTTTTATGAGACTACTGAAAAAATAGATAAAATCATTGAAGAAATTGGTGAAGAATATCATGTGGGAACTGCTAATGAACCTTGGCTGAGTCAAGCAGTTGGGGAAGTTATGTCTCATTCAAAAACAGATGAAACAATTATTTTTGAAGGAAGTCATTTGACTGTTGGGCTCTCACCACTGGAAGCGATTTTGATTGATAAAATTCAAGTCGGACGTACCAAAGATGTGCCAGACATTGCAAAATTGATGAAGAAATTGAAAATTGAAAGTCCGGATATCCTTTTAGAACGTTTTAAGTATACTGATGGATCGGCAGACCCAGCGGTTATTTTAGAAGCTTATAGTTTGGCTTATGGTGAAGAAGCTTTAAAAAATTATTTACGAAAAAATCCAAAAATACTGAGGTTATTACAATGACGTGGATTGAATATCTCTTGCAGGCTGCCCAAAAGTCCAAATGGAATTTAGAACTTTGGGTTCGCTACCTAAACAAAGTGATTCAACGTGACAAAATTTTGCTCTCTAAAAAAGAGATTGACTATTTAACGAACTGTGAAGAATTAACTTCATTTCAACGTGTTTTTCTTGAATTGGCTCTTGAAAAAGAAACAACTCCTTGGGAAATGACTGTTGGAATGTCAGAACCGACCCGTTCTATCCATCTTCAAGCGGTTTTACAAGAATTAAAAAAAGAATGAATTGAATTTCATTCTTTTTTTTATTAGCTAAAAGTTCATTAATAATAATTTATTTTATTCGCAGATACTGACCAATTAAAATAGTATCGCTAGATAAATGATTCCAAGCCTTGATTGAAGCAATTGGGCTGCCAGATTTTTGCGAAAGTCCCCAGAGAGTATCTCCTTTAACGACCTTATGAATTGAGGCATTTGAGTTAGAAGAAGTCGAGTTTGAGTTATTGGTAGCAGTTGAGCCTGAACCTGTCGAAGGATTTGAAGTAGCAGCAGATTGTGAAACAATAAGATTTTGACCAATATAAATGGTATCAGAACTTAAATGATTCCAACTTTTCAATTGAGCAATACTAGTTTTATATTTTACTGATAGCGCCCAAAGGGTATCTCCGGACTTAACCTTAACAGATGTTTGTGAAGCTGGCTTTGCAGGTGTCACAGAAGTGGTTGGAGTAGTGCTTGCGGAATTGTTTGAACCACCTGAATTTGTAGAAGAAGCTGAACCTGTCAGTAAAAGTTTTTGACCAATGTAGATAATGGTACTTTTAAGATTATTCGCACTTTGAATTTGAGCGACACTAATTCCATATCTTTGTGAAATTTCCCAAAGAGTATCACCAGATTTGACGGTATAAGTAGTTGAACTGCTATTGGTTCCAGAATTATTATTCGTATTTGTGGTTGTCGAGCCACCAGAATTAGTATTTCCAGCTGAAGAAGCTCCGTCAAAACGAGTCAAATTATATTGAGAAATAATGCGATTTAGTGAAGCGCCATAACTTGGGTCGGTAGCATATTTGCCCGTCAAAGCAGCAGTAGCGTCTTGATAGGTGGCAGCATTAGCCCGCCAAGCCTTAGCGTAATAGGGACCATTCCCAAAGTTTGTTGTTTTTAGGACATAAGCATTGTCTTGAAAACTTTGATTAAAGGAAGGATAGACCCTAAAGGGCATATCTTTAGTCACCCATTTACCATTGAGATACTCTTGAGTTTTAAATACGACACTCTTTCCTTGATAAGTGCCTTGAATACCAAATAAATTATAATAAGGTGCTCGTGAAAGCTGACTTGAGCCCCAGTTGCTTTCCAAAATAGCTTGGGCAATCATGACCGAAGGATATAAGCCATTAGCATCTGCCACAGGTTTTGCTGATGCGGCAATACTTTCAATAAAAGCCTCTGATGAGTTAGTTGCTGCTTGAACCATTGGACTTGTCTGTTGCAGAAGAAGTTCATGTGTGGTTGTCAATGTTCCGGCAATAAGAACAGCGCCAACAAATTTTGTGGTTGGTTTATAAAAAGCGAGTGGTTTTTTAGTTTTCTTTTTTAAATGTCTATTTTTAACTTTAACACGTGATACTGGCATAAATAATTACCTTTCTAAAGATTACAAAATATAATAAGTACTATCTTTATTCTACCACGCCTCAAGCTAAAAAAAGATGTCAATTTGGTGGCGGTTTGTAAACGTTTTTTCGTTAAGGATTTATATTTGTAAAAACTTTTTGCCTTTAATCTAAAAAATCTGATTTAAAACAAAAACATTACAATTGTGATACAAAAAACTTATATTTTGTCAAATAATAAGAAAAAGCTGAATGAAAGCAAGCAACACAAGATATTGTGTGTCATTACATAATTTATTCTATATATTGTGTCATTTCCGAGAATTTGATAAAATAGATGATGTAATTGAAGAGGATGGTTAATATGAAAAGTGAAATAAAATATCAAGATGTAACACTAGAAGAAATTAATGTGATAAAGCGTGACGGACGCTCAGTGAAATTTAACAGTGAGAAAATTTTTGATGCTTTGACTAAAGCGGCTAAAAAAGTCGAACTGACAGATATGTCGGTTCTTTCAGAACTTACTGACAGAGTAGTCAGTGAAATCTTTAC